>NZ_MKVS01000005.1:543222-832378 GCF_001898925.1 Novosphingobium sp. 63-713
TTGCGCTGGTCATCGACGATTCCAGCACCCATGGCGGCACGCCCACACTCAATTCCATCGCGGGCCTGATGGCCGCGATCAATGTGCTGAACGGAGCGGGCGCCAATTCGGTCGCCGGGCAGATCACCGCCGCCCTCGGCCACCCCACCAACGGCAGCGGCGCCGCCACCGGCCTGTGGGCGGGTATCGAAAGCGCGATCAGCACCGCAGCCGCCACGCTCCAGACCGAAATCAACAGCACAAATGCCAATCTTGCGCTGGTCATCGACGATTCCAGCACCAATGGTGGCACGCCCACGCTCAATTCCATCGCGGGCCTGCTGGCGGCGGTCAATGTGCTAAACGGTTCGGGCGCGGGCTCGGTTTCCACCCAGATCAGCACCGCCATCGGCCATCCCACCAACGGCAGCGGGGCCGCCACCGGCCTGTGGGCGGGCATCGAAAGCGCGATCAACACCGAGACCGCCTCGCTCAACGCCCAGATCGCGGCGCTGCAGGGCACCAATTACAACAGCGCCGCCTATCAGGACATTGCCTCGATCAGCGCGGCGATCACCGACCTTCAGGCGCTGGTGGGCAACACCTCCGTTTCCAGCCAGATCGCCAACGCCATCAATGGCGTGACGAGCAGCTTCAACACGCTGATCTCGGCGCTGCATGGCGCGGGCGTGGTGGTGACCGTGGCCGATACCGAGGCGCTGCTCGTCTCCGATCCGGCCCAGTTGCTCACCAACTACCGGCTGGTCGACACCTACGCCAACCTGCTGGCCGCAACGCAGAATCCGGCCGACGCGCATGTCTTTGCCTATGCCAAGTCCATCGGCTTCACCGCCGCCGCCCCGCTGACCGTGGCGCAGGTGACCGGGCTGGAAAGCGCGATTGCCGCGATTGCCAACGCCGCCCCGATCAATGCCGCGCTCAACAGCTACAGCCTGAGCGATACTGTCGCGCATCTGGCGCTGGCCAATCCGGCGATCCTGTCGGGCGCCACCAACATCACCGCCACCCTGTCCGGGGCCAGCCTCGATCAGGTGGCCACCGTGCTGGCCGCCGCCAATGCGGGCGTCACGCTGCTTGATGCCGTGTCGGGCACGCCTGCCCAGATTCTGGGCCTGCCGCTGGGCGCGCATGACACGATCACCGCGATCACCGTCACGGGCCTTGCCAGCGCGCAACAGGCCGCCGATCTGGCCAATCTGGCTACGGCAGGCAAGGCGGGCAGCGTCCAGTTGGGCGCGGTCAGCGACACGGCCGCCAATATCGAGGCGGTGATCGCCCATCAGGGCGGCGCGGCCTTCCTTTCCACCGCCACCCGCATTGATGTGTCGGGCACGCTGACCGTGGCCGAGGCCGAACAGCTTCAGGCCGTCAACGCCAATGTCCATATCACCGGCATTACCGACAGCGCCGCCTCGATCACCAGCGCGCTGAGCGCAAGCCAGCTCAGCCTGACCTATGTGGGCGCGCTCTCCACCACCGACACCGCCACCATTGCCCAGGCCAGCGCCCTTCAGGCCGCCCTGCCCGGCCATGTCTCGATCCTTGGCATCACCGACACCTCGGCCGACATTGGCGCTGCCGTGCTGGCCGGCACGCTCAGCCTGACGGGCGTGGGCAGCGTGGCGATCGCCGACGGCTCCATCGCCGATTACGCCAGCGCCGCGCAGGCCGCCGCCCTTGGCCGCTCGACGCTTTCGCTGGCCTATGACATTGCCGACACCTCGGCCCATTACGCCTCGACCATCGCCACCTATGGCCAGAGCTTCCTTGGCAAGGCGGGCAATATTGTGCTGACGGGCAGCGCCTCGCTGGCGGTGGCGCGTTCCTTGCTGGGCGCCCATAACGGCGGCACGGTCACCATCGAGACGATCAACGCCACCGCTTCGCAGGTCGGTTCGCTCAACTTTGACGCGCATGATCTGGTCACGAACCTGAATGTCGCGGGCCTGACCTTCGGCAATCAGACCGTCGATCTGACCAATGTGCCCTTCTCGACCAACCTGACCTATAATGGCGCGGGTCTGGGCAGCAGCTACAGCCTGATGCTCTATATGCCTGCGCCCGATGGGGTGAGTGTCGACGGCAATGGCGTCGATCAGGGCGGCAGGGTCACGATCAACGCCGGTTCGGGCAACAACACCTTTGTCTTTACCGACGATCTGAACGACGGCAGCTATCTGCCCACCGCCTATGGCGCGGGTTCGTCGATCAATTACGCCACCTATGGCAACAACCAGCACGGCACCGAAACGCTGGTCATCATCGGCTCGGTCGATATTTCGAACATCGCGCTGGGCGGCGATCTCAACAGCTATGACCTCGAAGCCTTCGCCGGTTCGCCCTCCTCGGTCACGCTCTCGGCCACCCAGCTCAACAAGCTGCACAATTTCAACGGCGCCAGCGGCGGCACGATCATCAACATCACCAATGCCCCCGATCCGGCCAGCGGCACCGTGGTGGTCACCAGCAGCAGCAACAACACGCTGACGCAGAACATCAATTTCACCAATGTCACCGGCGTCAACATCGGCATCAACGACAATCTGCAGATCGACTTCCTGCGCCTGCTGGGCCTTTCGCATGTCTCCACGGCATCGGGCGGCAACGGGTCGCAGGCGGGTCTGGTCACGCCGATCTTCAACACCACGGGCGGCCAGACCTATCTGACCACCGACGGCACGCAGAACGGCACGCCGATCTCCTCCAGCTTCCTGACCAATGCCTCGTACAATATCGACATGAGCGCGGCAGCGGGCCTGAGCCTGGGCAGCGACGGCGCGGGCCATTATTACCTGCAGGACAGCCAGGGCAACCATCTCAACCTGCCCCAGACGCTCAACGGCAACACGCTTGGCCTCTCGCCCGACGAGATCTCCGGGCCGGGTGCGCCGCTTGTGATGGGCGCCACCAATGGCGGTGTGCTGCAACTGACCGGTCTGGTCAACTCGCAGGGCGACGCGGTGGACATCACCCAGGTTACCGCCCCGATCAGCCTGTCCATCGGCCAGAACGCTGATCTGACCGGCGCCAGCAACCCTTCGCAGATCACCGCCGATCTGGCCCATATCGCCGCCATTCCGGGCAGCAGCATCACCGTCAACAATGTCGGCGGCGGCAACCCGCCCGTTACGCTGACGATGACCGCCGATCAGGCCAGCCATATCGCCATTTCCGGCACCGGCGAGGTCAAGGTCGTCGGCACGGCCACCGGCAATGAAGACTATTCGAACCTGACCGCCACCACGGTCGATCTGTCGGGCATCAACCCCAACGGGCATACGATCACCCTGCCCGCCTCGATCCCGGCGGGCCATACGCTGATCCTCAATCAGGCCGAGGTGAACGGGGCCACCATCACCGGCACCGGCGCGCTCAACATTCTGGTCAACAGCGCGGCCACGATGGATCTGAGCCATATCGACACCAGCCATCTGTCGGTCTCGCTGGTGGTGCCCACCGGCACGAGCGCCACGGTGCCTTCGGGCTCGAACCTCGCCAATTTCCCGATTGTGGTGCAAAGCGGGGCCACGCTGACCATCGACGGCGATGTCGCCTCGGGCAAGACCATTTCGGGCGCGGGCACGGTCAACATCACCGGCACCGGCACGCTGAACGGCGGCGATGATTTCAGCCATATCACCGCCCATACGGTCGATCTGTCGGCCTATAGCGGCACAATCGCCCATCTGCCCACGCTTTCGCCCACCGGCGTTGCCGCGCTGGTGCTCAACACCGCCGAGGCCGATTTCGCCTCCTCGGCCGCGGGCAATAACCTGACCGTGCCCAGCGGCACCAGCCTGACCGTGGTGGTCAACGGTCCCGCCAGCGGGCCGGGCGCCACGCTCGACATGTCGGGCATCCACACCACCGGCACCGGCACGCTGGCCGTGCATGTGACGGGCAACACCTTGCTAAGCAGCGCCAACCTCAACGGCGCGCCGGTTTCGGTCGATGCCATCGCTACGCTGACCATGCCGGTCAATGCCGCCAGCGGCCTGACCATCACGGGTGCGGGCACGGTGGATCTGGTCGGCGGCGGCGCGGTCACGGCCGACCTGTCGAACCTGACCGTCGCCAATGTGAACTGGGAGGTGACGCAGGACGCCACCTTCACCGGCACGCTGGGCAATGCGGTGGTCACCATCGACCATGACGTGACGCTGAGCGGCAGCGCGGCGCGCTTTGCGGGCGCCAGCGTTCTGGCGGGCGCGGTCAACGGCGGTCTGGGCCAGAGCCGGGGCGTGCTGAGCATCACCGGCGGTTTCACCAACCAGGATTTCAGCGCCGTGGGCGCCAGCCTCGACCTCTCGCACGCCACGTCGGGCACGGTCACCAACCTGACGCTGCCCACCTGGGTGGCGGGGCAAGCGCTGATCATGTCCTATGCGCAGGTCAACGGGGTGACGCTGGATGTGGGCGCGGGCGATGCGCGCATTGTCGACATCGCCTCGAATGCGGCCTCGGACCTGTCCACCATCACCTCGACCAGCGGCCATGTGACCGCGATCATCGACGCCAACGCGACCTTCACCGGCACGTTCAGCAGCGCGGCCAATGCCTCGGTGCATTTCATCACCGGTGCAAATGGCGCGACCTATACGCTCAGCCTCGACGCGCATCTGCTCGATGGACGCAGCGTGGACGGCAATGGCACCGTGGACATCACCAGCGTTTCGGCCAGCACCGATCTCTCCAACGTGCTGCCGGCGACCATCGACTTCACCCATGACAGCGCGCTCACCGTCACCAGCGGGCAATTGACCGAAGGCAGCGCCACCGTCACCCTGCCCACGATGAGTGCAGGCCTCACGCTGGCGCTGACCGCCGCGCAGGCCGATACGCTCAGCGTTCTCGGCAGCGCGGGCACGGTCGATGTTCAGGGCGATGTCGCGGCCAATACCAACCTGACCGCGATTGCTGCAGGGATTGCCATCAGCTTTGCCGATGCATCCGACCCGCAATCGGGCGCGCAGATCACCGTTGCCGACAGCCGCAGCCTGACCATGGCCAGCGACCAGTTGACCGGCCAGACGATCCTGGCCGACACCGGCCACAATGCCTCGGGCGTGCTGATCGTGCTGGGTCGCGGGGGCGCGGCCAGCGCGCTGACCTCGGCGGCCAATCTGGGCGCGGTGGCGGCCACTATCGACCTGACGGGCATCACCAACCTGCATGTGGCGGGCGGCGTTCTGGAGGATGCCACCACGGCCTCCTATGCCCTCACCCTGCCCACGCTGGTTTCGAGCCAGACCCTGCTGGTCAATGCCGACCAACTGGGCGGCGGCGCGCTGGCACTTTCGGGCAGCGGCACGGCCGATGTTCGCGGCGATGTGGCCAGTGTCTCGCTCGACCTTTCGGGTCTGGCCGATACGCTGCACCTGTCGCTGCAGGACAATATCGACAATGCCATCGACATTGGCACCGGCCTGACCCTGACGGTCAAGGCGCTCCATGCCTCGGGCCAGACGATCACCGGCAGCGGCCATCTGGTCGTGGTGGACGATACCGCCCATTCCTCCTCGCTGGTGGCCGATCTCAGCCATGTTTCGGCAACCACGATTGACCTGACCCAGTTTACCGGCCTGCATGTGGGCGGCGGGGCCGCGCTCGACCATCTGGTCGATGCGACCGGCACGCTGGCGCTGACCCTGCCGGTGCTGGCCAATGGCCAGACGCTGGTGCTGACCACCGCGCAGCTTGACGGCGATATGCCCCTTCAGGTGCTGGGCAGCGGCACGGTCGAAGTGACCGGCACGCTGGATGACCAGTCGATCAACCTGACCGGGATTGCCGCGAGCAACACGATCCTGTTCGACGGCGGCACGCTGACCATGGACCATGGCGCGCATCTGACCGCCACGGCCGGACAACTCGACGGACAGACCGTCGCCACGCTGGATGCGGCCAGCACGATCACGCTGGCCGATGCCGCCGCCGCGCCGGTGCTGACGGCCGCCGATGTTTCGGCCGCGCTGGGCAGCAATGCCAATGCCGCGATCCTGGGCAATCTGGTCGATACGGCGGCCAATCTGGCCACGCTGGATTGGGCGAACAACGGCTTCCTCTACAGCGTGCATGGCACGGTGACGGCAACCACCGCCGCCACGCTGGCCGATGTGGGCGTGCTGTATAACATCAACTTCTTCCGCTCGGGCATGGCCACTTTCTCGGTGGCCGACACGCTGGCCCACTTTGCCGCCGCGCCGCAATGGCTGGTGGATCAGGCGGTCGAGCGCGCCTCGGTCAATGGCGGGACGATCACGATCACCGATCCGGTCTCGCTGGCCGATGCCGCCGCGCTGGTGACGGCCAATCTGACCTATCAGGCCAATAACCAGCAGCAGGTCGACGGCCAGAACTGGAACGGCATCACCTTCACCGTTTCCGACAGCGCTTCGGCTCTGGCGGCGCTGGGCAATGGTGCGGCGACGGATCTGCAGGCGGCACTGGCCTTTGGCGGCGGCTCGATCACCGTCACCGGCACCGCCAATGCGGCGCAGGCATCCGCCTTTGCGGCGACCTATGGCGCGCTGGTCCATTACAATGTGGCCGATACGGCGGCCGCCCTGGTGGCGCGCCATACGACGGACGGCAACTGGACCTTCCTGACCGATGCAACCACCGTGGAAGTGACGGGCAGCACCAGCGCGGCCAATGCCGCCACGCTGGAGGCCGCAGGGCTGCACGGCCTGACCATCGACATGGTGGGCGACAGCGCGGCCAACATCGCCTCGGCCATCACCGCCAATGCCCGTTTCCTCGACAGTGTCGGCGGGGTCACGCTGACCTCGGGCGTGGCGGTGTCGGCGCTGGGTTCGGCGGCATCGCAGAGCGTGGATTTCGTCTCCGACACGGTCGCCCATCTGATGACCATGGGGGCGGGCTCCTATACGAAGCTGACCGCCAATGCGGTGATCTCGGCCACGGGCACGGCCACCGCCGCGCAGGCCCAGACCATTCTGCAGAACTTCTACAACGGCCTTAACGGCGGCGGCTCCTTCCCCAATGCCACCACCGAAAAGACCCATCTGCTGCTCAGCATTGCCGACACGGCGGCGCATGTGACCGCGCTGGGCGTGGCCGATCTGGCGCGTCTTTCGGGCGGGGTGCATATCACCAATGCGGCCAATGCCACGCAAGGTGTCGAACTGGCATGGCTGGGCGCCAATTCGGGCGCGCATATCTATTACTCGGTGGCCGATACCGCCGCCAATCTGACCGCGCAGATCACCGGCGCCATTGCGGCCCGCGTGACCGGCACGATCACCGTCACCACCGCCGCCACCGCCGAACAGGCCTATACGCTCTATGGTCTGGCCACGGCCAATGGCGTCTCGGCGCCGGTGCTCTTCACGCTGAGCGACAGCGCAGCCAATGTTGCCGCCGCGATTACCGCCCATGGCGCAACCTTCCTGGGCGGGGCCGCCGCGATCATCGTGACCGATACAGTCACCGTGGCGCAGGCCAGCGCAATCCTTGCCGCCGCAGGCCCGAACGCCAGCGTCAGCTTTGCCTCGCTCAGCGACACGGCCGCCCATGTGAACGCGGCCAATGCGGGCCTGCTCGACCATGTGACGGGGACCGTGACCAAGGTGCTGACCTCGGGCAGCACCGATCTGAGCGGAGTAAGCGCCAATATCGATCTGCGCGGCATGAGCGCGCAGGGCGTGGCGCTGGATGCGAACACGTCGCGCAACACCATCGTGCTGAACCAGTTGGTGAGCAGCGCGGGCAACACCGTTACGCGCGAAGCCTACAGCGTGCTGCTGCCTACTCTGGCCGCCACGCAGACGCTCTATGTCGATGCCGCGCAACTGGCCGGGGCTCTGGCCGCCGCAGTCGCGGGCAGCGGGCATCTGGTGGTGGCGGGCGATATTGCGGCCAACACCGACTTGACCGGCGTGGGCACGGCGATTGACGTGTCCTTCAAGGACAATGGCGAAAGCGGCGCCTTTGGCACCGTGGCGCTGGGCATGGGCGCGCATCTGACCGCGCATGACGCCCAGATTTCGGCCCATGCCATCACGGGTGCCGGCACGCTGATCGTGCTGGGCGGGGGCAATGGCGGGCATCTGTCCGGCGCGCTCGACCTCTCCTCGGTCAGCTCCGGCATCGACCTGACGCAGGCTCTGCTCTCGGTGGAAACCGCCGCCGGGGCGCATCATGGGCAATTGGTGGACAATGGCCATTACATCACCCTGCCGGTCCTGACCGGCCAGACGGTGAGCCTGACCATGGCCGAGCTGACCGGGCAACTGGCCATCACCGGCACCGGTACGCTCGATCTGCAAGGCGATATTTCCAGCTCGCTGGATCTCACCTATCTGCCCGCCACCATCGCCCTGTCCTTCTTGGACAGCGCGGATGCGGGCGGTCTGGCCACGGTCAATGTCTCGGGCACGGCGCAGGCCCAGACGGTCCTGACGCTGAGCGCCGAGCAGGCCAGCGACCAGTATATCACCGGCAATGCCTATGCCACGATCGAGCTGCCCTATGCGGCATCAGCCACGACCAACCTGTCAAACCAGACCGATCTGGCGCATGTGTTCTCCACCGCCTTTGCCACCAATGCGGCATGGGCCAGCGCGCTCCAGAGCGCAAACGCGGGGCTTTCCGGCAAAATCGCGGCGACCGACAATGGCGTCGTGCTGACCGGCGGCAACAGCGACGGCGCCTTCGAGAACTTCCAGTTCACGGCCACCGCCACCGGCACCTATACGTTCACCGCCAATTTCCAGAACAATTACCACGGCGCCTACAGCTATACCGACGCCTATGGCACCCACACCTATAATCCCGACAGCGACCGCTATTATGTGACCACCAACGTCAATGGCGGCAACAATCAGGTGGTTGGCTGGAACAGCGCTTCGGGTTCGACGACCTATACGGTGACGATGGTGGAGGGCGAGACGCTCTCGATCTATCTCTACACGCCTTCGGGCCGCACGGCGGGCCCGGATGGCGCGCTGACCACGCCCAGCACGCTGACGCTGTCGGATGGCGGCTTCTCGACCGTGGGCGGTACGGCGGCGCAGTTGAACGTCACCGTGGGTCAGGACACCGACCTGTCGGCGGCGGCCGATCCGCTGGCCTATGTGCCGGTCGATCTCTTCACGCTGGCCAACAATGCGGTGCTGACCATGACCGGGCTGGAGGCCAGCGGCCATACCGTCTCGGGCAGCGGCGCGGTGGTGATCTCGGGCAATATCGTCTCGGGCTGGGTCGATCTGACCCATGTGATGACACCCATGAGTTTCACCAATTCGGTCGATGATTCCAATCAGTTGGGCATCAATGGCGACAACTGGCTGCGCCTGACCGCCACGCAGGCCAATGGCCTGTTCACCAGCGGCGGCACGGTCAATATCGGCGGCGATGTGGCCGATGGCGCCAACGCGCTGGTCGACCTCACGCATATCCAGTCGACCCTGTCCTTTGAGGACACTTCGCTGACCTCGCGCGATGTGACGGCCTATACCGCGCTCAACACGCCCACCACCATCGCCCGCAACGAGCTCAACACCCTGTCCTACACCAATGGCTGGAATTACGGCCAGCTCTATCTGGGCAGCGGCAACGAGCTGGTGCTGCGCGCCGATCAGGCCAACTGGCATTCGGTTTCGGGCTCGGGCACGACCTATGTCGTGGGCAATGTCGATGGCAGCGACCTCTCGCTGTTGGGCATTACCTCAGGTCTCAGCTTCTGGGACGGCATCGTGGCCAATCCCTATGGCGGCGATGATACCGAGGACGCCCGCTCGACCGGCAAGGGTTCGATCACCCTCTCGGATCAGTCGACCATGGAGGTGATCGGCAACCAGCTCGACGGCAATTACATTCTGGGCGATGGCTCGAATGTGGTGCGCGTCTATGGCGCGCTGGGCGATGCCAGCCATGCCATCGACCTGTCGCATATCACCACCAGCATCGATCTGGCCTATGCCTATGACCACAATGTCGCGCTGGTCACCGGGCTGAACGGTCAGGGCAATCCGGTCACCAACAACGGCTCGATCACGGTGGGCTTCAACGCGCTGACCGGCGGGCAAAAGACCACGATCGCCAATTCGATTTCGGGCACGTATAACACGCTCTCGGCCTATCTGCCGCAGACGTGGAATGCCGATCAGACCGTCACGATCTATTCGCGCGACGCCACCGATCTTTCGCTCGACACGCGCAATTACAGCAATGGTTCGCTGATGCTGGACGAAGGCGGGAATGCGGTAGGCGCCAAGGTGCTGATCGCCCATGTCGAGGATCTGCTCAGCAACGGGCTGGTCAATGGCGACTTCTCGCAGATCAACGCCTCGTTGGTCACGCTCAATTTCGGCAGCCGTCAGGGCACCGTCCTGAACTATGCGGGCAGCTTCGGTTCGGCCACGGTGCTGATCGACGATGGCGTCAATGTGGTCATGGACGGCGCTGTGGCCAGCGGCGTCTATTTCGACACGCAATATAACGGCTATCGCTGGAACGGCAGCGGCTATGGTGTGGTGGGCATCAACACGCTGACCGCCAATGCCGATCTGACCAACACGGTCAATGATCCTGCCGGCTTCAATCTGACGCTGCCCAATATTTATGGCCATGTCGACATTGACATTTCGTATGGCGCGGCGGGTTCGTCCTATCTGCCCAATGGCGCGGCCGCGATCACCTGGAACGCGGGGCTGGGCCAGTTCACCAACGGCACTTATGCGATCACGCTGCCCGGCTTTGACGGGTCGAACGGGCTGATCGTCAATGCAAGCCAGTTGAGCGGCGGCACCGGCTTCACGCTGAACGGCAGCGGCTTTGTCGGGGTGGAAGGCAATATTGCGGCCAATCTCGACCTGACCGCGCTCAATACCGATTTTGCGGTCTATTTCGGCTCGAACGCCACCAATATCCGCAACCTGGCGCATGGTCAGTCCTATCCCTCCAACTGGGACAACTGGTCGGCCTACAGCGGCACGGCGGTCAGCACCGGCGTTACGCTCACGCTGCGCCCGGATCAGGTCTACAACAATATCAACATCTCGGGCGCGGGCACTCTGGCGCTGGCGGCGGGGACCGATGCCTATGTCAATGAATTCGGCAATGTCGATCTGATCTCGGTCACGGCCAATATCGACCTGACGTCGCTGGGCAGCGACAGCAGCACCGGCGGCATCGCGCAGGACGGCACACGCGGCGGCACAGTGATCAACTATCGCGAAGGCAATAGCTGGATCAACTATACGGCGGGCTATACGCTGGGCAACGGCGGCTATGAACTGCTGCTGCCCACGCTGGGCGCGACCCAGAGCCTGACGGTCAATGCCGACCAATTGGCGGGCAACAACGGGTTCAACCTGTCGGGCACGGTCAATGGCGCGAACCGCTCGCTCCTTGACATTCAGGGCACGGTGAACACCCATGTCGTGCTGACCAATGTGGCCAAGAGCGTTGCCGTCAGCTTCCGGGACGGCAGCGAAACCGGCCTTGGCCAGACCACGGTCAATGCCTCGGGCCAGCTTGTCGGGCGCATCGACCAGCTCGACCACCAGACCATCAATGGCGCGGGCACGGTCTATGCCGGGATCACCGGCACTGTGCCGCAGATCAGCACGGCCGACACCAGCGCCCTGCAACAGATGGCCACCGCCCACACGGCCGACCTGAGCGGCATCACCGCCAATCTGGACCTGACGGCCCTGTCCACCACCAATGTGCTGGCGGGCCTGACGATCAACGGCAGCGGCAAGTTCGCCGACGGCACGGACGCGACCAAGCTGGTCGATCTGCCCGCGCTGGTCGCCGGACAGACTCTGAGCGTGACGGCGCGCGAAATGACCGGGCAACTGGCGCTGACCAAGGCGGCGCAGAATGGCGGCGGCACGATCGACATTCAGGGCGACATGTCCGACATCACCGGCACGGTCGATCTGACCCATGTGCAGGATGGCATCGCGGTCTCCTTTGCCGACAACGCCAATGCCGATCTGTCGATTGCCGGTTCCAGCGCCCAGCTTGTCATCAAGGGCGGCCAGGCCAGCGGCCTGACCATCACCGGCGACGGCACCAGCGCGGCGGCCTATAATAACGCGGGCAGCGCGGGCAGCCGCTTTGACGGCGCGGCCGTGGTGCTGGCGGACAATGACAATGGCACGCTCTCGACCCTGCCGGGCGCCAATTCGGCCACGGTCGATCTGTCGGGCATTTCGGCCAATCTCGATCTGACGGGGCTTTCCGGTCTGGCCGTGGATGGCAATGGCGCGCTTTCGGATGGCCAGGGCAAGCTGGCGCTTGGCACATTGCGCGCGCAGCAGACCGTCAAGGTCAATGCCGCCCAGCTCGCCTCGCTCAGCGCCAATGGCACGGGCCGCGTGATCCTGAACGGCCAGAGCGACAGCATCCTGGATGTGCGCGGCAATATCGCCTCAGGCCTGTCGGTCAATCTGACCGGGATCGTGGGGTCGACGGTCTCCTTCGTCGATACCGCCGATGTCACCGCCAATGCCATCTCGGTGGCGGGCACGCTGACCATGCTGGCCGAACAGTTCGATGCGGCGGGCGCGATGAAGATCAGCGGCACCGGCGCGCTCTGGCTGAACGCCACGCAGGCGGTCACCACCGTCAACTGGACCGACAGCGCCCAGACGCCCGGCTACTACATCGCCAACACCGGCCTCTCCTCGACGCTGGATGTTCAGGCCAGCACCACGCTGGTGGCGGGCGGGGCCGGGCTGATGCCCACCACGATGCAGATCAAGGTGGAAAACAGCCAGACGCTGACCTCGGGCTATGCCTATGTCTCGGGCCGCACGATCTATGACGCGGGCCATGTGTACAGCTATGACGCCCAAACCGGCACCTATACCGTCACCGGCGGCAAGCTGGCGGTGACGGGCGCCTCGGGCGGCACGCTGGATCTGAGCCATGTGACCGTCGGCACGCTGGACCTGACGCATTACAGCGGCACCAGCTTCAGCGGGTTGTGGAGCGATCTGACCGATCACGCGCTGTTGATGAATGACAATCAGGCCGATGGCCATGCCTTTGCCGCCGGCGGCAATGGCGGCGCCTTGACCGTGATGGCCACCACGCCGACCGCCTATCATGACTTCAGCGGGATCGACGCCAGCGTCAACAGCCTGCTGACCGTCAATGGCGCGGCCAACATGGCCGATGCGATCAGCGGGGGCAATCACACGCTGCTCAACGTGTTCAGCCATGTCGGGCTGGATTACACCACCGGGCAGCTCACCGTCTCGGCCGATCAGGTCAGCGGCATGAGCTGGTCGCGCTTCACCGGCACGGGCGGCCTCTACATCCGCGACGATGCGGCCACCTATCACAGCGGGGCCGAAACGCTTTATGGCACCAACAACAATGACACATTCGCGGGCGGCGGTTATGGCGACACGATCGACCTGACCGGCAGCACCAGCGCCAAGGGCGGCACCGATACGATCGCCTTCTCGACGCTGGCGGGCAGCAATGGGCATACGGTCGATTTCTCGATTTCCGGTTTTACCACCGGGTCGGGCATGGGCCACGATATCCTGAACTTCTCGGCCCTGTCCTCGCACACCGCGCATAATGGCGCGGGCGATGTCTCGGCGATCAGTCTGGGCGCGGTGCCCTCCACGCTGGCTCAGGAAGTCGTCGTGGTGACCGACAGCTTCGGCGCGGATGCTTCGGGCGTGGCCTCGGTGTTCGGCGCGGGCAGCAACCTGCTCAACAAGGCGCTGGCCGCTGTTGGCAACACCGATGCGGTGTTCATCGTTGCCCTGGCCGATCCGAATGACAGCGGCAGCGGCGCGCCTGCGGTCAATTTCGGCGTCTGGCACTGGCAGGCGGCCAATGGCAGCAATGGCTATGTCCACGCCGCCGAATTGACCGAGATCGGCGTGCTGCACGGTCTGACCCAGACGCAGATCGCGGCGATGACCAGCGCCAACGTCATCGGCTGATCCAGACGCAACAGGGGCGGCGGCGCATGGCGCGTCGTCGCCCCTGTTGCGTCTCAGGCATGGCATCGGGGCGGAATATGGAACGAAAACCGTTGGACATGGCCCGACCCCGCCCTGCCCCCGGCCTCCCTTCAAGGCATATGAAATTGTGTTGAATCATTATCTTAATGCCAAACATCCGCCCAAACGGGTTGCGCCATTCTCGACCATTCGCGGCTTCACTTGAACAAGGCCCGGGGGCACACATTCAGGAACCGCCTGAAAGCCATGGGAAAGCGCGAATTTCAGACATTACCGGATCTTGCGACCCGTTCGGGATCGGTCGCGGGCGCACATGAGGGGATGGGGCAAGTGGGAAAGGCAAAGCGGCCATGCGCGACGACGCGGTGGCCCGGACAGGGATATAGGGCGGCCCTGCGTTTTGGGATGGCCGGTTGGCTGATTGCGGCGGGCGTCATGGGGAGCGCCGCCGCTTCGGCATCGCAACCGGCTGCGGATCAGCCCCCGCCTGTCCATGGCCCGCCCGTCTATGGCCCGCCCGCCCCCGAAACCGTGGCTGAGCCCGAAATGCCCTTGGTCGAACAACCCGGCCCCGGCGCGGCGGCGTCAAACCGCATCGCGCTGCCCGAGGAAACCACGCCCGCTCTGGCCTTCAATCCCGAATTGACCGGGCTGATCGAGGAGGCGGTGCGCCATCATCCCTCGGTCGCTTCCCAGCGGGCATCGCTGCGCGCGGCGGGAGTGGATGTGACGGCGGCGCGGCTCAGCCGGTTGCCCACCATGTCGATCCAGTTCAACCAATATGGCGCCATTTTGCTCAGCCGTCAGGTGACGGCCAATGTCGATCTGCCGCTGTGGACCAACGGGCGGATTCCCGCCACCATCGACCGGGCCAAGGCCAGTCGGCAGGCGCAATTCTATCGTCTGGCCGAAACCGTGCTCGACCTCGAACTGGAGGTGAACCAGTCCTATCATGACGCCAAACGGCTGGGCGAGCATGAACAGGTGCTGGTCGGCATTCTGGCGGTGATGGATGACATGGTGGCCTCGATGCGCCGCCGTGTGGCGCAGGAGGTCAGCCCCGAGGCCGATTTGAAACTGGCCAATTCGCGCCGGTTGCAGGTGGCGCAGCAGCTCGATCTGGTCCGCGCGCAAAGGGCCAGCGCCCTGGGGCGTCTGTCCGGGCTGGTGGTGCGCGATGATATCGTGCTGGCCCCCGGCTTTGCCGAACCCACCGCATGGCCGCATTGGGAGCTGCCCGCGCTGACCGAGCGGATGATCGCGGCCAGCCCCCAGCGCCGCCGGGTTCAGGCCGAGGCGCAAGTGGCGCGCGATGATGCGCGGATCACCGCCGCCTCGCGCCTGCCGGGCCTCTTTGCCTCCTATACGTATGACGAGATTTACAAACACCGCGTGGGCCTGTCGGTGCGGATGCAGACCACGGGGGGCTTTTCGGAAATCTTTGCCACCCATGCGGCCCGCCTGCGCGAACAGGCCAGCGAGCTTCAGGCCCCCTCGGTGGCGCAGGATCTCAAGGCCACGGCCAGCAATGATCTGATCGAATATGCCAGCGCGCGGGCGCGCGATGCAGGGGCAAGGGCGCTGGCCGGAGACAGCCACAAGATCACCGAGAGCTATGTCCGCCAGTTCGTCAGCGGTCGGCGCACATGGCTCGATGTGATGAACGCCGTGCGCGAGGCGATGACAGCCGATCTGGACGCGATCGACGTGCGTTACAGCGCCTCGGCGGCGGCGATGCGGATTTTGCTGCGCAGCAATGAGACGAATACCAACGAAGAAGGACGACACAAGTGACGCTTCCCCTGCTCGATCTGGCCGCTGCGCTGGCCCGCCGGCGGGGCATTCGCCTTGCGCCGGATTGGCAATCGGCCGTCACCATCGACCTTGCGCTGGACGATCCCGAGGCGCCGTGGCGGCTGAGCGAAATGGCCGGATGGGATGCGCCCGTGGCCTTGGAAACGCGGCCCGGACCTCAGGATTTCCCGATGCTGGTCTATGTGAACCAGCTTGGCTGGGCCATGGCCGAACAATGGCAAGGGCCCGACCATATCCGCGCCATCACCGCCAGCGGACTGGCCGAGGTGGAATGGGCGCCGGGTTTGCGGCTGGTTCAGCTCTCCTTTCCCGACGCAGCGGGCGCGGAAAATCACCAGTCGGCCTTTGCGGTGTTTCGCGCGGCCATTCTGGGGCGACGGCGGATGATTGTCGACGCCACGGCGGCCACGGTGGTCATCAATGTGCTGGCGCTCATCACCTCGATCTATTCGATGCAGGTCTATGACCGCGTGATCCCGCGCGCGGGTTTTGATACGCTCTGGGTGCTGACGGCGGGCATGGCTTTTGCGCTGCTGGTCGATTTCCTGATCCGCAACACGCGCGCCTTTCTGATCGACGAGGAAGCGTCCAGCATCGACGCCGAAGTGTCGGAATATTTCTTCGCCCGGATGCAATCGGTGCGGCTGGATGCCCGCCCGCCGGGCGTCGGCACAATGGCGGCGCAATTGCGCGGGCTGGAGCAGGTACGCGCGGTGATGGCCTCGGCCTCGCTGTTCATTCTGGCCGATCTGCCCTTTGCGCTGCTGTTCATGGTGGTGATGTATGGCATCGGCGGGTCGGTGGTGATTATTCCGGCGCTGACCTTTCCGCTGGCGATCGGCGCGGCCATGCTGTTTTCGCGCATGATCCGCGAAGACGCGCATAAGTCGCAAGTATCGGGCAATCGCAAGAACGGCTTGCTGGTCGAGGCGCTGGGCGCGGCGGAAACGATCAAGGCCAATCTGGGGGGCTGGCACATGCTGGCCGGGTGGAACCGGCTGGTCGATACCGTGCATCGCCATGACAATCAGGTGCGCCGCTGGTCCACCCTGTCGGGCAGCACGTTCAATGTGCTGCAACAGGTGGCCTATGTCGGGATCATCGTGCTGGGCGTTTATGAGGTGGCCGATCACCGGCTGACGATGGGCGGGCTGATCGCCTGCACCATCATCAACGGGCGGATCAACGGGCCGCTGGTGGCCGCGCTGCCCAATCTGATTGTGCAATGGAGCTATGCGCGCTCCTCGCTTCAGGCGCTCGATTCGATCCTGCGCCTGCCCAGCGACCATCCCCATGACCGGCAAATGCTGCGCATGGGACCGGTGCAGGCAGGGATGCGTCTGGCCAATGTGCAATTCGCCTATCCCGGCGCGCGTTCGGGGGTGGACATCCCCGGCCTGTTCATCAACCGGGGCGAGAAGGTGGGCATCATCGGCTCGGTCGGGTCGGGCAAATCTACGCTGCTCAAGGTGATGGCCGGGCTTTATGCCCCCGCCGTGGGGCAGGTCACGCTGGACGGGGTGGAAATCTCGCAAGTGGCCGAGGACGATCTGCGGCGGCAACTGATCTATCTGCCGCAATCCTTTGATCTGCTCAGCGGATCGCTGCGCGACAATCTGGCGCTGGGCATCGCCAATCCCAATGACGAGCGCCTGCTGGCCGCGGCGCAGCGCACTGGCCTCTCCGAATTGCTGCGCCAGCACCCGATGGGGCTGGACCTGCCGATTTCGGAGGGCGGCTTTGGCCTGTCGGGGGGGCAAAGGGCGCTGGTGGGGCTGACGCGGCTGTTGCTGACCGACCCTTCGATCCTGCTGCTGGACGAGCCGACGGCCAATCTGGACCCGGAAACGGAATTGCGCGCGCTGCAACAGATCTTCGGCCATTTCGCGGGCAAGACCGTGGTGATGGTCACCCACAAGCCGCAATTGCTCTCCTTTGTCGACCGGGTGCTGGTGGTGATCGACGGGCGTCTGGCGCTGGATGGCAAGACGGCCGATGTGCTGAACCAGTTGCGCCCCAAACCGGCCCCCGCCGCCAATCGCGAAGTGCCGGGACAATCTCCCCAACAGGATAAGGAATAAAGCCATGGCAAGCGGCGGCAATCTGCGCCTGACCGGCACCAGCCATGCCAAGATGCCCGGTTCGGGCAAGCGTCCGCGCGGCAGCCGGGTGATCTGGCTTTCGGTGGCCACGCTGGCGGGCGCGATCGGATGGGCGAGCGTGGCCCATCTCGACCAGATCAGCCGCGCCACCGGGCAGGTGATCCCGGCAGGGCGCGTGCAGGTGGTGCAGACCACCGACGGCGGCGTCATCAGCGAAATTCTCGTGCGCGAGGGCGACAGCGTGCGCAAGGGACAGAAGCTGGTCACGCTGGATCAGGTCAAGGTGCGCGCAGCGGTGGACGAAGGCGCGGCCAAGGTCGGCGGGCTGGAGGCGCAGCAGGCGCGCATCAATGCCGAATTGTTCGACCGCCCGCTGGCTTTTGGCGGCGAGGCGGAGAAATTCCCCAACCTTGTCGCCAGCCAACGCGCGCTTTTCGCCAAGCGGCGGATGGCCTTTACCGATCAGGTCGCCGCGCTCCAGCATCAGCTCGATTTGGCCACGCGCGAATTGGAGATGAACCGGCCCCTGCTGCGTCAGGGCGATGTCAGCCGGTCCGAAATCCTGCGGCTGGAGCGGCAGCAGAGCGATATTCAGAGCCAGATCGCCAATCTGCGCAACCGCTATTATCAGGAGCTTCAGACCGATTACGCCAAGAGCAACGAGGAACTGGTGACCGCGCGCGAGATATTGACGCAGCGGCGCGCCTCGCTGGGCGAAACGCAATTTGTCGCGCCCACCGACGGCATTGTGAAGAACGTTCATCTCACCACCATCGGCGGCGTGCTGCGTCCGGGCGATGAAGTGTTACAGATCGTGCCGACCGGGCAGGAGCTGATCGTCGAGGCCAAGGTTTCACCCACCGACATCGCCTATGTCCGCACCGGACAAAGCGCCTCGGTCAAATTCGACGCCTATGATTCCAGCATTTTCGGTTCGGCCGAGGGCAAGGTGACCTATATCAGCCCCGACACGCTGACCGAAAATGGCGCGGGGGCGGGGCAGGATCGCGTGTTCTACCGCGTCCACGTCCGGGTGGACACGCGCAGCATGGTCCGCCGCCCCGGCGAGCCCATCGCCATCCAGCCCGGCATGACCGCCACGGTCGAAATCAAGACCGGCAGCAACACCGTGCTGCGCTATCTGCTAAAACCGATCATCAAGACCGTGGCGGGCGCGATGGGAGAGCATTAGGCCCGCTAGTTATGCCCGCCTGCCCGGTTTCGACCGGCGCGGGCGCATGGCGTCGCGCATCGAAATGCTCGAACTGATCCGCCGCACCCCCGGCAGGCGCGAGAGGATCTCGCCATGGATCGCCTCATAGGCCCGCACGCTCTCGGTGCGGATGCGCAGCCAGTAATCGACATCGCCGGTCATCAGGAAGCATTCGCGCACCTCCGGGCATTGGCGCACGGCGGTTTCAAACCGCATCAGGTAATCCTCGGTCTGGCGGTCCAGCGTCACCTGCACCACGACATCGACCGCCTGTTCGCCATCGGCATCCCCGCCCGAGATGATCGTATAGCCCGCAATGACGCCATTGCTTTCCATCAGCCGGATGCGCCGCAGGCAGGCCGAGGGCGAGAGGCCGACCGTCTGGGCGATCTCGGAATTGGGCTTGCGGGCGTCCTGGCGCAGGATGCGCAGGATGGCGCGGTCGATCCCGTCCATGATGAATGACATATTTGCGCGCTTTCGTCGTCAAATCTTGCGTGAATAGCCCATCATTAGCATAATCGGTGGCTAATCGACCATAAATTCGACATAGGATGCGATAGCATCGCTCCACGGAATTTCTGTGGAGGCGCAGATGGGCGCAGGGGCAAAGTTGACGATCGACTGGGGCGCGCTGGCGGCGAATTATCGCCTGCTGCGCGATGCCGTGGCCCCCGCGCAAGTGGCGGGCGTGGTCAAGGCCGATGGTTATGGGCTCGGCTCGGGGCGCGTGGCCGATGTACTGCTGGCGCAGGGCTGCCGTCATCTCTTCGTCGCGCTGCTGTGCGAGGCAGAGCCGCTGGTGGCCAAGGGCGTGCCGGTCTATGTCCTCAACGGGTTGCTGCCGGGGCAGGAGGCCGAATGCGAGGCGATGGGCGCGATCCCCGTGCTCAATTCGCTCGATCAGGCGCGGCGCTGGGCTGATCTGGCGCGCGCCCTCGCTCGCCCCCTGCCCGCGATCCTTCAGGTGGACACAGGCATGTCGCGCATGGGAATGCCGCCTGAGGAAGTGGACGAATTTCTGGCCGATTGCGCCATGGCCCCATGGCTCGACCTGCGTTTCCTCATCAGCCATCTGGCCTGCGCCGATGAGCCGGAACACCCCGCCAACGACGATCAGGCCGCCCGCTTCCGCGTCCTTGCCGAGCGTTTCCCCGGCCTCCCCCGCGCATTGGACAACAGCGGCGGGGCCTTTCTGGAGCGCGGCCATTTCGACCTCGTGCGCGGCGGCATCGCACTCTATGGCGGCGCGCCCAAGGCAGGCCCCAACCCGATGCACCCCGTGGTCGCGCTGGAAACCGCGATTGCCCAATTGCGCAAAATCCCCAAGGGCGCGGGCGTCGGCTATGGCATGACCTTTCATGCGCCCCGCGAGACACGCATCGCCACGATCCCGGTCGGCTATGCCGATGGCTGGCCCCGGATGCTCAGCAATCGCGGCGCGGCGTGGATCGCAGGCCATCGCGCGCCCATCATCGGCCGCGTCTCGATGGACAGCATCACGCTGGACGTGACCGATGTTCCGCAGGAACACCTCTATCCCGGCGCCCCGGTCGAACTGATCGGCCCGCATCAGACCATCGACGATGTGGCGGCCGACGCGGGCACCATCTCCTATGAAATCCTGACCCAATTGAGCCGCCGTTACGAACGCGCCTATGTCGGCGCGGCGGCCCTGAACGAAAGCCTTGTTCCATGAAAATCGCAGTTCTCGGCAGCGGCGTCATCGGTGTCACCTCGGCATGGTATCTGCGCCAGGCGGGCCATGAGGTGGTGGTGATCGACCGGCAGGATGGCCCGGCGCTGGAAACCAGCTTCGGCAATGCGGGCGAGATTTCACCCGGCTATGCCTCGCCATGGGCCGCGCCCGGCATTCCGATGAAGGCGATCAAATGGCTGATGATGCAGCACGCGCCGCTGATCCTGCGCCCGCGCCCGGATATGGCGATGCTCAAATGGCTGGTGGCTATGCTGGGCAATTGCAACGCGCGCGATTATGCCATCAACAAGAGCCGCATGGTGCGTTTGGCCGAATTCAGCCGCGATTGCCTGATCGAATTGCGCGCCCAAACCGGCATCACCTATGACGAGCGGATGCAGGGCACGCTGCAACTCTTCCGCGAGGAAAGCCAGTTGGCGGGCATCGCCAAGGATGTCGCGGTACTCAAGGCCGATGGCGTGCCTTTCGAGGTGCTGGACAAGGCGGGCTGCATCGCCGCCGAACCGGGCCTTGCGGGCAGCGCCGCGCCGATTGCGGGGGGCCTGCGCCTGCCCAATGACGAGACGGGCGATTGCTTCAAATTCACCAATGCGCTGGCCGATATGGCGCGCGCGGCGGGTGTCGAATTCATGAACGGCACGCGCATTGCCCGCATCGTCGAGGAAGGCGGACGCATCACCCGCGTCGACACCGACCGCGGCCCCGTCACGGCCGACGCCTATCTGGTGGCGATGGGCAGCTTCTCGCCCCATCTGGTCAAGCCGCTGGGCCTGAAAGTCCCGGTCTATCCGGTCAAGGGTTATTCGCTGACCGTGCCCATCGTCAATGAACCGCTGGCACCCGTCTCGACCCTGCTGGATGAAAGCTACAAGGTGGCGATCACCCGGCTTGGCGACCGCATCCGCATCGGAGGCATGGCGGAAATCTCCGGCTTCAACATGGATCTGCCCGAGGCCCGCCGCGCCACGCTCGAACATTCCGCCGGAACGCTCTTCCCCGGCGCGGGCGATTTTTCCGCCGCCTCCTTCTGGTGCGGGTTGCGCCCGATGACGCCCGACAGCACGCCCGTCATCGGCGCCACCCGCATCGGCAATCTCTTCCTCAACACCGGCCATGGCACGCTGGGCTGGACGATGGCCTGCGGTTCGGCCCATGTCATTGCCGACATCATCAGCGCACGCCGCCCGGCCATCGAAACCGCCGACCTCGCGCTCTCGCGTTACTAAAAGGACCCCATCCCATGACCATTACCCGTATCGAACCCGGCAAGCGCATGAGCCAGGCCGTGATCCATGGCGACACGATCTATCTTTCCGGCCAATGCGAGGAAGGCGAAACCGTCACCGAGCAGACGCAGGCCGTGCTGGCCGAAATCGAGCGCCTGCTGGCCGAGGCGGGCAGCTCGAAGGCGCACATGCTGATGGCGCAGATCTGGCTGGCCGATATGGGCGATTTTGCCGAGATGAATGCGGTGTGGGATGCATGGGTGGCCGATATTGCGCCCCCGGCCCGCGCGACCGGCGAATCGAAACTGGCGACGCCCGATTACAAGGTCGAGATCATCGTCACCGCCGCCAAGGCATAAAAAATGGCGGCTTGAGTATAGGCCGCCCATGCCCCATCATGGTCTTGGGAGATCAAGACCATGATGGATATCACATTGCGTTTTATCGCTATTCTGGGGGCGCTGGGCGCTCCGCTGGCGGCCCATGCGGCAGAAGCCCGAGTGTGGCCCGCCCCCACCCCGCCCGCCATCGCGGGCAGCAACGGCTATGTCGAAATTCCCGGCGCCGCCGTCACCCGCGATCCCAAGCGCAGCTATAAGGCGCTGTTCAGCGCGGCGACCGGCGCGCCCGATCCGGCCCAGACCCTGCCCGCCTTTGGGCGCGTGGCCTCACAGCTCAACGGGCTGATCGCGGCCAAAGTGCCGGCCTCGCATATTTCCTTTGCGATGATCCTTTATGGAGCGGCGGCCGATGCGGTGCTGAGTGATGCGGAATATCGCAAGAAATACAATATCGACAATCCGAACAAGGTGATCTTCAACGCGCTGCGTCAAGCGGGCGTGCGGATGATGGTCTGCGGCCAGTGGGCGGCGGGGCGCAACATTGCCCGCGATCAACTGCTGCCCGGCATCGAGGTGGCCGAGGCGGCAACCCTGGTGCAGATCACCTATGCCAATGACGGATATGCCGTGCTGAACAACTGATCCGCCTCAGCTCTCGGCCCGCTCCGCCGCTGCGCTTTCGCCGCGCACGGGGTTGAGCGGGCCTTTCACCGCGCCGATCCATTCGCGCCACAGCAGCATCAGCACCGCCATCACCGCAGGCCCCATGACGAGGCCGATCAAGCCCCAGCCCTCTACCCCGCCCAGAATGCCCAACAGCACCCAGATAAAGGGCAGCCGGGTCGATCCGCCGATGAACACCGGGCGTACGAAATGGTCGGCGATAAAGACCAGCGCCAGCCCGATCACCGCGACAACCGCCGCCGCCAGCAACTTGCCCCCCGCCACCAGAATGGCCGCGGCCACCACCACCGCCACCGTCGCCCCAAACGGGATCGCCGAGAGCAGACCCGTCAGCAGCCCCAGCAGCGCGGCATGGCTGGCCCCGGCAAGGCCATAGATCACGCCCAGAATAAGCCCTTCGCCAAAGCCGACGATGACCAGCCCGTTGACCGTGCCGCGAATGGCCAGCACCGCCTGATCGGCCACATTCTCGCCCGGCAGGCCAAAGGCGCGGCGGGTGGCCACGCGCATCGCCTGCGCCACGCTTTGCCCATCGCGCAGCAGAAAGAACAGCGTCATCAGCATGAAGCCCACCAGCAACAGCCGATGCGCCAAGCCGCCAAGGATCTTTTCCCCCGTGCCCAGCGACAGGCCCGAGGAAGGCCCGGCATGTTGCGACAGGCGGCTGATCCCTTCAGGCGTGCCCAGCGCCGATTGCCACCATACCGCCGCCTGCTCGCCGTAGGGCAGATGGTGCAGCACTTCGGGCACCGGCACCCCCTGCACCCGCGCCACGGCCAACCATTGCGCCAGCGAGATCGTGTCATGAAACACCGCATTGGCCACCATCACCAGCGGGATGACGAAGATCAGCAGGATGAACAGCGTGAACGCGGCGGGCAGCGTCACCGATTGCCCTCTGGGCCAACGGCGCACGCAGCGCTGATAGAGCGGCCAGAGCGAGACGGCAAAAATCGCCGCCCAGCCCAGCGCATGCCAAAAGGGGCGCAAGGTCCACCACCCGGCGATTCCCAGCAGCGCGATGGCCACCAGCGCCGCGATCTTCTGTTCCCGCCGCCATGCGTGGGGCTTGGGCGAAATCCAGGTTCCGGGCGGGGCGGCGTGCGGTTCGTCATGCATGGCAACAGGCTAACCCATGCTTGCTTCTTGCGCCAGATGCCCCCTGCGGGACCTTTCCCGCCGCGCCGCAGACTGATATGCGAAGCACACCCTGATTTCCGGAGGATAGGTCCATGCGTCTTGCTTTGCGCGCCGCCCTGCTGGCTGCCCCGCTGTTGTTGTGCGGCACCCATGCCCTGACCGCCGCCGGAAAGGCGCCTGCGGCGGGCTGCGCCAGGAACAATGGCGGCCTGTCGCTGCCGCCCGGTTTCTGCGCCACGGTCTTTGCCGACAATCTGGGCCATACGCGCCACCTGACCGTGGCGGGCGATGGCACGGTCTATGTCAATTCATGGTCGGGCCGCTATTTCCGCAATGCGCCGCCCGCGCCCGATGGCGGCTTTGTCATCGCCCTGCGCGACAGCAATGGCGACGGCGTGGCCGACAGGACCGCGCGCTTTGGCGCCAGCGAGGACAAAGGGGGCCATGGCGGCACCGGCATCGCGCTGTGGCATGGCGCGTTGTTTGTCGAAGAGCATGACACGATTGTGCGCTATCCGATGAAACCGGGCGCCCTGACCCCGGCGGGCGCGGGTTCGACGGTGCTGTCGGGCCTGCCGCTCTCGGGCGATCACCCGATGCATCCCTTTGCCATTCAGGCGGACGGCACGCTGCTGGTCAATTCCGGTTCGGCCAGCAATGCCTGCGAAAGCCCCAATCGACAGCCCGGCGCCAAGGGCCTTGCCCCCTGCACCGAGGCGCTGACGCGGGCGGGCATCTGGGCCTATCGCGCCGACAAGGAAGGACAGACCTTCAGCCCCGAGGCGCGCTGGGCGACCGGCATCCGCAACACCGGCGGCATCACCTTTGACAGCGCGGGCCGCATTTTCGCCACCCAGCATGGCCGCGACCAGTTGGGCCAGAACTGGAGCCAGTATTACACCGAGCAGCAGGGCGTCGAACTGCCCGCCGAAATCCTGTTCTCGCCCCGCAAGGGCGCTGATTTCGGATGGCCGACCTGCTATTTCGACGGGTTTGAAAACCGGCACAAGCTGGCCCCTGAATATGGCGGTGACGGCAAGCTGCAGGGCGCCTGCGCGGGCAAGGATATGCCTGTGGCGGCCTTCCCCGCGCATTGGGCGCCCAATGATGTGGCGATCTACACCGGCAAGGCTTTCCCGGCCGCCTATCAGCAGGGCGCCTTCATCGCCTTTCACGGTTCATGGAACCGCGCCCCCGCGCCGCAGGATGGCTATCTCGTGGCCTTCCAGCCCCTGCGTGAGGGCAGGGCGAGCGGGAAGTGGATCCGCTTTGCCGATGGTTTTGCCGGGGCTTTCAAAGAGCCGGGCCGCGCGCAGCATCGTCCCGCCGGGCTGGCCGTGGGGCCGGATGGCGCGCTCTATGTGGCCGATGATGTGCGCGGGCGGATCTGGCGCATCACCTATCGCGGGGCGGCCAATGCGCCGCTGACGCCTGCGCGCAAGGTCGAGCCAAAGGCCGCGCAGGCCACCGCCACCGGACGCAGCCTGCCCGCCGGAATGACCGCACAGCAGGTCGCGCTGGGCCGCGCGATCTATCTGGGTCAGGCCAAAGGCGGCACCTGTGTGGGATGCCATGGCAGCGACGGGCGCGGGTCGATGGCGGGCGGCTCGCTGGTCGGGCCGGACTTCCTGTGGAGCGACGGCTCGCCCGAGGGGCTGGCCGCGACGATCGCCAAGGGCGTCGACAAGCCCAAGAAGGCCAGCGGCGCCATGCCCGCCATGGGCGGCGCGGCGCTCTCACCGGCGGATGTGAAGGCGGTGGCGGCCTATGTCTGGACGCTGGCGCATCCATGACACAGGGCATGACACCGGGCCTGATCCATCAGGAAAGCATGGTCGTGGCCGACCGCCACACCGTGCCCCATGTCACGCCCGACTGGGCCGGTTTTGCCGATATGCCCCCGGTGCTGGCCACGGCGATGATGGTGGGCTTTATCGAAAACACCTGCATTCTGGCGCTGCGCCCCCATCTGGCGCCGGGCCAGTGCAGTCTGGGGATCCATGTCGATATCAGCCATGTCGCGGCAACGCTGGCGGGCGCGACCATCACCGCGCAGGTCGAACTGATCGCTGTCGAAGGGCGCAGGCTGGAGTTTCAGGTGGCCTGCCATGATGACGTCGGCCTGATCGGCGAAGGCAGGCACCGCCGCGCGATCATCGACACGCAGCGCTTTATGGAGCGTCTTGAGCAGAACCGCGCAACTCGCTGACCAGCACGCCGACAAGGATCAGCACCCCGCCCAGCATGGCCAGCGCGGGCAGCCTGTCGCCCGCGATGCGCCCGACGATCCCGCCCCACACCGGCTCGCCCGCATAGATCACCGTGGCGCGCGTGGGCGACACCGTCTTTTGCGCCCAGTTCATCGCCAATTGGATCAGCGTGCTGGCCAGACCAAGGCCCACCCCGGCCACCAGCCAGACCGGCGAGAAGGCAGGCAGCGTCTCCCCCGCCAGCGGCATGGCGGCCAGGGAAAACAGCCCGGCGGCCAGCAATTGCACCACCGTGACGCGGCGGCTGTCCACGCCATGGGCAAATCGGCTGATCAGGATAATTTCGGCGGCAATCGCAACAGCGCTGAGCAAAGTGGCCATCTCGCCGGGGCTGAGGCCGATATGTCCCGCCTTTGGCCCGGCCAGCAGGATCAGCCCGGCAAAGGCCAGCGCGATCCCGATCCAGCTCATGATGTGCGGCATCCGGCGCAGCACCACCAGTTGCAGCAGCGGCACCATCGGCACATAGAGCGCGGTGATAAAGGCCGACTGGCTGCTGGTGATCGTGCGCAGGCCATAGGTTTGCAGGCCATAGCCAAGAAAGATCGCAAAGCCGATCAGCGCGCCCGCGCCCAGTTCGCGGCGATTAAGATCGCGCATTGTCCGGCGAAACAGCAGCCAGCCCCCTGCCCCCGCCACCATGAAGCGCAGGCCCACGAAAAACAGCGCCCCGCTGTATTGCATCGCGGTGTGGACGATCAGAAAGGTTGTGCCCCACAGCATGGTGATGCCGATGAGGACCATTTCCTCGCGGCTGATTGACCATGATGCGGGCTTGCGTCGGGGCTTGTCTTGGGCGGCGATGTGCAACATAATGCGCAACTAGCAATGAGCAATATAATGCACAACCCCAAATCGCTCGGGCCTACGCCCGATGGGCCTAAATCCGACGTCCTCGTCCACGTCAGCCAGAACCTGCGCCGGTTCCGCCACGCTGCGGGGATGAGCCAGCAGGCGTTGGCCGACGCCTCGGGCATCAGCCGCCGGATGATCGTTGGCGTTGAAAACGGCGAGGCCAATGTCAGCCTCGCCAGTCTCGACAGGCTGGCCATCGCGCTGGGGGTCGATTTCACGGCCATGGTCAAGGCGCCCGGCGCCGAGATGCGCAATGTCAACGAAACCATGTGGCGCGGCGCCGACCCGGCCGATTTCGCCCTGTTGCTGGGCAGCGCCCCCGCCCAGCAGGAGGCCCAGCTCTGGGTCTGGTCGCTGGCGCCGGGGCACCGCTATCAGGCCGAGCCCGACCCGGCCGGGTGGCACGAAATCATCTATGTCACGCAGGGCCGCCTCGCTCTGGAACTGGAGAGCGAGACGGTCCTGCTGAACCCCGGCGAGTTTCGCGTCTTTGCCAGCGATCAGCATTATGCCTATGCCAATGCGGGCGAAGTCGTGACGCATTTCCTGCGCAACAGCGTGCTGTAACCTTTCACGGCTTGCGCTGCGCCTTGGCGATCAGCTCCTCCACGGTGAAGGGGCGGCCATTGGTAATGACCTGCTTAACCCGAAAGGTCGCGGCAATATCCTTGCGCGGATCGCCCTCGACCAGCGCAATGTCGGCCAGCTTGCCCGGCTCGATCGTGCCCGCGTCCAGATTGAGCGCGCGGGCCGAATTGACCGTGGCGGTCTGCAGCGCCTCAAAGGGCGTAAAGCCGCCATCGACATAGGAGGAGATTTCCGCCTGAAGATTGGGCGCGATCATTGTGTCGGTGCCTGCGGTAATCAATGTGCCCGCCGCCTTCATGGCCTTCAGCCCCTCCAACTGCCCCGCCTGCATCGACAGCAAGGCAGGCGGCAGTGCCTCGCCCTCGCTCACCGTCCTGCGCGCCCATTCGGGATAAAGCGACAGGCGCGGATCGCGGCGGAATTCGGGATGTTTGGCCAGAAACGTGTTGATCGCCCCGAAATTGGTGGGCGTCAGCGTCCGCCCCGAACGCCCGAAAAGCTGGATCACATCCTCATAGACCCGCCCCTGCGGCCCCTGCTTGGGCGAAAATCCGCGCCGGCTGGTGGCGCCCAGATGCTCGGTATTGTCCACGCCCGTATAGGCGGCGGGGAATATCTCATGCGTGGCCACCGGCACGCCCATCTCATGGGCCGCTTCGACCAGACGCCGCTGGCCGAAATCGGGCATGCGGACATAGGATTTGATGAGATCATATTTCAGCGCCCGCGCGCGGACAATCTCGCGCTCCAGATGCGCCGGGCCCGACACGGCCACGCCCATCCGATAAAACACCCGCCGCCATTCCAGCAGCGGCCCGGTGGTATAGATGCGCGGCCCGATCCGCACGCCCGCCTCGGATGCCTCGCGGTCTTCGATGCCGTCATAGGGCTGGTTGCCCGGATCGCGCACCGTGGTGATGCCATAAGACAGCCATGCCAGATGGAGATTGGCCCCGAAATCCTTTTGCGCATGAGCGTGATGGTCGATCAGGCCGGGGATCGCGGTCAGGCCGGGCGCCTCGATCACCTTGTCCGCGCCCGCATAATGGGCCGGATCATGGTCCAGCACCGCCGCAATGCGGTTGCCCTCGATCACGATGTCCTTATTGGCCTGCGTTGCGTCCTTCACCGCATCGACCATCGCGCCCGCGTGGATGACGATTTTCGTCTTGGGAATGGCCAGCGTATAGGTGAAATCGAGCGGCACCTCGCGGATCGCGCCGGTCTCAACGCTCACGATCTTGAGCTTGTCCGCCGCCTGAAACAGCACGGATTTGCCGTCCCCGCTCCATGTCGGATAATGCGAGATTTCGGACGTATAGGCGCGCGGGCTTCCCAACGCAGTGCCATCGGGCGCGACCGGCCAGATTTTCAGCACGCCGTCCTGAATGCCCGCCATCCTTTGCCCATCGGGCGACCACACCGGCCCGCCCCCGCCGCGCGAATCCAGCGAAGCCTTGTCCGCATCGCGCCAGAAGGGCGTGCCTTTGCCATCAGAGGGCACCATCCATATCTGGTTGTTGCCCTCGCGGAAACTGGTGGAATAGGGCTTGGACAAGGCAACCGCGACATAGCGGCCGTCGGGGCTCCATGTCGGCTTGCCCGGCTGCGGCAGGCTGGGTTGCAGGCGGGTCATCACCCCGCTCTCCACATCGACCACCTGTAGCCCCGCGACGCCCCAGCGGCCATCGGTATCGAGAAAAGCGATCCGCCGCCCATCGGGCGACCATGCCGCGCCCAAAGGCTGGTTGGGGCTGCTGGTTACCTGTCGGTCCTTGCCACTGGCCAGATCGCGCACCCAGATCTGGGGCAACCCGCCGCCCTTGTCCGAGGTATAAGCCAAGCTCTTACCATCGGGCGACCATGCGGCATCGGCCTCCAGCGCCTCGTCGTGGGTCAATTGCTGCGGCTTGCCGCCCGCGGAGGAGACGACATAGAGATCGCCCAGCGCGACAAAGGCGATGCTCTTGCCATCGGGCGAAAGCGCGGGATGCTGAATGCCCAGCACGCGGCGCGGGGCAGTGCTGGTGAAATCGCGTTTGGCGCGGGCGTAAACCGGCTTCACCACCTCCAGACGCGCGGTGAAAGGCACCGTGGCCAGTTTCGCACCCGTGCGGCGGCGGATCAGGCCGTCGGAAATGTAATAGGCATCACCCCCCACCCATGACGGGCGGAAGGGAAAGACGTTTTCCTTACCCGAAACCACCTTGCCGTCGATTTCCAGATGGCTGCCCGCGCCATCGGCCACGACATAGGCCAGCTCGCCCTTGGGCGACAGCGAGGGGCTGTCATAGCGTGCGCCGGTGGGGGCCGTGCGCAGGGTGGTCGCTTCTCCGCCATGCGCGGGGACGGAATAGAGGCTGCCCGCCCCGGAGAAAACGATGGTGGCGCTGTCGGCCGACCATGCAGGGGCGCGATCCTCACGCGGGCCTTTGGTAAGCTGGGTCAGCGCGCCGGTGGCGATGTCGATGGTCCAGATGTCATAACCGCCGCCCCGCTCGCTGGCGAAAGCGATACTCTTGCCATCGGGCGACCAGCTTGGTTCGCGGTCGTCAAATTCGCCATGGGTCAGTTGCTTGGCATCGCTGCCATCGGCGCGCGCGGTCCACAGGTCATAATCGCCATCGCGATAGGCGTAATAGGCGATGCGCGACCCATCGGGCGACCATGTGGGCAGATGCGCGTCGTTGAAATAGTCGGTGATGCGTCTGGCCTCGCCGCCCTTGGCCGGGATCACCCAGAGGCTGCCCTGAAGGTCAAAGGCCAGCCATTGCCCATCGGGCGAGGCGGCGACCGCATAGGATGTGCCCGCGTGGACATCGAAGGCCTGCGGCGCCTCGCCGCCGGGGGGCGGCAGATTGGCGGGCGCAGCCATGGCGGGCGCCCCGAACAGCGCAAGGGCCAGCGCGACAGGCGAGGCCAGAAAGAGAGGGCGCTTGGCAAAACTCATGTCATACTCCACGCAGAAAGCGCGGGGCCGCCATCGGCGACCCCGGAAACATCATCAGAATGCAAAGCTGAGGCGAGCGTAATAGAAGCCCCCGCTGACCCCATAGGGCGAATAGGCATTGTAGAGCGTGAAACCATTGCCCTGCAGCGAGGTGGGCAAGGTATTGGGATAGATGTTGAACATATTGTTCGCCCCCACGCCCAGCTTGATGCCGCTGGTGAATTTATAGCTGGCGTCAATGTCGAAGATCACCTTGGGGTCGATGCTGGCGTCCGGCCCGGCGGCGCTGGCGTTCATCTGCGTCACCCGGCCATAACGGGTGGCGCGCAGGTTGATCGCGGCGGGGCCTTTTTCCCATGCCACATTGGCGATGAACTTGTTGCGCGGCGTGCCCACGGTAAAGTCGCCCTGACGGTCGCGCCCGATCAGCACCAGCCCTGCCGAGGACAGCACCGCCGGGACCGAATCCACGCGGGTGAACACCGTCTCGGAGAAATTGGCCGAGAGACTGAGATTGGCATTGCCCAGATCGCCAAGATCGGCGCGATAGGTGCCGACAATGTCGATGCCGCGGGTGCGCGTGTCGGTGGAGTTCGAGAAATAGAAGCCGCCCGCCGAAGAGGTGATCCCCGCCGAGGCCAGCACCGAACGCACCACCGCGCCCTGCAGCGTGCTGGAAAGCAGGATGCGGTCCTTCAGCTTGATCTGATAGGCGTCCACCGTCAGGTTGAAGCGGGGAATCGCGTTGAACACAAAACCCAGCGAATAGTTGGTGGACTGTTCAGGCTTGAGCGGTTTGGCCCCCAGCGCGATGCCCGCGGGCGAATCCACCGGCAGCGCCGAAACGGGCAGCAGCACGCCGCTGACATTGATCGTGCTGGCCGAGGAATAATGCTGCTGCTGAAGCGTGGGGGCGCGGAAACCGGTGCTGACCGTGCCGCGCAGGGCAAAGCCCTTGGTCGGCTCGATGCGGGCCGAAACCTTGCCGGTGTCGGTCTTGCCAAAGTCGGAATAATCCTCGTGCCGACCGGCCAGCGCGACCTCGACGCCAGGCAGAATCTTTTGCTCAAGGTTGACATAGGCGCTCCACGCCCTGCGCTTCCAGCTTCCCGCCATGCTGGGGGCAAAGCCGGTCACGCCCTGCGAACCGCTGGTGCGCAAAACGCCCGCATTGGGGCCGCTGGTCGATTTATAGCCGCCGTCAATATAGGAGGCCGGATCGCCCGCCTCGATGCCATAGGTGCTTTGCCGGTATTCCGCGCCGACGGCCACCGAGAGCGGCTGATAAAGGCCCAGATTGACGTCCTTTTGCAGGTCGAGATTGTTGGTCCATTCGGTGCTCTTGGTGCGCCCGATATAGAAGGTGGTCGGGCTGTTTGGCCCCATCGAGGCATTGAGCGCGGTGGTTTCGACCAGCGAGACGAGGCTGACCCCATAGGAGGAAGAGAAGTCGAAATTGATCACGCCGCCGGGCTGGCTCTTGATGCCCGCCGTCACCTGATAGTCATGGTCGCTGATATGCAGATGCGGCGAATAGCCGTTGGGGTAAATCTCGGGAATGTTGTTCGAGGCATCGGGGAAGCGATAGGTCAGCCATGCGTCATTGTTGCGATGGCTGAACGTGCCGAAACTGTAGAATTTGACCGCACCGACCGGGATATTGAGGTCATAGCCAAGGTTGAAGCCTTCGCTGGCCGGTTGGCCCGCCTTGTTGACGTTGCGGTCCACGGTCGCCTCGCGCGGGTCGAGAGCGCCGGTGGTGGCGCTGTAGAGCTGGCCCACGCGGGCATAGAATTGCCCCGGATTGGGGGCCGAGCGGATCGTGCGCGCCTGAAGCCAGCTTTCGGCCGACAGGTGCAGCGAGGCCTCGCCCAGCTTGAAGCCCTTGTCCACCGAGATTCGCCCGCTCTCGCCCCCACCGTCCTTGGTGGTGCCGCCCAGCATCGTGGCCGTGCCGGAGGTGTCCTCCTTCAGGATGACATTGACCACGCCCGCGATCGCGTCCGAGCCATATTGCGCCGATGCGCCATCGCGCAGCACTTCGACGCGGGCGATGGAATTGGACGGGATCAGGTCAAGGTCGGCGGGCGACTGACCGTTTTGCGTGGTGCCGTTGATGAACATCGTGGCGGTGTTGTGACGCCGCTTGCCGTTGACGAGGATCAGCACATGATCGCCCGCAAGGCCCCGCAGCGACAGGGTCTTGACCGCAAAACTGGCGCCCGCGCCGCTGTTCGACACGTTGATCGAGGGGACCAGCGTGCCCAGCAGATCGCGCACCGACTGCTTGCCGCTGGCCTGCAGATCCTTGGTGGAGAGCACGTCGATGGGGGCAAGGCTCTGCGTCGCGCTGCGGGCGACCTGACGCGTGCCGGTCACAATGATTGTGCCCGCGTCCGGCTCTCCATCGGCGGCCAGCGCCGGGCTGGCCAGAGCGGCAAGCGCGCAGGAGGCGGTAAGGGCAAGTTTGCGCCCGTGGCGGGTTTTCATGGCGCGAATGTTCATGGATATGTCCCCTGTTGCCGCGGGCAGGCGCGGCGATTTTAACTGGCGGATGGAAACCGGCGATCCGATGGGCGAAGTAAACGCGCGGACGCGACCGCCTCTAATGCTTAATCGGCGCGGTTTTATTGGAAGTATTCATAGCCCGACGCAAAAGGCCGAATGCGGCGATAGGGCGCTTGGCGGCGGATCGCGGCCGGTCGTTGCTTGCTCCATATTTCCCCCTGTTTGTGCTGTGCTTTTGGCTTTGCCTGCCTTGCAGGGGCATCCTCCCGGCCGCGCAAAGGGCATGGGCGGCACGGCCGCCGCTCAATCCTTCACACTTGTCCAAAAAGTTTCACACTGGCCGCAGGGTGTCAAACAGGGGGGCAGCGCAGATTGACGTATTGCCTGAAACCGCAAGGCGCCGGACCGGCCGCCCGCGCCGGGCCTGTGTTTGCGAAAGCTGCGCCGGATATTGGCATTGGGGAAAGCGGCGGCGCATTCCGCGCGCGGGGGCGGATTGATTGATGCAATCAACCTTTTATCTCCGCCCCCAAGTCGGCAGGGCACAAGGCCTGTGGCGCCTAATGCCATATCCCAGATCCCCGATGTTGCCCCCGCCCCGCCCACCCCATACAAGGACCGCCGCCTTGTCGGAGTGTTGAAATCGCATGAGCCAGTTCTGGAGTCCCTTGGTCCACCGCCTGTCGCCCTATGTTCCGGGCGAGCAACCCCGTGTTGAGGGCCTGATCAAACTCAACACCAATGAATTGCCCTTTGGCCCCTCGCCCGCCGTCGGCCCGGCCATCGAGGCGGCCGCGCGCGCCGGGTTGCAGCTTTATCCCGATCCGCAATCGGGCGCGCTCTGCGATGCCTTGGCGGCCTATCATGGGGTGCCGCGCGATCATGTGTTCGTCGGCAATGGTTCGGACGAGGTGCTGGCCCATGCCTTTGCCGCTTTGCTCAGGCATGACGGCCCGCTGCTGTTTCCCGACATCACCTACAGTTTCTATCCCACCTATTGCCGGTTGTTCGACATTGCCTATGAAACCGTGCCGCTGGATGGCGCGATGCGGGTCAATGTCGAGGACTATCGCCGCGCAGCCGGAGCCATAATCCTGCCCAATCCCAATGCGCCCACCGGGGTCGGGCTGGGGCTGGAGGCGGTCGAGCGGCTGCTGGCCATGCATCCCGATGCGCCGGTGGTGATTGACGAGGCCTATGTCGATTTCGGCGCGCAAAGCGCCCTGCCCCTTATCGCGCGCCATCCCAATCTGCTGATCGTGCGCACCCTATCGAAATCGCGCGGGCTGGCGGGGTTGCGGGTCGGCTATGCGCTGGGCGCTCCTCATCTGATCGAGGCGCTGGTGCGGGTGAAGGACAGTTTCAATTCCTATCCGCTCGACCGTCTGGCGCAGGCCGGGGCGCTGGCCTCGCTGGGCGACGAGGCCTATTTTCAGCAGAGTCTGGCCACCATCATCGACAACCGCGCACGGCTGGTGGCGGGGCTTGAGCGACTGGGCTTTTCGGTTCTGCCTTCGCAGGCCAATTTCGTCTTTGCCCGCCACAGGTCGCGCGGCGGGGCGGAACTGGCACAGGCGCTGCGGGCGGAAAAGATCCTGGTGCGTCATTTCAACGCGCCCCGGATCGATCCATTCCTGCGCATCACCGTGGGCAATGCCGATCAGGTCGACGCGCTGCTGGGGGCGCTGGAGGCAATCCTGAGCCGTTAGGCGGATCAGCCTGCGGGCTTGGGTGGCCGCAGGGATCGCGCCCATATCCCGGCCGCCCACGCCCGCGCGCGCGACGCATGCATCACCATGCCCACCGCCACGGCCACAAAACAGCCCACCACCGTATCCTCCAGCCGCGCCAGCGTGATCGCGCCGGGCGAGGCGGCCATGCCGGCCTGCGCCTGACCCAGCAGGATGGCCAGCGGGGTGATAAAGATCGTGGCGAAGCCGTAATGACGCACCACCGCCACCTCGATCACAAAGGTCAGCACGCCGATCATCACCGCCAGCCAGCCATGCGAAAGCTCAAGGCTGAGAATGCCCCATGCCAGCGCCACGCCGAGACCGGTGCCGATTATGCGGTGCATCTGTTTGGTCCACATCATCCGCATGCTGGCCGACTGGATCACGGCAATCGCGCTGACCGGGGCCCAGAAGGGCTTGTCCAGCCCCAGCGCCTGGGCAACCCCCAGCGCCAGACCCGCCGCTATGCCGATCATCACCGGCTCGAACACCAGAATTTCGAAACACAAAGGCGGCGCGGGCCGGTCGGGTTCAGGCGGACGCTGGCGCAGGATATAAAGGCTGTAGAAAAAGCCCATCGCGGCGGCAAACATCGCGCCAAGGAACAGGATGCCAACCCGCGCGGGGATCTGGTCCCACGGCGCATGGGCGAAAAGCGCGATGGCGCAGGCCATCACCGGAAACATCGCGGCGGGCGGCCCCTGACGCAGATAGCGACAGCCCATCGAAACCAGCATGGCCGTCCCCATCACCACCGGCACCGGCGCGAAATGCACCAGCGCCGCGATCAGGCCGAGGGCAAAACAGGCGGTGATGGCAAAGCTCATCGCCATCAACGTCAGCAGGCGGCGCTCCATCCCGGCATTGGTGAGATAGACGAACACCATCGTCCCCAGCGCCGCCATCAGCCCTTGCGAAAAGGCCCCCAGCCAGAGGCCCAGCGCCACAGGCGCCGCCGAGGTGACGCCAGCCATAAAGGGCATCTGCCACGGGCGCGGGCTGGAATTGACGCGCGAGAGTTCGGCCCACTCTCTGCGCGCCAGGGCCGATAATTGCTGCGATGGGGACAAGCTTGCCATGGCCGACAAGTGCCTTGCCCCCGGCCCGCTGGCAAGGGGCCAGGAACCGACGGGCCTTTAACGCCCCACAGGCAGGATCAGCTTGAGCCAGAGCTTGTCGCCCTGCGGACGATAGCGGGCGGTGAATTCATGCTGCCATGTGCCGATCAATTGCGCCTTGCCCAACCCCACGCGCAGCGTCGGCCCGGCGGCCACCGCCTCGCCTTTAAAGCCATCGAGAGCGTCGAGCACCCGCTGGGCCGAGGCATCGTTCACCCGGTCGGACGAGGTCTGGACATAGTAATAGCCCGAAACGCCAAGACTGGCGCGCGGCGTGATCGCCTGCGTCACGGCATATTCGAGATGAAACTCATTGCCCGAACGATAGCGCGCCCCGGTGGGGTTCAGCCCGTTGATCTGGGCGTCGGGATTGGTGAAATTGATGTCGAACATGGTTTTGACATCGACCTGCAGCCCCTTGCGCCCGGTGTAGGCCAGCGCGATGATCGGTTCGACATTCCAGTAATGGCGGCTGACCGTGGCCGGATTGGTGCGGTCATAGCGGCCGATGGGCACATTCACGTCGATCCCGGTGATGACATGCAGCCCGTTATTCCAGTGCCAGCCCAGAATGAAGGGGTCGATGGTGACGTCGGTAAAGCCGGTCTGCTGGCCCTGAGCGCCCGCCACGCGGACCTGCGCGCTGACCAAAGGGGCCACCATATGCATGGCGAAATCCGCGCCCAGCACCTTGCGATCCGTCACCCAGACGAGGCGCGTGACGGCGGCCTGCGTATCTACGTGGAAATCGGGCAGCAGACCCTTGTCGCCCTTGCCGTCATTAAACCGGTTGGCCTCGTAATTCTGAAGATAGCCCAGATAATAGACCCCCGGCGGCGGCAAGGCCCCGCCCAGCGCCCCCTCGGCGCCCAGCGGATAGACCCCGCCGCCGCTTTCGGTTGCATAGGCCGGAGCGGCTGCGAACAGCGCGCAGCACAACAGAGCAAACTTGCGCAACATCCTCATATCTCCCTGTTTTTATGAAAATGGCCGGGCGTGTTTTGCCGCGCCCGGCCCGTAGTTCAGATCGGCCAATGCGGCGTTTGCGTGTCGATGGTGATCCACTTCAGCTCGGTGAATTCGGCAATCCCCGCCTCGCCGCCAAAGCGGCCGTAGCCCGAGGATTTGGTGCCGCCGAAAGGCATCTGGGCCTCGTCATGGACGGTGGCGCCGTTGATATGCACCATGCCCGCCTCGATCCTGTCGGCCACGCGCAGCGCCCGCGCGATATTCTGGCTGAACACCGCCGAGGTCAGGCCATATTCAGTGTCATTGGCGATCCGCACCGCCTCCTCCTCATCACCCGCGCGCAGGATCGTGGTGACCGGGCCAAAGCTCTCCTCGGCATAGATCCGCATTTCGGGCGTCACGCCGTCGAGCAGGATCGCGGGCATCAGCGTGCCGGGGCGCAGCCAGTCGCCATAGACCGCCGCGCCCTTGTCCACCGCATCGGCCACCAGATGGCGGATGCGCTCGGCGGTGGCCTCATCCACCACCGAGCCAAGGGGGGCGTTTTCCCGCCGCGGATCGCCCGCGACAAGGCCCGCGACACGTTCACGGAAACGCGCGACGAAGCCGTCGGCAATCGGCTGCTCAAGGATGATCCGCTCGGTCGACATGCAGATCTGGCCGCTGTTCATATAGGCGCCGAAACCCGCCGCCGCGACCGCCGCATCCAGATCGGCATCGTCCAGCACCACCATGGGCGCCTTGCCGCCCAGTTCGAGCAGGCAGGGCTTCAACTCCTGCGCCGCCAGCGTGGCGATGATCCGGCCCACATGGGTCGATCCGGTAAAGTTGATCCGCCGCACTGCCGGATGCCGCACCAGCGCGGCCACCACCGCGCCTGCATCCTTGGGCGCATTGGTGATGACATTGACCACGCCCGCCGGAAATCCCGCATCGCGCAACACCGCCCCGATCAGGCGATGGGTGGCCGGGCATTGCTCGGAAGCCTTAAGCACCACCGTATTGCCGCAGGCCAGCGGCGTTGCGATGGCGCGCAGGCCCAGGATCACCGGCGCATTCCACGGCGCAATGCCCAACACCACACCGGCCGGGCGGCGCACCGTCATCGCATGGCAACCGGGCCGGTCCGAGGGGATCGTCTCGCCCTTGACCTGTGTGGTCAGCGCGGCGGCCTCTCGCAGCAGGCCCGCGCCCAGATGGACGTTGAACCCCGCCCAGCCCGCCGAAGCCCCGGTTTCCGCCGCCATGCAGGCGATGAAGTCAGCGGCGCGCGCCTCCATCGCATCGGCGGCGTCCAGCAGCAGGCGGCGGCGGGCATTCGGCCCCAGCGCGGCCCATGCGGGCAAAGCCGCGCCCGCAGCGGTGGCGGCGGCATCCGCGTCCGCCACCGTGGCCGCCGCCGCGCGACTGGCCACGCCATCGCCCAGCGGGCCATGGCGATCAAACGTGGCGCCGTCGCTCGCCGCCCTGTCCTCGCCCCTGATCAGCAGGGCGACATCAAGCGGGGCGCTCATTTCAGCGTGCCCAGATAGGCCACGACATCGGCGCGCTGGGCCGCATTGGCCATGCCCGCATAAGGCATCCGGTTGCCCGGCACCAATTTGGCAGGCCCGGTCAGCCAGAGGTCGAGATGAGCCGCATCCCATTTGAACCCGGCCTTGGCCAGCGCGGGGGAATAGGCAAAACCCGCCCCTTTGCCCGCCGCGCGCCCGGCCACGCCCGCAAGGCTGGGGCCGACCAGAGTCTTGCCCGGAACCGTGGCGTGACAGATCGCGCATTGGGCCTGAAACGCGGCCTTGCCGCGCGCCGGATCGCCCGCCGCCTGCGCCGAATTGGCGCCCAGCACAGGCGCGCCAAAAAGCAGGGCCGCCGCGAAGGCGGCCCGGAAAATCTGTTTCGTCATGCAATTATCCTTTTGGAGGCCGCACGCCTCAGATGCGGATGCCCGATTTGCCCGGCGCGATGATGCCATTGGGGTCCAGAGCGCGCTTCAGAGCCTGATCGACATGGCGCTTGACCGGGCCATAGAGATCGGCGGTCTGGTCCATAAAGGCGGTGTTGACGCGATAGACCGCATAGCCGCGCTTGCCGAATTCGCTCAACAGCTTGGCGAAGCAGGCATGGGCACGCTCCATTTCCTCAGGGTTGGAGCGGTCGAACAGCACGTCGATGATGTGATGCATGTCGCGCATGCCGACGATATATTCGGCCACATAATCCAGCCCGAATTCGCCAAGGATCTTCTTGGCCAGCTCGGTCTGGTCCCGGGTTTCCGAACCCTTGGCCACCGTGACGGGGGCAAACCACATCGAACCGCCGCCGCCGCGCCAGCGATAGAGGCCGAATTCCTGAAGCGTCATGTCGCCGCGCATCAGCTTGGCGCGATACTTGAAGGGTTCGGTCTCGCCCGCTTCCTCCTCGGTGATGATCCGGCCCTTGCCGCTGGCCTTGATCGCGCCGGTGATGATGTTCCAGTTGACCTCGACCTGCTCCTTGGTGCCGTAAAGCGCGGCATAGACGTTCCACGCGCCGATGCCTTCCTTGGCCTTGATTTCCTCCAGCACATGGTCGGGCGTGGTGCCGGTGCCCTGATAATATTTGCTGCGCGGCATGATGGCGGCCGCTTCCCACATCACATTGGCGAAAACCATCGCATTGGGAATGACGCCCGCGATGCGCAGCGGGCGCAAGGTTTCCACGATGTCGTGGATGTCCTCATCCTTCTCATAACGGATCGAGAAAGGCTTGTAGACCGGCGGCTGAGGCATCAGCCACATGCCCATCTTGGTGACGACGCCATAGTTCGACTGGGTAAAAATGCCGTCGAGATAAGGCCCGTAGCCCCATTTGAAGACTTGCCAGGCATTGGTGTTTTGCACCCCGCCCATGCCGGTGCGCAGCACCTGCCCATCGGCCAGCACGACCTCCATCCCGCATTGCATCATGAAATGCTCGCCATAGGGGGTGTAGCCCACGCCGCGGTCCACCGTATTGCCCAAAGGCCCGGCAATGGCCGAAGGCGCCGGGCAGGACAGCCAGAGCGGAATGTTGTTTTCGACCAGATAGTCCTTGAGCTGCTGATAGGTCACGCCCGGTTCGACCAGCGCGGTGCACATCACCGGATCGACCTCAAGGATGCGGTTCATATGACGCAGGTCGAGAATGACCTGACCCGCGCTTTGGGGCGCGGCCGAGCCATAGCCGAAGTTGCGCCCGGTCGAGATCGGCCAGATCGGCACGCGCACGCGGTTGCACACGGCCATGATCTTTTGCACCTGTTCGACGGTGCGGGCCATGATGACGGCGGCGGGGCGGTGCAGATCCTCGCTCTCGGCCACCATAACCTTGGTATAGGGGGCCAGATGGTCGGCATCGGTCAGCACGTTTTCCGCGCCCAGAATCGTGATGAATTCGCGGATCGCCCCGGCGAAATCACTGGCGCTGACGCCGGGGGGCAGGATGGCGGGGGCCGCCGGGCCAGAGGCAGCGGCGGGAGCGGTTTTTTGAGCGGTCATGGCGGGTTCTCCCAGAATTTTCAGAGCTTTTTGGCCGGGGCAGCGGGCTTGGCGGGCGCATTCAGACGCGATTTGGAGACGTAGAGCGCCACACCGTCGAGCGTGGCATCATCAATCGCGCCATGGGGAAAGGCGGGCATGGCCAGAAAGCCGTGGCGCACGACCTGCTTGATATATTCGGGCGGCAACTGTCGCCCACGCAACTCCGGGCCGACGCCCGAGAGATGGCAGCGCGCGCAGACCTTTTCCCACGCTTCATTCGAACCGCGCCAGACGCCCGTGGGCGAGGCATGCACGGCGGGCGCAGCGCCCAGCGACAGCAGAGCGGCAAGAGCAATAGGACGAAATTTCATGGCCGGTCACTCCTGTCCGGAAAGAGGGGCGCCGACGGCATCGTGGCGGGCAATGTCGAGCAGCACCGCATCGTCGGCATCGAGAAAGGGCGTCAGATGGGCGGCCCCATGGCGGGCAATGGCCCCGCGGATCTGGGACAGGCGAGCCAGATAGGAGCCCTTGAGCAGGATGGCCTGCCCGCTCCAACCTGCGGGCAGCGCCCCGGCATGGCTGGCCAGCGCGACCGGGGCGATGCGCGTCCATTCGGCGGCGGCGGCCGGAACGGCGGTGGCCAGCGTCGCCAGCGCGCTGGCGGACAGGAAGGTCCGCCGCGTCAGGTGGGAAAGGGCAGGGTCCATAGGTGTGATGTCTCCTTGATGCAGCCTCGGGGGCCGGTTGCAACAAGGGTGCGTGTAATGGTCCGGCATGATGGCTCTCTCCCTTGTCGCGGCCGCTGTCGCGCGGCCTGACCGGATCATCGCAAAGCCTGTGCCAATCGCGGAAAGGACGGGCGGAATTTTGATAACTGTTTGTTTTTACGTAGATTTTATTTTCAAGCAGCGTCACACCGCATTGGAACGCCCACTAAAAATATGCATAATTTCATACATTCCCTTTTCCAGATATGTCGAATATTCTGCACCTCTCTCCCATCAAAGGCCGCCCCATGCCGCAGGATCTCTTCTCCCATCTCCATTTCGACCCCGCGCAGGGCCATATCTGGCTGGCGGGCAAGCGGATGATGCTGCTCCACGCCCGCGCCTTTGCGCTGCTGCGGCGCGAAGTGATCGACGCGTTGGGGCTGGAACAGGCCCGCGCGATCTTTACCCGGCAGGGCTATCACTCGGGCGCGCTGGACGCGGAGAGCGCCGCCCGTCTGCGCCCCCATGCCACGATCGATGATATGTTCGCCGTCGGACCCGAGCTCCACATGCTCGAAGGCATGGTCCGATCCGAAGCGCTGCATGTCGAATTCGATGTCGGGCGAGGCGCGTTTTCGGCCGAATATCTCTGGCATGGCTCTTCAGAATGCGGGGCGCATCTGGAAACCGCCGGGCGCGGGGCCTATCCTGCGGGCTGGTCGCTGGCCGGTTATGCCAGCGGCTATGCCAGCGTGTTCCTTGGCCGCCCGATCCTGTTCCGCGAGGTGGAATGCATCGCCATGGGCCACCCCCATTGCCGTGTTCAGGGCCGCCCCGCCGAGGAATGGGAAGAAGGCGAGGAAGACCTGCGCTTTATGCGCGGCGAGGCGATCAACCAGATCGAACGGGCACGATCATCAGCGCGGGGCGGCAGCGAGCAACGGATCGTGGGCGCATCGGCCGGGTTCAACGTGGCCTTCGACATGCTGCACCATGTGGCCGACACCGATGCGGTGGTGCTGTTCCTGGGCGAAAGCGGGGTGGGCAAGGAGATTTTCGCGCGCAACCTGCACGCGATGGGGCGGCGCGCGGACAAACCCTTTGTCGCGGTCAATTGCGCGGCTATCCCGGAAAGCCTGCTGGAGGCCGAATTGTTCGGGGTGGAAAAGGGGGCCTTTACCGGCGCCCATGCCGCCCGCGCGGGCCGCTTTGAACGGGCCGAGGGCGGCACGCTGTTCCTCGACGAAATCGCCACTCTCTCGCTTGCTGCGCAGGGCAAGCTGCTGCGCGCGATCCAGGAGGGCGAGTTCGAGCGCGTGGGCGGGGTGCGGATGCACCGAGCCAATGTGCGACTGGTGGCGGCCACCAATGTCGATCTGCGCGCCGCGGTCGAGGCAGGCACCTTTCGCGCCGACCTGTTCTATCGCCTCAACGTCTTTCCCATCCGCATCCCGCCCCTGCGCGAAAGGCGGGCCGATCTGCCCTTGCTGATGGAATATTTCCTCGAACGCTACAGCACCCGCTATGGCAAGGCAGTCACCGGGTTTGAGGGCGATGCGGTGGCCGCGATGCTGGGCTATGGCTGGCCGGGCAATATCCGCGAGCTGGAAAACGTGATTGAACGCGGCGTCATCATGGCGCGCGACGGCGAACCTTTGCGCCTGCACCATATCTTTGGCGGAGGCGAGGCGCTGGGCCCCCTGCCCTTCCGCGTCCGCGCCGGGGGCCGGGTGGAAAACGGACAGACGGCGCAGGAGGGAGACGACCTCGATCTGGCCCGCAGCGAGAGGCGGATGATCGAACAGGCGCTGGCGCGCAGCGGAGGCAACAAGGCCCGCGCCGCCCGCCTACTGGGCATCACCCGCGCCCAGCTCTATTACCGGCTGGAACAGATGGGCTCGACATCATAGACCACCACCCGCGACCACAAATGCCCGCATTGCTCGACAAAGCGCAGGTGGAGCGGGTGGTCCTGATAGGCTTTCTGATCGGCCGGACTGTCGAACTGCATCAGCTCGGACACGGCAAAGCCGCTCTCGACCACATCGCGCTGCTCGGTGGCGGCGGGAATGCCGATATGCAGCGCGCGGATCTGCGGAATGGCGCGCAGGCTCTCCAGCCCGGCGATCAGCGCATCGCGATCGTCGGAATTCTTCAGCCAGAAAAAGACGTGGTGAAACATGCTGCCTCCCTTGGTCAATTTATGGGCAGCCAGCGCCCGCCCTGCGCGCTGCTTGCCACCGCGCGCTCCACAAATGCCATGCTGCGCAACCCCGCCTCGATGCCGGGCAGGGCGGCGGGGGCCTGTCCGTCGCATGCCGCCGCGAATTCGCGGTAAAGCGTGGCAAAGGGCGCGATAAGCCCATTACCGATGCCCCGCATCCCCGGCACGCGCTCCATCAGATCGGGCGAACCCGGCCCCAGCAGCAGCACCTCGCCCCCGCGCACCAGCCGCAACTGATCGGCCGTGTCAAAATCCCAAAACAGCGCACCCCGATCACCATAGACCTGAAAACTCAGGCCATTGCGCTGACCAAAGGCAATCTGCGAGGCATGGATCGCCCCCCGCCCGCCCCCGGCCAGACGCAGCAGCACCGCGCCGTCATCATCCAGAGCGCGCCCGTCATGACTGTTCAGATCGGCCAGCAGTTCGACCACCGCCTGCCCGGTGACAAATTCGGCCAGATGGAAGGCATGGGTGCCCAGATCGGCAATGCATCCACCCACCCCGCTTTGTGCCGGATCGGTGCGCCACCCGCCGCGCGCATCGGCAAGCCCGGCCTGCGCGTAATGCACCAGCACCTTGCGGACCGAGCCGATTTCGCCCGCCGCGATCCGTGCCCGCGCCTCGCGCACCATCGGATAGGCGCTGTAGGTAAAGCTCAGGGCATAGGCGCTGCGCCCGCGCGCCAATGCATCGCGCAGGGTCAGCGCCTGGGCCAGCGTGGCGGTCGCGGGCTTGTCCGAAAAGATATGCACCCCCGCCTCGACCGCCATCAGCGCGGCGGGCAGATGCAGGTGGTTGGGCGTGGCTATGGCCACCATGGTGATGCCATCCTCGCGCTTTGCCTCGGCGGCGAACATCGCCTGCGCATCGGCATAGCAGCGGTCGGGCGCCACGCCGTAATCCTGCGCCGCGCGGGCCGATTTTTCGGGGTCGGAGCTGAACACGCCCGCCACAAGGTCGATCCCGGCGATCCGCGCGCCCAGATAATGGATGCCCCCGATAAAGGACCCCGGCCCGCCGCCCAGCATGGCCAGTCGGCGCCGGTTGTTCATCGCCATAATTTCCGCGCCTTATGCAAAACCTGCCTCGTGCGTTTCCACAGGCGCGGACATTTCACAAGGCAGAACTTAGACTTCATCCTCGCCGCTGCGGCGCAGCGCCGCGGCCACGGCCAGATCGCCCACCACATTGGGCACCGTGCGGCACATATCCATCAACCGGTCGATGCCGATGATCAGGCCGATCCCCTCATTGGGCACATGCAGCAGCGCCAGCAGCATCGTGGTCAGCGGCAGGCTGCCTGCGGGCACCCCCATCGTGCCCAACCCGGCCAGAATCGACAGGCCAAACACCGTGAACTGCTGCCACGCGGTCAATTCCATCCCGAAACACTGGGCCAGAAAGATCACCGTCACCGTGGTGTAGATGATCGTGCCGCCCTGATTGGCCACACATCCCAGCCCCAGCGTGGGCCGCGCCACCCGCGCGGGCAGGCCCAGATCCTGCTCGGCGGCATGGAGCGCGGCCGGAAGGGTGGAAAAGGACGAGGAGGTGGTAAAGGCAATCACCATCACCGAGCGCAGCGAACGCAGGAACCGGGCCGGGCTGACATCGCCCATCATCCACGCCAGCCCCACCGAAACCACCAGCAGATGCAGGCAGAGCGCGGCCACCACCACACTGAAATAGCCCGACAGATGCACCAGCAGCGTCCAGCCGAACACCGCCGTCATATCAAACATCACGCAAAGCACCGCCACGGGCGCAAAACGCGCCACCAGCGTGACAATCGACATGCCCACCTCGAACAAGCCCTCTGTGGTCAGCACGAGATGGCGGATGTTGCGATTGCGGCTGTGGTTGCGGCTGATGGCAAAGCCTACCAGCACCGACATCACCACGATCGCCATCATCGGCCGGGCCAGCAACAGGTCTAGCAGGCTGCTGTCATCACCCGCCCGCGCGGCCGCGCCGGGGTTCTGGTGCAGGTCGATGGCCATGCCCTCGCCGGGGCGGAACAGATTGGCCATCGCCATGCCGATCACCGCCGAAACCACCGTCATGCCCACCATCGCCGCAAACAGGCGCAGCAGGAGATCGCGCACCATGGCCCGCCCGCGCAACCGCGCCAGACCCGTGACAATCGCGGAAAACACCATGGGCAGGATCAGCAGGAACAGCACCTGAAGAAACAATTGTTCAACCGGACGCACCAGATTGACCAGCACGACATCCAGCACCGCCCGGTCCACCGGCACAACATGCACCAGCGCCCCCGCCAGCGTCCCGATCACCAGCCCGGCCAGCAGCGGCCAATGCGGCAAAGGCCGCGACCAGCGCAAAGGAGAAGAGGGCGAAGAGGGATTGAGCGTTGCCATGGGAAGGACCTGTGTGAAACAGCCTGCCTGTCAGCACCCTGTCACGGGGCGGTCTGATGCGCGGCCCGGGATGGCGGGATCGACATTGCCTCCTGAACCGCCGGGCGGAAATGGATGACCGCCCGCGTGCCGCGCCCCTCGGCCCCTTCATCCAGCGCAACCTTGGCCCCCATCCGGTCGGCCAGAGCGCGCACGATGGGCAGGCCCAGCCCGCTGCCGCTGCTGTTGGCATTGGCGGCCATGCGATAGAACCGCTCCCACACCTTCTCGCGCTCGGCAGGGGGGATGCCGGGGCCGTCATCCTCGATTTCCACGCGAACCGCCCCGCCGCGACACAAAACCCGCACCACCACCTTGCCGCCCGGCCGGTTATAGGCCACCGCATTGTCGAGCAGATTGCCCACCATCTCGGCCGCCAGCGCCGCCTCGCCAGAGGCCAGCCCATGGCCGCTTTCCTCAAAGCTGATGTTCACATCGGCGCGCTGCAGCGCGGGCAGGCGCGCGGCGATCACATCGGTGGCCACCAGCGCGGGATCGAACTCGCCGATGCTGCATTCAACCTGTTCATCCAGCCGGGCCAGCGCCAGCAATTGCTGCAGCAGGCGTTCGAGCGTATCGACCGAATGGGCGATGTCATCCAGCGCCATCTGCCCCTGCGGGCTTTGCGCGCCATAGGTTTCCAGCACGTCGAGATGCACCCGCAGCACCGCCAGCGGCGTGCGCAACTGATGCGAAGCGTTCGAGGTGAACTGGCGCAGCGAACCGACCGCCCTTTCCGCCCGCACCATCAGCGCGTTATAGGCCCGCGCAATCATCTGCGCCTCACGCGGGCCATCGCCATCGGGCAGGCGCTGAAAATGCAGCGGATCGCGCACACTGGCGGCAATCCGCTCGGTCAGGGTGGCAAAGGGGATAAGCCCCCATGCCAGCGCCGAATAGAACAGGAGCAGCGCGATCAGCGTTACCAGCACGCTGGCGCTGACCACGCGCTGAAAATAGACGCGGGTGGAAATTTCCCGGTTTTCAAGGAAATCGGCCACCTGCACCGCCACCAGATGGCCATTGCCCGTCAGGCGGCGCATTTCCGTGGCGATGCGCACCGGGCGCCCGTTCAGCATGCCATTGCGCAGATAGGCTGGCTGGACCACGCCTTGCGCATCGCGCGGATCGACATAGCCGCGCACCAGCACCGGATCGCGCGAGGTGAGCGTGAACCTTGCGCCGGGATGGAGCGGCCCGGTCAGGCGCCCGTCGGCCGAATAATCAGATGGCGGGCGCAGATCGGCGCGGCCGGCAATCAACCGGTCGCCATCATAGATGCTGTAATGCGTGACCGGGGCAGAGCGGCGCTGCAACAGGCCAACAGCCAGCGGCAGGAGACGGTCCTGAAGCACCGGATCATAATTGACCGCCCGGCTGATCAGCCTGGTCGAACCGACCAGAATCCGGTCCGACGTATCGTTCATGGACGAATCGATCATCCAGCAGGTGATCGTGGCGAAAATCGTCACCAGCACCACCAGCGGCACCATAACGACCACCGTGAGATGGCCCCGCAACGATTTGGGCAAGGATCGCGGCAGCAGCCGCAGCTTAATGGGCATCAATCATATAGCCCAGCCCGCGCACCGTGTGGATTGTCGGCCCGCCGGGGCTGAGCTTGCGGCGCAGGCGGCCCACATAGACCTCCAGCGCATTGGGCGCGACCGCCTCGGACAGGGCAAAAACTTCGGCGGCCATGCGGTCCTTGGGCACCACCTTGCCCGGCCGCCCCATCAAGGTTTCCAGCACGGCCATCTCGCGGCGGCGCAGATCGACCGGCGCATCGGCCAGCGCGACCCGCCGCGTCGAACGGTCCAGCGTCAGCGCGCCCACGCGCAGCACCGGATCGGGGCTGCCGATGCTGCGCCGGACCAGCGCGCGCACCCGCGATTCCAGTTCGCGCGGGTGGAAGGGTTTCGCCATGTAATCATCCGCGCCGTAATCCAGCCCCGCCACCCGGTCGTCCACCGCATCACGCGCGGTCACGATCATGATCGGCGTGGTGTCGCCCCGGCGGCGGAGCATTTTCAGCAATTCCAGCCCATCGCCATCGGGCAGGCCCAGATCCAGAATGATCGCGTTGAACGGATCGGCGGCGGCAAAGGCGGCGGCATCCTCGCCATTATGCGCGACATCGACGACAAAACTGGCGGCCTCGAGCGAAGCGGCCATGCCGCGCGCCAGACGCGGATCATCCTCCACGATCAGAATGCGCAATGTTCCCTCCATTCCCCGGCACCGGCACAGGCCCATGGCATGACCTGCCCATGGCATTACCGGCTGCGGCCCCAAAATACGCAAAACGCGCCCCATGCCTACCCCCGGCATGACAGCTTGATGACAGGCGGGCGGCCTTAGCCTCCGATTCTGCGAGAGGACGGACAGGGTAAGCAGCACAAACCCGCATGGCCCCCGCGATGAACCGCGCCGCCCGGCAGAAGGCGGGCGCGAACCATCGTGGACCCCGCGTCGGTTTGGGACTCGCCAATGAGGGATGGACTATGAAAACTAAGCTTTGTGCAGCATGGCTGCTTTCGGTTTCAACATTGGCTGTATCGACGCTGGGGGCGGCGCCCGCGATGGCGCAAACGGCGGGCCAGGGCGACGACATTGTCGTCACCGCCCTGAAGCGCGAAACCCGCGTGCAGGACACCCCGCTGGCGATCACCGCGATGAGCGGCAACATGCTCAACAACATGGGCGCGGCGGGCATTGCCGATGTGGCGCGCTCGGTCCCCAGTCTCAATCTGCTCTCAAGTGAATCGGGCCGCACCCGCGTCTCGATCCGCGGCATCCAGACCGCGGGCGAAGCCACCGTGGGCGTGTATTTCGGCGAAGTGCCGCTGACCGGGCCTGCAGGCACCACCTCGGACCCTTCGGGCTCGACCCCCAACCTCAACCTGTTCGACACCGAGCGCCTCGAAGTGCTGCGCGGGCCGCAGGGCACGCTTTATGGCTCGGGCTCGATGGGCGGCACCCTGCGCGTGCTGTTCAAGCAGGCGAACCTGAAGAAGTATGAAGCCGCCGTCGATGCGGGCGCGGAAAGCACCAAGGATGGCGGCTTTGGCTACAGCATCAAGGGCGCGGTCAATGTGCCGATCATCGAGGACATGCTGGCCGCCCGCCTCGTGCTGTATCGCCAGCGCACGGGCGGCTTTGTCGATGATCCCTCGATCGGCCGTTATAATATGAACAGCGTGATGACCACTGGCGGCCGCCTGATGCTGGGCTTCCGCCCGACCAACAATCTGCGCATCAATTTCATGGGCATCATCCAGGACCAGCATACGGGCGGCACCTCGCTCTGGGCGCCTTCGGTGGGCACCTATACCTCGGGCCTGCGCATCTATACGCCCGCCATCGACAAGCAGAAGATCTTCTCGCTCGACACCAAGTGGAACACGCCGATCGGCACGATCTCGCTGGCCAACGGCTACTATCGCTGGGATGTGCGCCAGACCAACGACAACAGCGACAATTATCAGTCGGTGGCCAATTCCTATCGCTATTGCGGGCTCTATCAGAACACCTATTCGGGCTCGCTGCTGCAAACCGGCGCATCGGGCACCACCACATCGTCCAGCAATTGCGCATCGAGCGCGGGCGGTTATACCTCGGCCCAATTGCGCGCCAATTATCTGGGCTGGGCCAACAGCCAGATGCCCATCGGCAATTATCAGCCGCGCTGGGTGGAAAATGTCACCAACGAACTGCGCCTCAATTCCGATGGCAAGGGCCGTTTGAACTATACGCTGGGCGCCTTCTTTGAAAACCGCAAGGACCGGGTGGACACCACCGTGTTCGCGGGTGTTCCGGGCACCGGCGAAATGCGCAGCCCGCTGGTCGATCTCGGCTCGCGCTTTGTGCGCGATGTCATCAACCAGACCGCGCAGTTTGGCGAACTCTCCTATCGCCCGATCGACATCCTGACGGTGACGGCGGGCCTGCGCCACTATCACTACAAGAAGATCGTGGGCGGCGCCTATCTCGGCTACAATTACTTCAACGGTCAGACGCCGATGGCCTATACCGAGGTCAACGCCAATGCCGACGGCTTTATCCAGAAATACAATGTCGAGCTGAAGCCCACCCGCAATCTGATGGTCTATGCCACCGCATCGCAGGGCTTCCGCCCCGGCGGCGCGAACCTGACGCCCGGCATCCCGGCCTCGGCCACGCAGTATAAGGCCGACTCGCTGTGGAATTATGAACTGGGCCTCAAGACCCAGTGGTTCGACCGCAAGCTGACCTTCAATATCGACGCCTATCGCATCGACTGGACCAACATGCAGACCTCGGTTCAGGCCACCTATGGCAATTTCAGCTATATCAGCAATGTCGGCGCGGCGCGTATCGAAGGCTTCGAGGCCGAATTGAGCGGCACGCCGACCAAGGGCCTGTTCCTCAACGGTTCGCTCTCGGTGGTCTATCCGCGCCTGACGGCCGATCAGGTCAATTCGGAAGTGACGGCGGCGGGCCGCGTGGGCAATATCCTGACCGGCATTCCGCGCACCACGGCCAGCGCGGGCGCCGAATATGGCTGGACCATCAACAGCAACTGGAAGGGCATGATGCGTGCCGACTTCAACTATACCGGCAAGATGACCACCCAGCTCAACCCGACCAACGCGCTTTATCGCACTTATGGCAAATATTCGCAGGTCAACCTGCGCGCGGGAATCGAGAATGAGCGCTACGGCGTCTATGTCTATGTGCGTAACCTGATCGATGCCAAGGGTCTGAGCTATTACTCGGCCGTCAGCGGCACGCCCGATTACATCGCCACCACCACGCCCCGTACCGTCGGCATCAACCTGCGCGGCAATTTCTAAAAAGAGGATGTCTTTCCATGCGTAACACTTTGCTTGCTTTTGCCTCGCTGGCCGCCGTCGCGATGATCGCGCCCCAGGCCCATGCCGCCACGCCCGAGGAAACCGCCGCCAAGGCGCTGCTGAAAAGCCCGAAATTCGCCAAGGCGACCGCCTCGCTGGCGGGCGATTATGACCGCATTGTGCAGGACATCATCACCCTGACCGAAATCGCCGCCCCGCCTTTCAAGGAAGAGGCGCGCGCCAAGGCCTACATGGCGATGCTCAAGGCCGAGGGTCTGGAAGACGTTGAAATGGACGGCGTGGGCAATGTCATGGGCCTACGCCGCGGCACCAGCGCAGCCAAGGGCGAGGCCACGCCGCTCATCGTCATCACCGCCCATCTCGACACCGTTTTCCCCGAGGGCACCAATGTGAAGGTGCGCCGCGATGGCGACACGCTCTATGCCCCCGGCATTGGCGACGATACGTGCAGCCTGCCGGTCCTGCTGGCCTTTATCCGCGCGATGAAGGCGGGGGCCTTCTCGACCAAGGCGGACATCCTGTTCATGGGCAACGTGGGCGAGGAAGGCCCGGGCGACCTGCGCGGCGTGCGCTACCTGTTCTCGCAGGGCAAGTACAAGGATCGCATCACCCATTTCATCAGCTTTGAACCCGGCCAGCCCGAACGCATCACCAATGCGGGCACCGGTTCGCGCCGCTACAAGGTGACGTTCAATGGTCCGGGCGGCCATTCGATGGGCGATTTCGGACTGGTCAATCCGGCCTATGCGATGGCCAATGCCATGACCGCCTTTGCCAGGATGCAGGTGCCCAGCGACCCCAAGACGGTCTATAACGTCGGCATTGTCGAGGGCGGCACCTCGGTCAATTCGATCCCCTTTGCCACGGCCATGACCATCGACATGCGCTCGAACGGCAAGGCGCAGCTGGACGCGGAGGAAAAGACCTTCCTCGCGATCCTGCCCGAAGCGGTGGCGGCCGAAAATGCCGCGCGCTCGACCGCCAAGGGCAAGATCACCTATAACGCCAAGCTGGTGGGCGACCGCCCCGGCGGCACCACGCCGATGGAGTCGCGCATCGTGAAGGTGGCCGATGCCGTGGCCAAGGCCAATGGTTTCGCCCCCAAGTACAGCGCCGGATCGACCGACAGCAACATCCCGATGAGCAAGGGCATTTCCGCGCTCACGCTGGGTTCGGGCTTTGAAACCTTCCGCAACCACTCGCTGGACGAAGGGCTGAAGCTGGAAAAGACGGTTAACCTGCGCAACTTCAACAATGAACTGGCCACCGTGCTGGTTCTGGCCGAAGCGAAATAAGCAGGAGGGGGATCAGGGCATGAAATTGTGGCAGGCAGTGCTGGGCAGCACAGCTCTCTCCATGGCGTCCCTCACCATGGCCGCGCCCAGACCTGTCGGCCATTCTGTCCCGGCTGGGCAGGACAGTCGCGCCATGGTATGGTTCGACAATGACTTTCTCGGCCCCGGACAGAGCAATCTTCAGGCCCTGATCCCTTTGATCCGCGACCCCAATGTCAACCTGCTGGGCGTTGGCGTCGTCACCGGCGACCAATGGCTGGAGGAGGAAACGCAGCACGCCCTGCGCTTCCTCGAAATCGCCGGGCGCGGCGATGTTCCGGTGGCGCGGGGCGCGCAGACGCCGCTCATCCGCTCCCTGCCCGAAATGAAGGCGTGGGAGGCCCGCTTTGGCCCGATCCCGTGGAAGGGCGCATGGAACGCGCCGAGGCCCGGCCGCCAATATCACCCCGAAGACCCCGATCTGGTCCCCCCGATGGCCGAGGGCGCGCCCACCATCAGGCCGGTGGCGCAGGATGCCGTCCACCGCCTGATCGAGGCCGTGCGCGCCCATCCGGGGCAGGTGACGATCATCTGCGCCGGGCCGCTGACCAATATCGCGCTGGCGCTGCGCATCGCCCCCGATATCGCCGCCAAGGCCAAGGGCATCGCCATGCAGGGCGGCGGCTATGACATGCAGGCCGCCCGCGTGCTGGACAATGCCGACTATGCCACCGATTTCAATTTCGTCTTTGACCCCGAGGCAGCCCATATCGTGCTGACCGCGCCGTGGCGGAAAATCACCGTGGTGGGCAATGTCACCACCTCGGCGCGGATGACGCGGGCGCTGGCCGATCAGATCGGTTCGGCAGGCACGCCTACTGCTCGCTACATCGCCCAATATGCCCGCATCGACCAGCCTTTGTGGGATGAAATGACCGTGGCCGTGGCGCTGGATCCCACATTGGTGACCAAGAAGTTCACCGCCCGCATGGATGTCGATCTGATGCCCGGCGCGGGCTATGGCACCGCGCAGATGTGGAAGGAGGATCTCGCCCCCCATCGCGGCGAACAGATGGTCGAGGTGGTCGAGAGCATCGACGTGCCCCGCTTCCTCGCCCGCTTTACCGCACAGGCCCGCCAATGATCGCCAACCTGTGGCGCAACCGCATGGCGGAACGCGGCACCACCCTGCCGCGCGAAGCCGTCGCGGGGCTGACCACCTTCATGGCCTCGGCCTATCTGGTGGTGGTGATCCCGCGCCTGCTCTCGGGCGGCGGCATGGATCAGGGCGCGGCCACCACGGCCACGCTGATCGTCATGGCGCTGGGGAGTCTGGCGATGGGGCTTTACGCCAACCTGCCCTTTATCGTCGGGCCGGGCATCGGCGGAGCGGCGTTGCTGGGCATCACGCTGACGCAGGTTGAGCATCTGCCATGGCCCTCGGCGCTGGGCATAGCGATGGCCTCAGGCGTGCTGTTCACGCTGCTGACGATCACCGGCGCGCGCGGCTGGGTGATGCGTCTGGTCCCGCGTGAGATCAAGCTGGGCCTTGGCGCCTCGATCGGTCTATTCATCGCGCTGCTGGGATGCCGCGATGCGGGCATGGTTTCGGTCAATGCCAAGACCAATGCACTGTCCCTTGGCGATTTTTCGCAAGCCGGGCCGCAAATGGCGCTGGTCGGGCTGGGCGTGGCGGTAGCGCTTCAGGCGCGGCGCGTGCCGGGCGCGATCCTTGCCGGGATCATCGCAGCGGCGGGTCTGGGCGCGGTTCTGGGCATCACCCTTGCGCCCGCTACCCCGCTGGGTCTACCCCCCGCCATGGGGCCGGTGCTGGGCCATGTCGATTGGGCGGGAGTCTTCACCATCAAGGCCCTGCCCTATCTCTTTGCCTATTTCGTCGCCGAATTCTTCTCGACCATGGGCACCACGCTGGCCGTGGGGGCCAAGGCGGGGCTGACAGACCATGACGGCAATCTGCCTCAAATCGACCGACCCTTTCTGGTCGATGCGCTGGCGGCCACCTTCGGGCCGATGCTGGGCATTCCGGGCGGCACGGCGCTGGTGGAATCGGCGGCGGGGGCAAGCGCTGGCGGGCGCACCGGCTTGGTGCCGATCACCGCCTCGCTGTGCTATCTGGCCTCGCTGCTGGCGATCCCGCTGGCCATGGCGATCCCCAAGCAGGCAACCGCCCCGGCGCTGATCCTAGTGGGCACGGGGATGATGGGTTCGCTGCGGCAATTGGGCGGCGAAAGGCTGGAGGAGACCCTGCCCCCGGTGCTGATGCTGCTGGCCACGTTGATCGCCAACAGTTTCGGTACGGGTATTGCCGTAGGACTGGTGTCCTATGTGCTGATCTGTCTGATCGGCGGGCGGGCGCGGCGGGTGACACCCGGCCTGTTGCTGCTCTCGCTGCCCCTGGCCTATTACCTCTACACCACCGTCCACCGTTGAGAGCCGCCGCGATGCCGATTGCCATGGAAGAAACGCTTTCGGTGCTGCCCCCCTCGGCCACAGGGCGAGTGGTCAGCGCCGATCAGCGCGCCTTCTTCACCCGCCTGCCCAAGGTGGAACTGCATTGCCATCTGCTGGGCGCGATGCGCGAGGAAACGTTTCGCGATCTGGCGCGGCGTTATGATGCGCCGATCCCCACGGATATGGCCGCAGGGCTTTACACGCGCGGGCGCAAGCCGGTGGGCGTGCTCCATGCCCTGCGCGCGATGGAGCAGCATTTGCTGCGCCGCCCGGAGGATATCGCCCGGCTGGTGCGCGAATATCTGGAGGATGCGGCGGCCGATAACGTCCGCCACGCCGAATTCTTCTGGAACCCCACCGCCACTCTGGCCGCCCATGCCATCCCCTATGGCGAGATCCAGCAGGCGATGGTGGAGGCGATGGCGGCCGCGCCGATCTCATCGCTCCTCATCCCTGCCATCGACCGCGAGGCCCCACCCGCGCAGGCCGTCGCCATGGTCGAGGCGATGCTGGCCCATCGCCATCCGCGCGTGGCGGGCATCGGCATCGATTACCGCGAGAATGACGGCCCGCCCGAATGGTTTGCCCCTGCCTATGCGTTGGCGCGGAAAGAGGGCCTGCGCGCCACCGCCCATGCCGGGGAATTCGGGATGCCATGGACCAATGTCGCCATCGCGGTGGATGATCTGGGCGTCGAACGGATCGACCATGGCTATACGATGATCGACAATCCCGCCTTGGCCGAAAGCCTGCGCGCGCGCGGCATGGTGTTCACCGTGGTGCCGACCAATTCCTATTATCTGCGCACCATGACGCCCGAGGATTGGGCGCGGCATCACCCGATCCGCGCGATGATCGCCATGGGCCTGTCGATCCACCCCAACAGCGACGACCCCCAATTGCACCGCGTCAGCCCGGCGGGCGCGTGGGAATTGATGTACAGCCATATGGGCGCCAGCCGCGATGACCTGCGCGCCATGATGATGGCAGGTATAAGCGCCAGTTGGGCCGATGAAGCGCAAAAGGCGGCATGGGCAGCGGAGTGGCCGGGGGAGTTTGACGATCTGGCGGCGCAGGCTGTTTGGGATGAGGATGCGGCGAGCCGCCGTTGATCGCGATGCGCTTCGGCCCTATCGCGGGGGTATGAGAATGCTCTTTCCCCTCACTTTGCTTTCTGGCGCTTTGCTTCTGGCCGCTCCACTCGCTCATGCGCAAACCTCCAGCGTCATCACCTCGCCCGAGGCGCTGCCAAAGACGCATGACCGCGCCCGCGTCTTTCTGGGCGGCAGCATCGACATGGGCAACGCGCCCGACTGGCAGAAAGGCATGATCGAGGCGCTGGCGGCCGACAATGTTGTGATCCTCAACCCCCGCCGCCCCGACTGGAACCCCAAATGGCGGCCCGAGGCCGACGAGCCGGAATTCCGCCGTCAGGTCGAATGGGAGCTTGGCGCGCTGGAAAGCGCCGATGTCATCGTCCTCTATTTCTCGCCCGGATCGCAAAGCCCGATCAGCCTGCTGGAAATGGGCCTCCATGCGCGGGGCGGCAAGCTGATCGTGCTGTGTCCGCCCGGGTATTGGCGCAAGGGCAATGTGGACATCACCGGCGCGCGATATGGTATCGAGCAGGTGTCCAGCCTGCCCGAACTGATTGCTGCGGTGAAGCGCCGAGTGCCCGCAATCAATAGGGCGATCAATAGAAAGTGATGTTGTCCACCTCGACCCAGAGCCGCTGACCGCCCTCGCGCGATCCGCCCAGTTCAAGCTGAACAAGGCCATCGCCGGTAAAGGCCGGCCCCGGCTTGCCCCGCTGCGCGGCGGCGGTCAGCGCGGTGAAAGGCACTTCCACGCTGGTCCATTGCGCGCCGCCTGAAACCGGCGCGCTCCACACGCCGTCCAGCCCGTTGAGGCGCAGGACATAGGCCCCATCACCCCTTATATCGAAGCGGATGCCCTTATAACCGGCCAGATTGACCGGCACCACCGAACCGCGCGTCAGCGGCACGGCAAAACCGGCATAGGCATCACCCTTCACCGCCATTTTCGCCGAGAGCAGCAAAGCCTGCCCCCCGCCATCGCGCGGCACGGTTTGAGTGATCTCGACGGTGCGGTCCATGCCGCCATCGCCGGTTTCCAGCCGCAGAGTGTCGAGCGAGGAGCGCCGGTCCTTGCGCTCGAAATCATCGACCAGCGCGGCGATTTTGACCGAGGGCAGGCGGTTGGCCAGATTGGCGGCGGGCAGAGGCGGCGCGCCCACCCCGCTGACCAGACGGCCGTCGATATAGACCTGCGTGATCTTGTGAATGTCCTCGATATTCTCCCAGGGCTTGCCGTCGACAAGGAGAATGTCGGCGCGCTTGCCCGGCGCAATCGTGCCGCGATCGCCATCAAGGCGCATCACTTTTGCGCTGGTCTGCGTCGCGGCCACCAGCGCCTGCGCGGGCGTCAGCCCGGCGCGCACCAGCAGTTCGAGTTCATGCAGCGTGGACACGCCATGGGGCGTGCCGGGCATACCCGCATCCGTCCCCACCGAAATCGGCACGCCCGCATCAAACAGCGCCTTCACATTTTTCAGCGCATAGGAGAATTTGCGCTGGCGCATCTCGTCGGCTTTGGGCTGTCCGGGCTTGTCCGGGTCATAGACGGCCAGCGTGGGGGCCATGCCCATCCCGCTTTTGGCGATCTGGGCCACCTCTTCAGGCGTGGCCAGACGGTCCTGGATCACATGGCCCAGCGAATCCACGCCCGCCATCGAGGCCGCCACCCCGCGTTCGACCGTCACCGTATGGGTGAGCACCGACCAGCCCCGCTTATGCGCCTCCTCGCTCAGCGCTTTGAGCGTCCAGCGGTCCATGCTGGTGTTGTCGGGCGCGGCGCCATAGCGCCAGCCGTCGGTGAAGGCCTTGATAAGGTCGGGCTTATAGGCTTCGAGGCCCTTGATCGCCGCGCGGGCGGCCTCGGGCGTATTGATCCAGATCGTGGTGGCCTGATCGGCCCAATCGGCGCCGTGGCCGCCCGGCGTGCTGATGCGGGCGGCGAAATTGACATGGGGGGCCGCCAGTTGCGCCAGCCACGCGCGGCGCGGGGCATAGGATTCGGGCTGCTGGTGGAAATCATTGACCGTGGTGATGCCCGACTGGACATAGGCGGTGGCGATCTGGGGCGTGGTGTCGGGCAATCCGCCCGGCGTCCAATGGGTGTGAACGTCGAAGAAGCCGGGGAGCAGCGCCTTGCCCTGCGCGGCCACCTTGCGCGTGCCCGCGGGCAGCTTGAGCTTTGCCCCCACCGCGACGATCCGCCCGTTCTGCACCAGCACGGTTTCCCGCACCGGGGCCGCGCCCGTGCCGTCGAACACGGTGGCGTCGATGAAGGCAATGGCCGGAACAACCCCAGAATTGGCCCCGGAATTGGCCATCACAGGGGCCGGGATCAGGGCCGCGCCGCCCAGCAGGGCCAGAAACATCTTTTGCATCACATCATTCCTCGAATATCCCCAAAGGGATAGTGCCTGTTTTCGCCTTGCCAAGCGACGCGGCGCGCGCTCACTGATGGTATTTGGCGTATTGCCGCGCCAAAGCCTCCGGACGCGACTCGGCGGTGATCGCGGCGCCCCGGATGAAGACCTGCGTGGCCTGCGTCAGCGGTTCGAAAGGATCGCCATCCCACACCACGATATCGGCCTGCTTGCCGCGCGCGATGCTGCCGATCTGGGCATCAAGGCCGAACAGGCGGGCGGGCGTCAGCGTGATCGCATCAAGGGCATCGGCATAATTCAGCCCCCGCGCCACCGCCATTCCGGCGTTAAACCGCATTTCGCCCACGCGGTGCGTGCTGTCATTGCCGATGATGGCCACGGCCACCCCCGCCTTGCGCAGGATCGCCGCGCTGTCCGACCTTGCGCCCAGCACCTCGAAACTCTTGGGCAGATTGTCGGTGGGATTGAGGATCACGCCCACCCGCGCCCGCGCCAGACGGTCGGCCACGCGCCATGCCTCCTCGCCCCCGCGAATGATGATGCGCAATTTGAATTCGCCCGCCAGATCAAGCGCCTGAAGGATATCGGCCCGGCTGTGCGCGCCCACCACCAGCGGCACCTGACCTGTCAGGACCGGCTGGATCGCCTCCAGATCGGCATGAGAGAGCGAGAGAGCGCGCAGATTGCCGCTTTCATAGGCGCGGCGGTTGCGGGCATAGAGGCGCGCATCATCAAGCGCCTCGCGCAGCAGCACCAGATCCGAGGCGCGCGATCCGCCCCCGACCTTGGCCCCCGCCTCGCCCAGTTCGAGCACGGCGGCGATCCGCCCGCGCCGCAAAATGGCGCCCCCGTCGCCCAGCGTGATCGCGGCGGCCAGACCCGACATCAGATGATGCCCGCCAGCCTCACCCCGCGCCCCATCGGGCAGGGTGATGGCCGAGGTCACGCCCCCCGCCCGCGCCACGCCCAGCGCGGTTGAATCCGGGTTGAGCGCGAATTGCACATCGGCCCCGACACTCAGATCCGCCGAGGAGGGATGCGCATCATTGGTGCCCGAAACCGAGGAAACCTCGACCAGCCCCAGCGTGGTGTCGGCGGCGACAAGGCCCGCGGTAATTGTCTTGCCGGTGGCGTCCACCACCCGCGCCCCGGCGGGCGGCGCTGCGGCTGGGGCCAGTTCGGCAATCAATCCATCGCGCAGCACCAGCGTGGCATCCTCCACCACGCGCCCCTCGCCCGCCAGCACGCGGGCATGGACAAAGGCCACCGGCACGCTCTGGGCCGAAGCAGGCGATGCCAGCAGGGCAGTCAGCCAAAGCATCTTATTGCGCATGGACCACCTGCCCTCTCTCGAAATCGGATTGATGCTGATAGCGCGGATCGTGCCGGTCATATTGCAGGACGCCATCGATAAAGACCTTTTCGGCCAGAGCATAAATGCTGAAAGGGTTGGCGCTCCAGATCACCACATCGCCATCCTTGCCCGGCGCCAGCGAACCGGTGCGCTCGGCAATGCCCATCACGCGGGCGGCATTCGAGGTGAACCAGCTGACCGCCTCGGCCTGGCTGATCTGAATGCCGTGGCGCCGCCCGGCAGCCAGCGCCACGGCGGCTTCAACATTCAGCCGCTGGGCCAGTTCGGCCTCGTCCGAATGGATCGCCACGCAGACGCCCGCCTGATGCAGCAGCGCGGCATTTTCCTCCACCGCGTCATAGGCCTCCATCTTGAAGCCCCAGCGCTGGGCCCATGTGGCCACGCAAATGCCTTCGCGGGCCAGGATGTCACGGATCTTGTAGGCCTCGACCGCATGGTGAAAGGCGGTTGTGCGGTATCCGAACTCCTTGCCCATATCGACCATCAGCGCCATTTCATCGGCGCGGTAGCAGTGGTTTTCCAGCATGATCTGGCCATCGAGCACGCCTGCCTGCGATTCCAGCGCCAGATCGCGTTTGGGCGCCTCGCTTCCCTGCCCATTGGCCTGTTTCGCGCGATAGGCGCGCCAGCGGTTGCGATAGTCAGTGGCCTCGATCCATGCCTTGCGGAAACCGGCCATATTGCCCATCCGTGTCGCGGGCGAGCGGCCCCGGCTGCCATAGCGGCCCTTGGGATTTTCACCGCAGGCGATTTTCAGCCCATAGGGCGCATCGGGGATCTTCATCCCCTGCATCGTGGCCGAAGGCACATTCTTGACCGAGACGCTGCGCCCGCCAAACAGATTGGCCGAACCCGGCAGGATCAGCAGCGAGGTCACGCCCCCTTCGCGCGCGCGGTCGAACGAGGGGTCCTGCGGCCAGAGCGAATGCTCGGCCCAGACCTGCGCGGTGTTGGGGTCGACATTCTCATTGCCGTCGGCATGGCCCTGAACCCCCGGCGCGGCAAAGACGCCCATATGCGAATGGGAATCAATGACGCCCGGCGTCACCCATTTGCCGCGCCCGTCGATCACCTGCCATCCGGCGGGAACGGCAATATCCCGGCCCGCCGCGCGGATCTTGCCATCCTCGACCAGAACTGTGCCGCCCTCGAAGAGATGGCCCGCCCCGTCGAACACATTGGCGCCCACAATGGCAAAGGGCGCGGATCGGGCCGGGCGATAGGTGCTGGGATAGGCGGGGGGCGGCGGGGCCGGGGCCGCCACTGGAGCGATGGGCGGCGCGGCGGCCGGGGCAGCGGGGGGCGCGGGCTTTACGGGCGCGGCGCCGGTGGCGGAAGCCGCCAGGCCGAGCAGGCCGACGCCTAGCGCCAGCGCCCAGCCGCCATGCGGGATGCGGGATTGTCTGATCGTCACGGAATATCTCCGGTTGGAGGCAGAGGGTGGGCGGCGCGGGATGGGATGGGGTGTCGCCCGCGCCGCCCGTGGGGCATCAGAATTCGCGCCGGATGCCGCCATAGAGATAGCGGCCATAGCCCTGATAAAGCGCGCCCATATAGCCAAAGGCGCTGATGGCCAGAGGCGGCTTTTCATCGGTGATGTTGCGCGCGCCAAAGCGGATGCTGGTGCCTTTCAGCGCGCCCTTGTCGAATTCATACTGGGCATAGAGATTGCCGGTGGTCTGGGCCTTCACGCGCCAGTAATTGCCCGAGGCATCCACCGCGCTCGTATCCCATACCGCGCCGGTATATTGCACCGAACCGCCCACGGTGATGCCCTTGAGCTTCCATGTCAGCGAGCCTTGCGCCTTCCACGCCGGGCGCCCGTCCTGACCCAGCAGCGAGCCGCCGCCGGTGATGATCGTGCCCGCGTTAATCAAGCCCGTGGCTCGCGCGTCCAGCAATTGCTGGATCTGGGGCGAAGGGGCGCGATAAAAGCGGATCAGATGCGCACCATTGCCCGTCAGCGTGAAATCGCCAAAGCGGGTGCCGCGCAGACGCCATGTCAGGCTGATGTCCAGCCCGCGCACATCCTGCGGCTGAAGGTTGACATACTGGTCCTTCACATATTGCACCTGTCCGGCCGCGGCCAGACCGGTGTTGGCATAGAGCGCAACGTCATCGGCCGTAGGCGCCAGACGGATGACATTGGGATTGCTCGATCCCTGCTGGCGCAGCAGATAATCGAGGATCAGCGCATTGCCCTCGCCGAACACACCCACGATTCCCTTCTGCTTGACCGCCCAGTAATCGACCGTCAGCGTCAACCGGCCCCAGCTCGGCGGCAGGAATTTGGGCTCCAGCACCGCGCCCAGCGACCAGCTCGTCGATTCCTCGGGCTTCAGGTTGGGGTTGCCCGAACGCTGGGCCGTGGCGACATAGGATTGCGCGCAATTGGCAAAGGAGGTGATGCGCCCGGCGCGCAGATCCGCCTCGCAGCGGACATAATCGACCCGCGTGTTGCCGCGCGTGACGATGGAGGCATTCATCACTTCAAGGTTGGGCGCCTTGAACCCCTGCGCCCACGAACCGCGCAGGCGCAGCCCGTCCACCACATCCCACGAGGCGGCGAACTTGGGCTTGGCCACGCTGCCGAAATCGCTGTAATGTTCATAGCGCCCCGCCGCCTGAAGATCGAGGCTGCGCACCAGCGGCACATGCATGTCGGGCGAGATCAGCGGGATGGCGAATTCGGCATAGGTCGCCGCCACGACGCGGCTGCCGCGCGTGTCGGGCGTGGGGCTGACGCCGTAAAGGTCGCTGGGCTGGGTCACGCCGGTGACGGTGTTGGTCCAGGTGATCGTGCCGTCGACGCGCGCGTCGCGGTCGTCGAGCTGGGTGTCGCGGCGCACTTCGCCGCCAAAGGCCACGCCCACATCGCCGCCCGGCAGATGGAACAGATCCTTGCGCGAAGCCTTGAAATCGGCCGAGGCCAGCGTGGTGCGGTCGCGGCGGACCGACACCACCTTGATCGCGTCCACGGCGGCCTGCGTGTTCGCCGATGTGCCAAAGGGATTATAGGCATCGGGGGTGGAGAGCGCGAGCTGGTTCTGGAGCGCGGTGGCGCTTACCCCGTTCTGCTTGTCGATAACGGTGGCTTCAGAATAAAGCAGCGCCGATTCCCAGTCGAACCCATGCCATTGGCCGCGCAGCCCCGCCAGAGCGCGGAACTGGCTGTTGTCCACCAGATCATAGGTCGGCCCCAGATCGGTCAGGCGGATCGAGGAAATCGTCACCGGCAGGCCCGCCGCGCCGATGTTCAGCCCGGCGATTCGGTTGGGATTGGCCGCGCCGCCCGGCAGCGTGGTCGCGCCAAACGGATTCCAGTAATTGGAGGCGGGCACCGCCATCGGGATCGAGCTGATCGAAAAGACGCTGTCCTGCACGCTGCTCGAACGGGCCATGTAATAGCCCAACTCGCCAAAGGCGGTGATGGCGTCGTTGAGGTCATAATGCCATGTGCCGAACAGGTTCAGGCGGCGCACGGCGGGCGAGACCGAGATATTGTTGTTGGCATTGCCGTCCCAGCGCAGATTGCGATCCGCGCCCGAGGTGGCGCGCGTGCCCGTGTCCACGCAGACGCCGTTGGCCAGCGTCACCTTGCAGCCCGAATTGGTGGTGGGCTGGATATGGAATGTGCCCGAGGCGCTGGTGACGGCCGAACCATTGCTGGTGATCGCGCTGGTGCGGCCGATGGCGGCAAAATCGCCGTAATTGCTCAGCGTGCTGCGCAGATCGAGCGAGTTCAGCCCGGCAAAGCCGGTGCCCGCAAACAGCGCGCGCTTGTCGGCCGAAGCGGTGAAATCCTGATCGCGCGCCTCCAGAGCGGTGCGGTCGACATAGGAGAAGTTGAGCGAGAAATTGCCCCGCCCCTCGGCGAAATTATGGCCCAGCAGGCCGCTGACCTGAAGATCGCGCAGATGGGTGCCCTGCGCCCCGCCATATTGCAGATCGACATAGCCGCCCTCGACATTGCCGCGCGTCACGGTGTTGACCACGCCCGCCACCGCATCCGCGCCGTAAAGCGCGGCGGCGCCGTCGCGCAGCACCTCGACCCGCTGCAGCCCGGCAACGGGGATCGTGTTCGAGTTATAGGTGATGACCGGGGCCAGGTTTTCGTCGGCCTGGCTGCCGGGATGCGCCACCATGCGGCGGCCGTTGAGCAGCACCAGCGTGCTGCCCACGCCCAGATTGCGCAGATTGATCGAGCCGACGTCGCCGCGTGCGAAATTGCTGCTGGTCTGGCCTGAGGTGCTGTTGAACGAAACGTCGCCCATCTGGGGGATAGAGCGCAGCAGATCATCGCCCGAAACCGCGCCCGTCGCCTTGATCTGGTCCAGATCCATCACCGTGACGGGCACGGCCTCGTTGATCTTGGCCCCCTTGATCTGGCTGCCCACGACGGTGATGGCCGAGGCGGGATCGGCGGCCGGGGCCGGTGCGGGGGCGGCGCCGGGCGCTCCTGCGTCAAAACCCGCGCTCTGGGTGGTCAGGGCGATGGGCCTGAATTCGGGCGCATGGGCACGCACGGCGAGCCGCAGCGCGATCGAACGCGCGCCGACCGGGCTGGCCGTGACGCCGGTGCCGCTGATCAGCGCGGCCACCGCGCGTTCGGGCGTCATCCGGCCTTCGACCGGGTTGGTGATGATGCCTTTGAACTGGTCATAGGGAAAGAGGATCTGGACCCCCGACTGGCGCGAGAATTCGGCCATGGCGGCGGGCAGCGACTGGCGCGCGATATGAAAATCGACGGCGGTGGTCTGGGCGGCGGCATGCGCTGCGGCCGGTGCGGAAATCACGATGCCCAGCGCCAGAACGCTCGCGCAATTTAGCTGATGTCTTGAAAGGCCCACTCACATTCCCCGTGTTTCAAATATGTTGCAAGAGGTGGGAACGAGCGGCGCTGAAATTTCTGCCACTGATAATTTACTTATGACGATTTGTGCTTAGGCTGCGTTTTTTGCGTATGGCAATGCGGCGAACTCTTCGATGAAGTTGGCGCCCGCGCGATATTCGGGTCGCCATGCAGGGGCATAATCTTCGTGACGGATCCGGTTCGCCTTCGCCTTGACTGGTTCAAAAGCACCATACTCGTGCATGAGGCCGCCTTGCGCAGCCGGATGCGCCGGGTGATGCATCAACGGCAGGATGTCGAGGATGTCGTGGCCGAAGTGCTGGCCCGCGCCTATGCCACGGCCGATTTCGCGCGGGTGGTCAACGGGCGCTCCTATCTGTTTCAGATCGCGCGCAACCTGCTGATCGATCAGGCGCGACGGCAAAAGATCGTCACGCTCGAAGAAATCGCCGATCTCGATCTGGTGGCCGACACGCTTTCGGCCGAACGCATGCTTCAGGCGCGCGATCACCTGCGCAAACTGGCCGCGATTGTCGACACGCTGCCTCCGCAATGCCGTCAGGCATTCTTGCTGCGCCGGGTCCATGATATGCCGGTCAGGGAGATAGCAGAACAGATGGGCCTGTCCGTCTTTACCGTCGACAAACATATCGCCAAAGCCACATTGAAAGTCATGCAGGCCATCGGCCATTTTGAGGATGCGCGTTTTGACAATCCCGCCCCCGCCCGGTCAATCCACGCAGGGCCAGACCCCGCAAGGTCGGCCCCCACAAGGTCGGCAAAGACAGGCGATTGAGCAGGAAGCGGCGCGTCTTTTTCACATGGCGCGCGAGAGCGATACGCCGCAGGCCTGGAACGAAGCCTATCGCTGGGTCGAACAGGACCCGGCGCATGGCGTGGCCTTTGCCAAGGCCGAGGCAAGCTGGGAGATGGCCGGCACCCTGCGCGCGCCCACGCGCGCCGACAATGACGCCGTAGTCCATGGCGTCGGGGCCAACGATGATATGGCCGCCGACGGGGATGAGGCGCCCGCCAATCCGAGCCGCCGCCGCTTTGCCGCCATGGCTGCGGGTGTCGGGCTGGTGGCGGCGGCGGGCGGGGCGATCTGGCGCTATGCCGGACCTGCGCGATACAGCACCGCCGTGGGCGAGACCCGGTTGATCCAGTTGCCCGATGGCAGCAAAGTGCGCCTCAACACCGACAGTGCCATCGACGTGGCCTTTGAACGCGAGATCCGTCAGGTCCACTTCGTGCGGGGCGAGGCCCATTTCAGGATCGCCCGCGATGCCTCGCGCCCTTTCCTGATTTCCGCGCGCGATGGCGATGTCGAAACCACGGGCACCGATATGAACCTGCGCGTCCGCCCCGATCTGACCGAGCTGACGGTGCTGGACGGCAAGGTAGCGGTGCTCGACCACGGCCGGACCTTGACCGAAGTGTCATCGGGATCGAGCGCGATGATGCGCGCCGCGGCGATTTCGGTGGTGCCCCTGCCCAAGGGCGAGCTGGCGCAGAAAACCGCATGGCAGCAGGGCGAAATCTATCTGCAGGGCGAAACGCTGGCCCAGGCGGTCGAAGAGTTCAACCGCTATCGGCGCGCGCCTATGGTGATCAGCGACCCGCGTATCGCCAATATCCGCGTGGGCGGCATGTTTTCGGCGCGCAATTCGGATGATTTCATCGCCACGATCCACGAATCGCTGGGCATTGACGCAATCACCGGCAGCGACGGCTCGGTCATGCTGATCCGCAAATCGCGCGGCGAGGATCAGACCTGAACCTGCCCCCGGCTTTTCATCAGCGGCTGGATACGGGTGCCAAAAGCCTCCACCCCTTCGACAAAATCATCGAAAGTCAGCAGCACCCCGCCCGTATTGGGCACCAGCGCCATTTCATCCAGCATCTCCGCTACGCTGGCATAGGAACCGACCAGCGTACCCATATTGATATTCACCGCGCCTTCGGGGGCGGCCAGTTGGCGGACATTGGTGTCGGTGTTGACCTTGTCCTTGGCCCCCTGTTCGGCCAGCCAGGCGATGGCGTCCAGATCAACGCCGTCATTATAACTCTTCCACTTGGCCATCGCTTCTTCATCCGTCTCGGCGGCGATGATCATCACCAGCACAAAGACCTGAACATCGCGGCCGGTTGCCTCCAGCGCCTTGGCCAGACGGTCATTGTTGAAGGAAAAGGCCGTGGGCGTGTTGACGCCCTTGCCAAGGCAGAAAGCGTAATCGGCCCATTTGGCCGAAAAGGCGAGGCCCGCATCCGATGACCCGGCGCAGATGATCTTCATATCGCCCTGCGGCTGGGGCCGGACGCGGCAATCCTCCATCCGGTAATAGTCGCCCTTGAAATCGGACACACCGTTTGCCCATAATTCGCGCAGGATATGGGCATATTCGTCGAGCATCTGATAGCGGTTGCGGAAATGCTCATCGCCCGGCCACACGCCCATCTGGGTATATTCGGGCGGCTGCCAGCCGGTGATCAGGTTGAGGCCAAAGCGCCCATGGCTGATGCTGTCGATGGTGCTGCACATGCGCGCGGCAAAGGCGGGCGGGATGACCAGCGTGGGGCAGGTGGCGTAGATCTTGATCTTTTCCGTGACCGCCGCCAGCCCCGCCATCAGCGTGAAGCTCTCCAGCCCATATTCCCAGAACTGCGTCTTGCCGCCGAACCCGCGCAGCTTGATCATCGAGAGCAGGAAATCCAGCCCGTATTTCTCGGCGCTTTGCGCGATCTGTTTGTTGAGGTCAAAGCTGGGGTGGTATTGCGGCGCGTTCTCGCTGATCAGCCAGCCATTGTTGTTGATGGGAACAAAGACACCGACTTGCATGGGGCTAGCTCCTAAATGGCGTGGCCCCGCTGGTCAGCCAGTCGAGGATGTCGCGGTTGAACCGATCGGATGCGGTGACATTGAGCGCATGGCCGCCCCAGTCGAAATGGCGATGGACGGCGTGGGGCAGCGCTTGGGCAAGGGCCTGAGAATTGCGCCATGGCACCAGCAGATCATCGGCCGCGCTGATGGCCAGGACCGGCGAGGCGACGTGAAACAGCCATGGCGCGGCGTCAAAGCTGCGCGCCGCCGCAATGCGCTTTTCCATTGCCGCATCGCCCGGCCATTGGGCCAGATGATGCTCGCTCTCCTCGCGCAAGGCCGCGTCATGCTCGCTCAGCCAGTCGGGCGGGAAGAGGAACAAAGGCTGCGCCTCCAGATAGGCCCGCGCGCCGGCCTTACGCAAAAGTGTGAGACGCACATCGAAACAGCGCGCCGTCTGCGGATCGAGCCGCGCCCAGCCGTTGATGATGACGATGCGATCCACCCTGTCCGGCGCGGCCCGCGCGGCCTCCAGCGCCGCCATCCCGCCGATAGCGTGGCCGATCATCCCGGCCCGCGCGATGCCCAGCCGATCCATCAAGGCCAGCATATCCGCCCCCAGATCGGCCAGGGTCACGCGCTCGGGCAAGGCCCTGTCGCTGCGTCCCGTGCCGCGATGGTCATAGACGATCACGCGGAAATGACGGGAGAGCGCGGCCAGATTCGGCCGCCAATAGGATGCCGATCCGCCCAGCCCGCTCGACAGGATCAAGGGCGGCGCGTCGGACCGCCCGTGTTCTTCATAATAGAGGTCCGCCCCGCCCGGCATCAGCCGATATGCGCCACGCTGGCAATTTCGACCAGACAATCCGGTTTGACCAGATCGGCCCGGATGCAATAGCGCGCTGGCTTGTCGCCGGGAAAGTATTGGGCGTAAACCTGATTGAAGGCGGCATAATCATTAAGGTTTTTCAGAAAGATATGGTTCATCGCCACATCCGCCATGGTCGCGCCCGCCGCCTCCAGCGTGATGGCGATCACGTCCAGAATATGGCGCGTCTGCGCCGCCGCATCGCCCACGTGCAGCACCATGCCCCCCTCGCCCAGCGCCAGCACGCCCGAGACATAGACTGTGTTGCCCGCCTTCGCGCCTGCGGAATAGGGCGCGATGGGGGCGGGAAATTGCGGCGGGTTGATCGGTTCGAAAGGCATCATTCCCCTCCCTTGGGCAATTGCCCCAAGCTGCCGCAGAAATCGCCCACCGTGCTGACCCAGCCGAAGAATTTCTCGACATTGTAGATCGTGGCCTGATGAACGAAATCCGGGCCCAGATGATGGGTGGCATCCTCCAGCATCACGCTGAAATATTCCAGATGGAAGGCATCGCGCAGGGTCGACTCGACGCAGACATTGCTGGCGATGCCGACAAAGACGATGGTTTTGATCCCGCGCGAACGCAGCACGCTGTCGAGTTGTGAGTTGAAAAAGGCGCTGTAGCGGGTCTTGTGAACGCGAATGTCGCCCGGCTGCGGCGCCAACGCATCGACCAGCTCATAATCCCAGCCCCCGCGCGCCAACAGCTTGCCCCGCAATTCGGGTCTGGCGCGCATCGTCTTGAGCGCATTGGATTTATGCCAGTTGGGCGATCCCGGCCCGCCCGCCTCGACATAATCGCCATCCCAGCCGTTTTGCAGAAAGACCACCTGAACCCCGGCCCCGCGCGCGGTGTCCAGCACTTGCGCGATGCGGCCGATGACGCCCGCCGCCCCGGCAATGTCAAACCCGGCCAGATCGACATAGCCGCCGGACGAGGCATAGGCGTTCTGCATGTCGATGACGACCACCGCCGTGCGGGCCGGATCAAGGCGCATCGCCTCGGGCCGCGCGGGCAGAATGGCGCTCTTGCCGCCGGGCGCGGCCGGGCCGGGCGTTGGGTCGATGATCACCGTCATAACCGGTTCTCCTCACGCGATTCGTGAAGTTTCCCAGAAAGATGGCATCGGCGCAAGCCCCATGCTGCACCGCAGCAAAATGGGTGATTGTCAGGATTCCTGCGACAGATCGCGGCAAGTGCTATGGACCATGTCACAAAACTCTTATATACTGCCTGGTATGAAATTCGATCCTGACACCATTGTGGCGCCCCATTCCACCCATCGGGGCCGCCCGCGACAGTTCTGTCCCGATGCCGCGCTGACCGCCGCGCTCAAGGTGTTTTGGGCGCGGGGCTATGAAGGCGCCTCGATGACGGAATTGACCGAGGCGATGGGCATCACCAAGCCCAGCCTTTACGCCTGTTTCGGCAATAAGGAAGCCCTGTTTCGCAAGGCGCTTGACCTGTATGAAAAGGAAAAGCTGGCCTATGTGCGCGCCGGGCTGACCGCGCCCACGGCCAAGGGCGTGGCCGAGGCTTTCCTGCGCGGCGCGCTGGCGATGCAGACCGGCAATGATCCGCGCGGATGCCTGAGCGTGGTGAGCGCGGTGGCCTGCACCAATTACGCCGACTCGATTCGCGACGAGATTACCTCGCTGCGTCTGGCCACCGACCACGCGATCATCGAGCGTTTCGAACGCGCCCGTGACGAGGGCGATTTCCCCGAGGGCGTCGATCCGGCCGCCATGGCCCACTATCTGACCGCGATCCTTCAGGGCATGACGGTGCAGGCCCGCTCGGGCGCCACCCCGGCCGAGCTGGAACGGCTGGTGACGACGACTCTGGCAATCTGGCCGGGGCGTTAAGATAAATTTACGTCTTTTCAATAATATAAATAAAAAATACCGGTCGGTATAAAAATACGGTTGACGGCCGCGCCGTCCTATTTTATACCGTTTGGTATTGAAAGAGCACGGGCCGACTACCCCCCCGTCCACCAAGTGCAGGACCGTCCGTCCCTGCCCGGTTCGTCTCTTTCAACGGGCGCCTGAACAGCGCGTCCGACCTCAGGCGCGGCGTTTACCCCAACGCCGTTTGCCCAGACCGGTTCCCGTCCGGGGCGCAATCCCCCCACCCCCCCCCGCGCGTCGCGGACGGGGCCGGTTTTATCCCATCCCTGTGCGGGCATCACGCCCGCCATCCGTTTCTACCCGGCGCGCCGGGGAAGGTCCGTTGCCGTGCCCTGATGGCGCGCGGCGCAGCCGTCCCTTGCGCGTTTTTCCTGCCTGCCCGGAGCCGATCCAATGGACATGCTGACCTCTCACCTCGACAATGCCTATGAGCGCGACATTCAGCGCGACGCCGCGCGCGACACGGGCCGATCCCCCCTCTTTCGCCGCATCACCTGGGCCACGCTGGCGCTGGCGCTGGCGGGCGGCTTTGGCTGGAGAGCGCTGCATCACGACAGCGCCACCGCCGCCGTGATGCCCATCCCCACCCTTGGCGTGGCCACGCCGATGGTCGCCCCGGTAACTCAATGGGATGATTACGTCGGCCGCTTCGCCCCCAGCCAGAGCGTCGAACTGCGCCCGCGCGTGGGCGGCCAGATCACCGCGCGCCATTTCCGCGATGGCGATATCGTGCAAAGGGGTCAGCTCCTTTTCACCATCGACCAGCGCCCCTATCGCGCCGCTCTGGCCGAGGCGGCGGCCAATGTCGCCTCGGCGCGCAGCACGCTGGCGCTGGCCCGCAACGATCTGGCCCGCGCCTCGCGTCTGTCGGGCGATGAGGCGATTTCGGCGGGCGAACTCGATGGGCTGAAGGCCCGGCTTCAGGCCGCGCAGGCCGCCCTTGCCGCCGCCGAGGCGCGCCAGCAGGCCCGCGCGCTGGACATGGAATTCACCCAGGTCCGCGCGCCCATCGCGGGCCGCATTTCCGACCGCCGCGTCGATGTCGGCAATCTGGTGGCCGCGGGCGAAGGGGCCAATGCCACGCTGCTGACCACGATCAACGCGCTCGACCCCATCTATTTCACCTTCGATTCCTCCGAAGCGCTTTACCTGAAAGCCCAGCGCGACCGGGCGAACGGCAACACCAGCACCAAAGTCGAAATCAAGCTTCAGGACGAGGCCGACTATCGCCATCAGGGCCAATTGGACTTCACCGACAATGGCCTTGATCCGCATTCGGGCACGATCCGGGGCCGCGCGGTGATGGCCAATCCCGGCCTGTTCCTGACCCCCGGCATGTTCGGCGCGATGCGGCTGAGCCATGGCGGCACGGTGCAGGCGCTCCTGGTTCCCGATGAGGCGATCCAGTCCGATCAGGCGCGCAAGACCGTGCTGGTGGTCGGCCCCGACGGCACGCTGGCGGCCAAGCCCGTCACGCTGGGTCCGGTGGTGCGCGGGCTGCGCGTGATCCGTTCGGGCCTTGCCCCCAATGACCGCGTGGTCGTCACCAATCTTCAGGCCGCGATGCCCGGCGCCAAGGTAAACACCCGCCCCGCCGCCATCTCCGCGCAGGCGCCCGCCGCCGCACCCACCGCGATCAACACCCCCGCCGCCGCGCAAGCGACGCTGGCGCGTTAAACCCAAAGGGCATCCCCCCATGCGCTTTTCCCGTTTCTTCATAGACCGCCCGATCTTCGCGGCGGTGCTGGCGGTGCTTATCACCGTGGTGGGCGCGCTGGCCTTTGTCGGCCTGCCCGTCTCGCAATATCCCGAAGTGGTGCCGCCCACGGTCACCGTTTCGGCCCAATATCCCGGCGCCTCGGCCGAAACCGTGGCGGCCACCGTCGCCACGCCCATCGAGCAGGAAATCAACGGCGTCGACAACATGCTCTATATGAGCAGCCAGTCGACCGGCGACGGCAAGGTGACGATCACGGCCACCTTCAAGATCGGCACGGATCTGGATGCCGCGCAGGTGCTGGTGCAGAACCGCGTGGCGATTGCCGTGCCGCGCCTGCCCCAAGAGGTTCAGCGGCTGGGCGTCGTCACGCGCAAGACCAGCCCGGACTTCCTGATGGTGGTCAATCTGCAATCACCCGATGGCAGCCTGCCGCGCGACTATATCTCGAACTATGCGCTGACGCAGGTGCGCGACCGTCTGGCCCGGCTGGACGGCGTGGGCGATGTGCAGCTGTTCGGCGGGCGCGATTATGCGATGCGCGTCTGGATCGACCCGGCCCGCGCGGCCGCGCTCAATCTGACGGCGGGCGAGATCGTCGCGGCCCTGCGCGCTCAAAACGTGCAGGTCTCCTCCGGCGCTCTGGGCCAGCCGCCCTATTCCAAGGGCGAGGCATTTCAGCTTGGCGTGGAAACGCAAGGCCGCCTGACCGATCCCCAGCAATTCTACGATGTGGTCATCCGCACCGACGCCGCCGGCCATCAGGTCCGCGTGCGCGATGTGGCGCGTGTCGAACTGGGTGCGCAGGATTACGGCATCAACACCTATCTTTCGAACAAGCCCACCGTGGTGATCGCGGTGATGCAGCGCCCCGGCTCGAACGCTCTGGCCGCGGCCGCGCGCATCAAGTCCGAGATGGACACGATTTCCAAAACCTTCCCCAAGGGGCTGGAATATTCCACCATCTACAACCCCACCGAATTCATTAGCCAGTCGATTGATGCCGTCTATCACACGCTGTTCGAAGCGGTGGTGCTGGTGGTGCTGGTGATCCTCATCTTCCTGCAAAGCTGGCGCGCGGCGATCATTCCGGTGCTGGCCATCCCCGTCTCGTTGATCGGCACGGCGGTGATGCTCTCGGCAGTGGGCTATTCGCTCAACAACCTCTCGCTTTTCGGGCTGGTGCTAGCCATCGGCATTGTGGTCGATGACGCCATCGTCGTGGTGGAAAATGTCGAACGCAACATGGCGCTGGGCATGAGCCCGCTGGAGGCGGCGCGCACCTCGATGGACGAGGTGGCCACCGCGCTGGTCGCCATCGTGCTGGTGCTCTGCGCCGTGTTTGTCCCCACGCTCTTCATCACCGGCCTGTCGGGCCAGTTCTACAAGCAGTTCGCCGTCACCATCTCGACCGCCACGGTCATCTCGCTGCTGCTCAGCCTGACGCTTTCGCCTGCCATGGCGGCGCTTTTGCTGCGCGGCCATGTGGATGCCGCCCATGTGCATATGTCGCGCTGGCGGCGGATGCTGCAAACCGGCGCGGACCGTTTCAACGCCGGTTTCGACCGGATGAGCGCGGCCTATGCCCGCCTGACGCGCCGGTTGCTGGGCATGCCCAAGCGCATGATGGGGGCCTATGCCGCCCTGATCGCGGCCACGGCGGGCCTGTTCCTGATCACGCCCTCGGGCTTTATCCCGGCGCAGGATCAGGGCTATTTCCTGGCCATCGTGCAATTGCCCTCGGGCGCCTCGCTGGAGCGCACCGATGGCGTGGTGCGCGATGTGGCGGCCCGCATCCTGCCCATTCAGGGCATTCGCGGGGCGGTGATGTTTGCGGGCTTCCACGGTCCCTCGCGCACCTCTGCTCCCAATTCGGGCGCGATCTATTTCCCCTTCAAGAGCTTTGCCGAACGCAAGGCATTGGGCGCGACCTATCAGGGCATCATGGATCAGGCCAACAAAGCCATGGCCGGTTATGACAAGGCGCGCATCATCCTTGTGCCGCCCCCGGTCATTCAGGGCCTTGGCGCGGCGGGCGGCTATCGCTTCATGCTGCAGGACCGCGAAGGGCGCGGCTATGATGCGCTCAATGCGCAGGCCTGGGCGCTGATCGCCAAGGCCAATGCGGAGGCGGGCCTCAAGCAGGTCTATACCCTGTTCGATGTCAACACGCCGCGCGTCTATGCCGATATCGACCGTCGCAAGGCCGATCTGCTGGGCGTGCCGCCCGAACGGATCTTCGAGGCGCTCGAGGTCTATCTCGGCTCGGCCTTCGTCAATGACTTCAACCTTTTGGGCCGCACCTATCGCGTGACCGCGCAGGCCGACCCGGACCACCGCTCGACCGTGGCCGATATCGCCAACCTGAAAACCCGCTCGAACACCGGCGAAATGGTGCCGATCGGCGCAGTCGCCAATTTCGAGGACAAGACCGGGCCCTATCGCGTGGTGCGCTATAACCTGCAACCGGCGGTGGAAATCGACGGCGACACCGCGCCGGGCTTCTCCACCGGCCAGTCGCTGGCCACGATGGAAAAGCTGGCCGACACGACGCTGGCGCCCGGCTATGGCGGCGAATGGACCGACATTGCCTATCAACAGGCCCATGCGGGCAACACCGCCGCGATGGTCTTTGGCATGGCCGTGCTCTTCGTCTTCCTCGTGCTGGCGGCCCAGTATGAAAGCCTGACGCTGCCGCTCTCGATCATCCTGATCGTACCCATGTGTCTGCTTGCGGCCATGCTGGGGGTCAATCTGCGGGGGATGGATAATAATATCCTCACGCAAATCGGCCTCGTGGTGCTGATCGCTCTGGCGGCGAAGAACGCCATCCTTGTGGTGGAATTTGCCAAGCAGGCCGAGGATGAGCGTGGGATGGATCCGGTCGATGCCGCGGTCTATGCCTCGCAAACCCGCCTGCGCCCGATCCTGATGACCAGCCTTGCCTTCATCCTTGGCGCGGTGCCTCTGGTGATCGCCACCGGCGCAGGGGCGGAACTGCGTCAGGCGCTGGGCACGGCGGTGTTCTTCGGCATGGCGGGCGTCACCGGCTTTGGCCTGCTCTTCACCCCCACCTTCTATGTGCTGTGCCGGAAACTGGCGCTGCGTCTGGCCTGGCGTCGCCGGGGCCATGGCGGCGCGCTGCAACCGGCCGAATGAGGAAACTTGCGATGACACGCATCATTCCCCTCCTCTTGGCCACCAGCCTGCTGGCCGGTTGCGCCGTCGGGCCGAATTATCATGCCCCGGTGGCCAATGCCTCGGCCAAGGCGCCCTTTATGGGCGCGCAGGCCACAGGTTTTGCCGAAGCCCCTGCCGCCGATCAGTGGTGGACCATGTATGGCGATCCGGTGCTCGACGCTCTGGTCCGCGATGCTCTGGCCGCCAACACCGACATCCGCGTGGCCGCCGCGCGGGTGGAGGCGGCCCGCGCCAGCCTGACCGGCGCACGCGCGCCGATCCTGCTGCCCGAAACCACACTGACCGCCTCGGCCAATCGCCAGCGGATTTCCTCGATCCAGACCATTCCGGGCCAGTCGCGCGAGCGTTGGGCCTATGATGGGGGCCTTGCGCTGTCCTATGAGGTGGATGCCTTTGGTCGCCTGCGTCGGGGGATAGAGGCGGCCAAGGGCGATGCCGCCGCAGCGCAAGCCGATGAAGATGCCGTGCGCCTTGCGGTGGTGTCCGACACGGTGCGCGCCTATCTGGATGCCGCCACCAGCGCCGAGCGTGAAAAGGTGGCGCAGGAAACGGTGGATCTGCTCGACCGCTCGATCCGCATCACCGGGGCGCGGGTCGATGTGGGGCGCTCGGACCGGCTGGACCTCATCCGCGTCACGGCCCTGCGCGACCAGCAGGCCGCCACCATCCCGCAATTGCAGGCCGATCGGCAGGCCGCCTTGCTGCGCCTTGCCACGCTGACCGGGCGCAATCCGGGCGATCTGCCCGCCGCGCTGCGCGGGGTGATCGCCACGCCCATGCTGAAGCAACCGATCCCGGTGGGCGATGGCGCGGCATTGCTGGCCCGGCGGCCCGATGTGCGGGCGGCTGAAAGGCGGCTTGCCGCCGATACGGCGCGGATCGGCGTGGCCACGGCCGATCTCTTCCCGCGCATCACTCTTGGCGCCTCGGCCGGGGCCAGCGCGCTGGGCGGGATGGATGTGACCAGTTCCTCGGCCTCGCGCTGGTCGCTGGGGCCGCTGGTCAGCTGGAGCATCCCCAATATCGTGGCGGCGCGGGCGCGGATCGCGGCGGCCAAGGCCGAATCCAAGGCCTCGCTGGCGCAATTTGACGGCGCGGTGCTGGTGGCGCTGGAGGAAACCGAGCGGGCGCTGTCCAATCTCTCCTCGGCGCGGCAACGGGCCGATACGCTGCAGCGCGCAAGGGATGAAGCCCTGCGCGCGTCGCGCATCAGCCTCGCCCGCCAGCGCGAAGGTCAGGTCGATTTCCTGACCGTGCTGGATGCGCAGCGCACATTGGCCGGGGCCGAGGCCGATCTGGTGGCGGCCCGCCGCGCCAACGCCTTTGCCGAGGTGGATGTGTTCCGCGCTCTGGCCGGAGGCTGGCAGACGACCTGAGCAAAAAGGGCGGGGGTATCGCCTCTCCCCCGCCCTTTCGCCTCAACCGGCGACCTCGGCAATCACCGCGCGGGCGGCGGCAATCGCCTTGTCGGTGCTGATTTTTCCGGCCCTCACCTCGTCCGCCAGCCCCATCAGCCTTTCCGCGCCCGCCGATCCGGTCTCGGCCACTTCGGCCACTTTCACGCCCTGGTGGCGGGCGATGGTCTGATCCCACGCCCCGCGCACCGCGGCCCAGTAATCCTTGGTCGCGGCCCAATAGCTTTCCGCCGCCGCCACATCGAATTTCCCATCGCGGACATAGGTGTTGAGGCCCGATTCCTGCACAAAGGGCACGATCTTGCCCGAGCCTGCCGGGTCGGGGCCTTCCTTCATATTGTCCTGCCAATGGATCCAGCCGGTGGGCGTGGGCGAATGGCGGTTGATGGCCAGATAGCGGTCATAGGCCGGATGGCGCACCGCATCACGCCGGGCCAGCGGGCGCAGCGTCCAGCTTGAACGCCAGCGGCGCACCCCGCCCTCGTCGCTCCATTGCCCCCATCCGCCATAGCGCGGGGAATCGTCGGTCTGCCACACGGTCTGCGACCAGCGGCCCGCGCGCATTGCGGCCGGGATGGCTTCCAGCTTCCATTCCCCCTTGCCCGCATAGGTCAGGACATTTTCCGGCTGGTAATTCCAATCCTGCCGCCAATGCTTGATGACCATGGTCCTGCTGCCCTCGTCCCTGACCACCAAGAGGTGCTGCAGGACGATATGCGGGCCGGTGTCCTCGATCACGCGCACCACCTCATGCCCGCCCGACAGTTTTGACGGGATCGGCGTATAATCGGCGCGCCAGCTTGTCGTCTCGCGAAGGTCAAAGGTCACTTTGTAATCGCCCGCCATGGCCAAAATCGCGGCACGATCAGCGGCAAAGGCCTGGGCATCGGCCTGTGCTGAACGCGGGGCGACGGGGCCGTCGGCCATGGCGGGCGCTGCCGGGGTCATGGCCAGACCCAGCAGGAGGGAAGCAAGAAGGGCTTTCTTCATGGGAATTGTCCTTAAGCGTGGAGATCAGAAACGCGCGGTCAGCGAAACGGAGGCATTGCGCCCCGGCTGGGTATAGGCATCGGTGACGGAGGAACTGGCCGAGAGGCCGCGCACATCGCTCCACCATGCGTATTTGGCGTTGGTCAGGTTGAACACGCCCGCGCGCAGCATCAGCGCCTGTCCGAGGCGGACATAGGCGGTGGCGTCGAGGATGGTGAAAGCACCGGGGCGATAGCACAGGCTGTTGCCGCAATCGGCGGCATTGGTGGCCGACATTTCCTTTTGCGCCGAATGGGTCATGATGATCTGCCCGCCAAAGCGGCTCCCCGGCGCGTCATAGCCCAGCCCCATGATGAGCTTGAGCGGGTCGATGGTGGATAGCGGAGTCCTTGCGCCATCGGTGCCGGTGACGGTGCCCTTGGCATAGGAGATGGCCATGCGCCCGGAGAGCCCGCTTTTGGCGCGCAGCATGACCTGCCCCTCGGCGCCCGAAATGCGCACGCGGTTGAGGTTGATGAATTGATAGACCGCCGGGTTGGCCGGGGTGAAGGCCCCGCTCACCACCTGCTGGCTGATGAAATCGCGGTATCGCCCGGTAAAGCCGGTGATCCCGGCGCTGATGCCGCCTTGGGCGATGCGGATGCCGCCCTCGAAAGTCTCGCTGGTTTCCGGCTTCAGATTGGGGTTGGGAACCGAGGTATAGCCAAAGGCAAGATTCTCGAAGAACTGGTTGACCTGCGTGGGGGCGGGAGCCTTGAAGCCTTGCGCGTAATTGCCGAAGAGGCTGACCAGCCCCAGTTTCAATCGCGCCCCGATCTTGGGCGAGATGCGCGATCCGCTCTGCCCCTGCCCGGTGAAATTCGAGGTCAGACCATCCGATTTGGGGCTCAGCTTGTAATGGTCGAAACGCAGCACCGGATAAAGCGTCAGCACCTTGCCCCCCACGGCGATCTCATCGCCTAGATAGAAGCCCGCCAGCGTGAAATCGGTGGGCGGAAAGGCGCGGGTGGGGAAGGTCTCGTTGGTGGGAGGTACAGTGCCGTCGCGCACCCCTTCCTGCCGGGTGAAACTGGCATCCGCGCCATAGACCAGCGCGTGCGAAAGCGGCCCGGTGTTCAGGCTGGAATGCAATTCCGCCGAGAGGCCCAGCACGCGATTGGCAAAAGTGTTCAGCCGCGTGCGGTCGACAGCGGTATAGCGATCTTCAGCCGAATATTCCCGGTTGTCCGATTTCTGATACCATCCGGTGATCTGCGCCATCTCGATCGCGCCCGCCCCCTGCCAGCGCCAATCAAGGCTGACCCGGTCGCGCCGCACCGTGTCGCGCCCGATCAGGCCGATCACGCTGGTCGAAGACGAGGCCGTGGGCGCAATGCCCGAAAGCCCGTTGGTATAGGTGTGGTTATCGAGATGATCGAGCGTCAAGCGCAGGCGGTGTCCCGCCGAGGGCGCAAAGACCAGCTTGGCCAGCACCGCGTTGGATTGGGTGTCCTGCGGATTGGCGGCGGTGCGGGTGGAATTGGCGGCGTAATTGCTGCCCTTGTTCTTCTGCTCATGCCCGTCGCGGCGGGTATAGGCGACCAGCGCCGACCATGCGCCCGATTGCCCCGCTAGAATGCCGGTTTCTGTGGCCTTGTTGTCGGCGGAATCATAGGCGACGCGGGCCAGACCGGCGATCTTGCGACCCCCTTTGAGGAAATCCTCCGGGTCGCTGGTGATGAAGCTGACGGCGCCCGCCAGACCATCGCTGCCATAGAGCGCCGAGGCCGGGCCGCGCAGGATCTCGACCGATTTGACCAGGCCCAGATCGACATAATCGCCGCGCCCGGCGGCCTGCGCGCCGAACTCAAACCCATCGGGCACGCGCACGCCATCCACCTGCATCAGCACCCGGTTGCCTTCAAGCCCGCGAATGTTGAAACCGGCATTGCCGTCGCGCCCGGTGGTGCCGCTGGCCGCGCCAAAGCGGGCCGGGGCGCGATGCACCGAAACACCCGGTTCAAAGCGGATCAGGTCCTTGATGTCGGCGGCCATCTGATCGGCAATCTGCCGCGCGCTGATGACCGAGACAGTGGCGGGAACTTCGCCGATGGTGGTGGGGCGGCGGGTGGCGGTGACGGTGATGGCATTCATCGGATTGAGCGTGACCAGCGGGTCGCCGTCCTGCGCCATGGCGGGGGCCGGTGCGGCAAGACAGGCCGAAGCCAGCAGCATGGCGCGGGCGGGGTGGCGCCCGGACAGGCAAAAGCGGGAGGGAAGGAAGGAAATGACACGGCCCCTTTAAATGCGACTGATTCGCAGTAGCTTTTAAGGAGCGCGGACGCATAAGGTCAAGCGGCGAGAGCAGTCTGCCGCAAGTTTTTGCGAATTATTCTCAATCTATGGACAAAACGCCCAAAGTTCAGCTCTGGCTCAATTCCGCAACCAGATCATAGGCATCGCCGCGATAATAGCATTGCGCCACCTCGATCACCCGCCCATCGGGCAAAAAGGCGCGGCGGTCGATGAACAGGCAGGGGTCGCCCTCCTCCACCCCCAGCAACGCCGCATGTTCGGCGGAAAAGCCGATGGCGCGCACCCGCTGCAACACGCGCACCGGGCGCAAGCCGCGCAGGTCGAGGGCGTCATAGAGCGATTCCTCCACCGCCTCGGCCGAGGGCAGGCCCCATGCGGGAACCGCGACATGCTCCAGCGCCATCGTCTCGCCATCGGCATAGCGGATGCGCTGAAACCGATAGACCGGCGATCCGGGTGAGAGGCCCAGCGAGAGCGCCTCATCGGGCGTCACCGCCCCTTCGCTGCGGTCCAGCCAGCGGCTCGACGGCTTGCGCCCGCGTGAGAGCATGTCTTCGGAAAAGGAGGAGAGTTTGGAAATGCTCTTTTCCACGCGGCCCGATTGCGCCGGGGCCGCGCCGCCGACAAAGGTGCCCGCCCCCTTGCGCCGCTCCAGCAGGCCCTCATCGACCAGCTTGTCGATTGCCTTGCGGATCGTCACGCGTGAAAGGGCATAGACCTCGCCCAATTCGCGCTCGCTGGGCAAAGCGCTGCCCACCGGCAGGCGGCGGCTGTCGATGGCATTGCGCAACAGCTTTTGCAGCCGCAGATAGCGCGGCCCGGACTCATCTTCATCCAGAACACCGACCTGATCGATAAAGGCCATAATACTCCCTTGCCCGGACATTCGGGCCTGCGCGGTCTGCTATCTGTCTTATCCAAAAAGGAATGGGGCTCGGCAAGACTTTAATATGTCTTGCCGAGCCCCCTCCTGCAAACGCCTGTCGGTTGTTTATCTGTGCCAGGCGGAAATGGTTTCGGGCGCAAAGAGCAGATGCCATTGCCCGCCCAGTTGCACGCCCCCACGCAGACCATGGGCCGCCAGCGCCTCCAGATCAGGGGGAGTCTCGGTTTGAACGACCAGACGGCTCGGCCCGACATGGAGGGATGCGACCGGCCCCAAGGCGGCGCGCACCGGCGCGGGCAAGGATTGCGGCGACAAGGCCGCCAGAGCTTCCCCAACCGGAGCCGCCGCGCGAACCACCGACCCGCCCCGCATCGCAGCCTGCATCTCGCTGGCCACACTGTCGGCCTGCGGGCCGAGCACGACCTGAAGCCCCTGCGCCGAAGGCCGGATCAGCCCGCGCGCGCCCAGCGCCTTGAGCGCGGCCTCATCCACCGCCTCCTGCCGCGCCACGACCAAGCGCAACCGCGTGGTGCAGGCGCCCACCTCGACCAGATTGTCCGCCCCGCCCAGCGCCGCGACAAAAGCCGCGCCCCGGCCTTGCTCGGTCGAAACCTCGGCCGCCTCGCCGCTGTCCTCTTCGCGCCCCGGCGTTTTCAGGTCGAGCCGGACAATCGCAAAGCGAAACACCGCATAATAGATCGCGAAATAGGCCAGCCCCACCGGGATCAGCACCAGCGGCCGCGTCGCCTTGGAAAAGTTCAGCACATAGTCGAACAGACCCGCCGAAAAGCCAAAGCCCAGATGGACATGGAGCAAGGACATCAGCGCCATCGCTGCCCCGGTCAGCACCGCGTGCAGCGCGAAAAGCGCAGGCGCGAGGAACATGAAGCTGAACTCGATCGGCTCAGTCACGCCGGTCAGGAAGGAGGTCGCCGCGAGGCTGGCCAGCATCCCGCCCGTCTCGCGCCGCTTTTCAGGCCGCGCGCTGCGATACATGGCAAGGCAGGCGGCGGGCAGGCCGAACATCATCACCGGGAAAAAGCCGCTCATAAACGCGCCAGCCCCCGGATCGCCCGCGAAAAACCGCCGCAGATCGCCCGTCACCCCATGATAATCGCCCAGCACGAACCACGCGATATTGTTCAGAATATGGTGCAGCCCCGTCACCAGCAGCAGGCGGTTGAGCAAGCCATAGGCGAACAGCCCAAACGCTCCGCTGTTCAGGGCCGCGCGCGAGGCGCCATCGACGCCCGCATTGATCGCATCATGGCTGAACCCCACCAGCGCGGCCAGCAGCACGCCGCAAGCGCCCGCGATGATCGGCACAAAGCGCTTGCCGCCGAAAAAGGCGAGGAAATCGGGCGGGCGGAAGCCGGAAAAGCGATTATAGCCAAGGCCCCCGATCATGCCCGAGACAATGCCCAAAGGCACCGCCACGCGGCCGATCTGGCCCTGACGCCATGCGCCCGTTACCGCCCCGCGCGCCGCCTCGGCCACGCCCGCGACCACATCGGCAGGAACTTTGAGCAAGGCCTTGGCGCCCTCGCTGGCAACCAGAAAGCATACGACCCCGGCCAGAGGGGCCGCGCCATTGCCGTCGCGGGCAAAGCCGGTCGCCACGCCAATGGCGAAAAGCAGGCCCAGATTGGCGAACATCGCATCGCCCGCCGCGCTGACAAAGGGCAGGTTCAACAGATCAGGCTGGCCCATGCGCAGCAGCAAAGCCGCCACCGGCAGCACCGCAATCGGCAGCATCAGCGCGCGGCCAAGACGTTGCAGCCCCTGCGCGGCGCCATGGAATGCAGATGTCATCACGCCAGCCCTCCGATAAATTCCGCCGCCAGAGCGCGCACCTGCGCCGCGCCGTCGGCCTCCAGCACGCGGGCGGCCAAGCTGCGGCAATCGGCCACATCGACGCTGCGCACCAACGCCTTGATTTCCGCCACCATCGCGGGCGCGGCGGACAATTCGCCCACGCCCAGCCCGATCAGGATCGGCACCGCCAGAGGGTCTGAGGCCAGCCCCCCGCACACGCCCACCCATTTGCCATGCCGCGCGCCCCCGGCGCAGGTCTGGGCGATCAGGCGCAGGACCGAGGGGTCCAGCCCATCCAACCCCGCCGCCACCGCCGGATTGCCGCGATCCATGGCCAGCGCATATTGGGTCAGGTCATTGGTCCCGATCGACAGGAAAGCGCATTGCGCCGCCAGCGCATCGGCCATCACGGCGGCGGCGGGCGTTTCCACCATCACGCCGATCTCGGGCAAATCCACGCCCAGCAAGGCCGCCTGCGCCGCCGCCACGCCCTGCAATTCGCGCAGTTCGCAAACGCGGGCCACCATCGGGGCCATGATCTTCACCCGCCGCCCTTGTGCCGCGCGCAGGATCGCGCGCAATTGCGTGACCAAGACATCGGGCCGTGCCAGACCCACGCGCAGGCCGCGAAGGCCCATCGCCGGGTTCTCCTCGGGGGCAATCGGCAGATAGGGCGCGGGCTTGTCGCCGCCAATGTCGAGCAGGCGGATAATGAGCGGCCGCCCCTCCAGCGCATCGGCGATGGCAACATATTGCGCGGTCTGCTCATCCTCATCGGGCGCGCTTTGCCGGTCGAGAAACAGGAATTCGGTGCGCAGCAATCCGCAGCCCTCGGCCCCGCCCGCCACCGCAGGGGCGGCCTCGGACAGTTTGCCCAGATTGGCGAAAACCTCGATGCGGGTACCGTCACGGGTGCGGCCTTCCTCATGCGCGCTGGCCAAGGCGGCGGCGCGCCGAGCAGCGCGCGCCTCGATCATCGCACGAACGCTCACCAACCGATGCGCCTCAGGCGCGATTTCCAGCGCGCAGCCATCGGCATCCAGCACCAGAGGCGTGCCTTCGCTCACCAGCATCAGCCCTTCCCCCAGCGCCACCAGCGCGGGCAGGCCCCGGCTCGCCGCGATGATGGCGACATGCGACGTCGGCCCGCCGCGCGCCGTAGCCAGACCGACCACGCGGGAAAGATCAAGCGTAGCCACCTCGCTGGGCATCAGATCCTCGGCCACGAGAATCGCGCCATGCGGGGGCAAGGGCGCCTCAGGCTCTTCGCCGCACAATTGCCATTGCAGGCGCAGTTCCAGATCGAGCAGATCGCCCGCCCTTTCGGCAAAGCGCGGATCGGGCAATTGCCGCAAAGCCTCGGCCTGCGCCCACAATGTCTTGCGCCAGCCCATCGCGGCGCTGGCCCCGGCGGCGATGGCGGCTTTCGCCTCGCCGACCAGTTCCTCATCATCGAGCAGCGCGAGATGCGCGCTCAAAATCGCCTTTTGCTGAGGCGTGCCCGCCTCGCTCTGGGCAGTCAGGGCCGCGCGCAGACTGGCAAGGGCCTCGTCGAGCAAGGCCCGTTCGGCGGCCTCACCCTTGCTGATCGCGGCCAATTCGGGTTCGGCGCGGCGCGGGCGCCAGACATGGCCCACCGCCATGCCGGTCGCGGCCGTCACACCGCTTAGCCGGTCGCCCGGTTGCGGCGCCGATACAGCGACGGCCAGAGGCGCGATGACCGGCGCAGCAAGCGTTTCGGAAACCGCCAGAAATTCACCCATCCCGCCCGCGATCATTTCGCTCAGGGCGTCGAGCGCCTCGCGCGCTTCGCTTCCATGCGCCAGCAGGCGAATCGTATCGCCATGGCCCACGCCCAGCCGCAGCATCGCGCTGGGGCTGGTGATCGCGGCGGACGCCTCGCCCTTTTCCACCTGCACCCTGGCGGCAAATTCACGCGCGCGGGCGGCCAGACGTGCGCTGGGTCGGGCATGAAGCCCATGGGCCAGAGGCACGCGCAGGGTGCGGGACAAAGCCTCGCCACTCGCTTCCGCGCCCGATTCCGCCACGCCCGCGCCGGTAATCCGGCCCAGCACATCGCCCTTGGCAACCAGCCCTTGCGAGATCGCCGGTTGCCATTGCCAGCCCTCGGCCTCGATCAGGATGATCGGCATGACAAGGCTTTTGGCCCGGCCCACCACCGCGCCCGGATCAACCCGCAGCAACGGATCGCCCGCCGCAACGCGCTGGCCCACACGCACCAAGGGCGCGAAACCTTCGCCCCCCAGCCGCACCGTTTCCAGCCCAAAATGCAGCAACACATCCAGCCCCGGCGCAAGGCGCAGCGTCACCGCATGACCCGCCGCATGAACCGCCAGCACCTCGCCCGCAGCAGGCGCGCAAACCGTATCGGCCAGCGGATCGATCGCCAGCCCCGGCCCCAGCAACCCGCCGGCAAAGGCATCATCGGGCACTTCGGCCAAGGGGCTGATCCAGCCGTCCATCGGCGCGCGCAGATCCAGAACCATCGCTTTATCCTGCAAAGCGGCAGATGCCGCCAATCCACGTCTGCGCCACGCCCAGACGGGCATCGAGCGCCACGAAATCCGCAGCCATGCCCGGCGCAATCCGGCCGATCCGGTCTTCCTGTCCGAGGAAAGCCGCAGGCGTGGCCGAGGCCATCTGCGAGACCTGCTCCATCGGCAGGTCCGTCATGGTCAGCGTGTTGCGCAGAGCCGTAGCCATATCCAGCCCCGATCCTGCCAGCGTTCCGGCCGCATCGGTACACATGCCGTCGCGCACATAGATCGGGCGACCATCGAGCATGAAGGGCTGCCCCCCGTTGCCCACGCCCGGCATCGCATCGGTCACCAGCATCAGCCGCTCCGGCCCCTTGACCCGGCAGGCCAGACGCACCGCAGGCGTGGCCACATGGACGCCATCCACGATCAGCCCGCAATAGACATCATCACGATCAAAAGCCGCGCCCACCATGCCGGGCGCGCGATGCTGCAAAGGCGTCATAGCATTATAGAGATGTGTGACGCCGCGCACGCCATGGTCGAAACCGGCGATGGCTTCTTCATAGGTGGCGTCGGTATGGCCCGCGCTGATGATGACGCCCGCGCGGGACAGCGTGACGATCTGTTCGGGCGCGGCCAGTTCAGGCGCGATGGTCAGCATCACCACGCCCCGGCGCGGGCGGGTGAGCAGCGCCATCGCGGCATCGTCAAGGCGGCGCAGGCGCGCCGCGCTGTGAATGCCCTTGCGCGCGGGGTTGATGAAGGGGCCTTCGATATGCACGCCGACGATGCCGGGAACGCCCTGCGCAATGGCATCGTCCACCGCATCGAGCGCGGCAGCCACCGCCTCGACCGAATCGCTGATCAGCGTGGGCAGCAGCGCGGTCGTGCCAAAGCGGGCATGAGCCGCCGCAATCGCGGCCACGCCATCAACCGTCGGGCAATCGTTGAACAATACCCCGCCGCCGCCATTGACCTGCGTATCGACAAAGCCGGGCAGCAGATAGCCGCCGTGCAGGTCGAGCACCGCATCGGCATCGCCCGCATCATCGACGGACACGATTTGCCCGCCATCCATCGTTAGGCGGACTGATGAACGCCACTGCCCCGCAATCAGGGCCTGGCCGTTAAGGACATCAACCGTGTTCATCGCGTGCGCGTCACCTTGGCAAGATAGGGGGGCTGATCGGGATCATGGCCCCGCGCCTGCGACAAGGTGTTAGCCATGCGATAGAAGCTGGCAATCATCAAGATCGGCGCCAGTTCATCGCGCGCGGCCAAGGCGGGCAGATGGGTCACACCATCGGGCGCCTGCGCCTGCGCATCGGCCAGCCAGACATGCGCCCCGCGCGCGGCAAATTCGCCCGCGATTGTGCGCACATCGTCCCCTGTGGCGTCGCCGCCCGCAAAGGCCAGCACCGGGAAACCTTCGCGCACCACCGCCATCGGGCCATGGCGCACCTCGGCAGCGGAAAAGGCCTCGCCGTGCAGGGCCGAGGTTTCCTTGAGCTTGAGCGCGGCCTCTTGGGCAATGGCCAGACCATAGCCGCGCCCCAGAATGAACAGGTTCGAGGCATCGAGCAGGCCGCTGATCAGCGGGGTCCAGTCGAGCGCGAAAGACGCATCGAGCAGCGCGGGCAGGCCCTTGACATCGCGGGCCAGCGCCGCATCGCCCGTCCAGGCCGCCACCAGCGCGGCAATGCCCGCCAGCGAGGTGATATAGGATTTCGTGGCCGCCACCGAGCGTTCGGCCCCGGCATAAAGCGGCAGGGTGAAATCGGCCATCTGGGCCAAAGGAGAAGTCTCGTCATTGACCAGCGCGACCACAGTCGCGCCCGATGCCTGCTGGCGCTCGACCGTGGCCAGCATGTCCGGACTGCGACCCGACTGCGAGATGGCAAGGCAAAGGGCCGCGCCGCCCGCCGGGTGGACCACCGGGGCGTCATAGACCGAAACGGTCGAGAAAGCCGCCGAGGCCGTGGGCAGGCCAAGGCGCGTCTCGATCAGATATTTGGCATAGGTGGCGGCATGATCGGACGAACCACGCGCGCAGGTGATGACAAAGGCGGGCGGGCATTGCGCCAGATGCGCGGCCAGCCGGGCCAGCTCGGCGCGATTGCCCGCGACAAAGCGCGCCACGGCGGCGCCCGCCTCGGCGGCCTCCGCATACATCAGGGTCGAGGCGAGAGGGGGGCGTTTGCCGTCAAGTGGTCGGTCATCAAGTGAAGGTGTCACGAATGGGGTCCTGCCTTGCGCCGCCTCGCGATGGAGGCGTGTCTGTCATGCCAATATGTCGGCAAGTGATATTTAATTGGTATTATTTTAAGGCGGTCATCATTGCAACAGCTTTCATCCGCATTCGCAATTTGACGTATCATCCGCAGTTTTGACCGAGCTGCGCAAACCTGGGGGACCCACAGAGCCCCCCAATAAAACCGACGCCTAATCATTACTTTACCCGGAAATGCGACCCTTTTTGGACAGGCCAATCATGTCACTTCCACGCCAATCGTCACATATTTGCAATACCAATTTGAACAAATGTGTCATTGAAATGACTTGACAGACTCGTCCTTCCGGCGGATTTCTGGTCAGCGAACGGGGCAGATGGCGCACAGGATGCGCCACCTCCGGGAGGATACAGGGTTCAGCTCAATTTCTTGAGGGGGTTTTATGACGATCTTGCGTGCTTCGCTTGTTTCGCCGCTTTCACGTGCTGCCAGACTGACAATGCTTTCCACCTGCGGCGCATCGGCGCTGATCGTGGCGGGCGCGGCCCATGCGCAAACCGCAGCGCCCGCTGCTGACGCCTCGGACGGCATTGTCGTCACCGGTTTCCGCGCCAGCCTCAAGTCGGCCCTGGACACCAAGCGCAAGGACACGCGCGTTTCGGACGGCATTTCCTCCGAAGACATCGGCAAGTTCCCGGCCGAAAACATCACCGAATCGATCCAGCGCATTTCCGGCGTCCAGATGTCGAACATCAACGGTCGCGGCGCCACGATCAGCATTCGCGGCCTTGGCCCCCAATATGCGATGACCACGATCAACGGCCAGACCATCAAGAGCGCCGACTTCACCGACGGTTTCCGCTTCGACATCATCCAGACCGAACTGGCCAGCGCCATTCAGGTCATCAAATCGCCCACCGCCGATATGGATGCGGGCGGCCTGTCGGGCACGGTGAACATCGAAACCACCAAGCCGCTCGATTACCACAAGCGTCAGCTGGTCGTGTCGGCCAAGGCGCAGAATTCGCAATATGCGGGCGGCAAGATTACGCCCAAGGTCGGCGTCAGCTATATCGACCAGTTCCTTGACGGCACGCTGGGCGTCTATGTCAACCTTGGCTATCAGAAGCTGAATGACCGCGCCGACTATATGTGGATGGACCGCTGGACCAACCAGACCATCGGCGGCAACAGCATCCTGACCCCGCGCCGCCCGCGCTATCGCCGCATCGACCGCGAAACCGAACGCCTGATGGCCAGCGGCGGTCTGCAATGGCGCCCGTCCGACCGCATCGAGGTGGGCTTCAACGCGATCTATGCCAAGGACAAGACCACCTATGACCTGAACCAGCAGGTGTTCCTGTTCGACACCTCGCGCATCACCGTCAATTCGGCATCCAATGGTGCGGCCACCAATGTGACGGCCACCAATTTCACCATGGAAAACAACCGTCAGCACGAAGACCGCAACCTGACGACCCAGCTTTACACGTTGTCGGCCAAGTGGAAGGGCGACAATGGCTGGAGCGGGCGCGCGATTGCCAATTATTCCAAGGGCACATCGTATCAGCGCGAAGCGGCCGCCATTCTGGGCATCAATATCGCCAGCGCCACGCTGGATATTTCGAACCCCGAGGCGATCAGCTTCAACACTTCCTCGGCGCTGAATTCGACCGCGACCTATGCGCCTTCGCTGCTCAACCGCAACGAATATCCCAATGGCGCCACGCGCAACATGCGCACGACCGAATGGTCGGGTCAGGCCGATCTCTACAAGGACGTCTCCTTCGGCCCGATCAGCAAGCTGGCCGCGGGCGTCAAGTTCCGCCACGAAACGTTCAACCGCTTCGTTTCGCGCCACGACCTGATCGCGCTGGGTTCGGCCCAGCCCGCCCCGTCGAGCAGCATCTTCCCGGCGATGGCTACCTATAATTATCAGGTGAGCGGCTTCCTGAACGGCATGTCGGGCATCCCCACGGCATGGGTTGCGCCCGATCTTGGCGCCTATGACAAGGCGTTGGCCGCCGCCGGCATAGTGGTGCCGGAAATCTATGCGCCCGAAGCCTCGTATCACGTCGACCGCTATATGCCCTCGGTCTATGGTCAGGCCACGATCGAGACGGAAATCGCCGGGATGCCGCTGCGCGGCAATATCGGCCTGCGCTATGAATACACCACGCAAAAGGTGCAGGGCAACGTGACCGGCCCGCGCAGCGACAGCTATCAGGAAGTTCAGGCCAAGATCGGCGATTACAACCTGAACCAGAAATACGGCAATCTGCTGCCCAGCATGAACCTCGTACTGGAACCGGCCAAGTCGGTGCAGGTGCGTTTCGCCGCCGCCAAGGTGCTGGTGCGTCCGATCATGGACAGCAACACCTCGATGGCGCAGACCTCCTCGGTTTCGAACGTGGGCGGCCAAAAGGTCTACACTGTCGATCTGGGTCAGGCGGACCTGAAGGCGCTGACTGCCAATCAGGTCGATCTGGGCGTGGAATGGTATTATGAGCGCTCCAGCGCGATTGCCATCAACGGCTTCTACAAATGGATCAAGAACGGCACTTATACGTCGCTGATCTGCCCCTCCTCGTTCAACGGCACGGCGCTGGCCAAGAATACGGCGGGCGATTGCGCCGATGCTGCGGGCAATGCCTATGACATCACCCAATCGCTCAACGATCCCAGCACGATCAAGATCAAGGGCTATGAAATCAGCCTGAACCACTCGTTCGACAAGATGCTGCCGGTCAAGGGTTTCGGCCTGATCGCCAACTATACCCGCGTGATCCCGCAAAAGCTGGCGGTGGGCACGGGCTATACGGTCCGCAACCTGTCGAAGGTGACGTGGAACGTGACGCCCTATTGGGAAAACCGCTACTTCAGCTTGCGCGCCTCGCTCAACTATCGCAGCGCCTATGACCAGAACAGCGCGGACAGCTTCTTTGCCCGCGAAGGCCACACCGTTCTGGCCCGCACCCAGGTTGACCTGAGCGCCGGTTATACGCCCGACGCGCATCTCAGCTTTACCGCAGGCGTCATCAACCTGAACAACAGCCGCGAAAAGGCGACCTACACCGGCACCTCGGTGTGGCAGGAAAGCAGCTTCAACGGCCGCAGTTTCTATGCCTCGGCTTCCTACAAGTTCTAAGAACCTACCCTGACTGTCCGGCGGGGGGAGGGCGATCCGTCGCTCGCCCCCTCGCCGGATTTTTTGTGTTTGCCCGCTTGTCCTGCCCGCCTGCACGGAAGAAAACCCCCGTATGTCGATCCTGCAACCTTTGCGCCTGCACCCTTTGCTGATGTCCAGCCTTGCCGTGGCGCTGGCGTTAGGCGGCGCGGCTCAGGCTGCCGACAGCCCCGAAGTGGCCGCCGCGCGGGCCGCCATCGCGCGCATGGGGGTTCGCGCGCAGCGGGTTGATCTGTCCATCCGCCCCGCCGCCCATCCCACCTATCGCGTGCGCATCCGCCATGGCGCGATTGCGGCCAGCGGCTCCTCGCCCATCGCGCTGGTGCATGGCGTGGCGCAGGCGCTGGAGGCCAAGGGCAAGCTGCATTTAAGCTGGGAAGGCCGCCGCGCCGCGCCCCTGTCGCGCGCCGACAATTTCGACAGCGGCGAAGTTTCCTCCCCCTTCGACCTGCGCGCCTATCTCAACACCTGCACCTATGGCTATACCACGCCATGGTGGAACTGGGCCCGGTGGAGCAGCGAGATCGACTGGATGGCAGCGCATGGCGTCGATACGCCGCTGGCCATGGAGGGGCAGGAATATGTCTGGCGCGCGCTCTGGCGCGAGGAAGGCATGGATGAGGCCGCCATCGGCCAAAGCCTGTCCGCCGCGCCCTTTTTGCCGTGGCAACGGATGGGCAATATCGCGGGCTATCGCGCGCCGCTCTCGCCCGGCTGGATCGAAAAGAAGCATCAGCTTCAGATCCGGATCCTCGCCCGGATGCGCAGCCTTGGCATGAAGCCGGTGCTGCCCGCCTTTGCCGGCTATGTGCCGGAAGGGTTTGCCAAGGCCCATCCCAAGGCGCGGATCTACACAATGCGCAGTTGGGAAGGTTTCCCGCCGACCTATTGGCTCGACCCGTCCGATCCGCTTTTCGCCCGTCTGGCCAAGCGTTTCATCGAGATTTACAACGCCACTTATGGTGCGGGCGATTATTACCTTGCCGATGCGTTCAACGAAATGGTCCCCCCGATTGCCGAGGACGGATCGGATGCGGCCAACGCGCAATATGGCGATGCCATCGCCAACACCGCCGCCGCCAATACCCAGGCCGAAAAGGTCGCCGCCCTGCCGCCTGCGGTGCGCGATGCGCGTCTGGCCGCTTATGGCGAGAAGCTCTATCACTCGATCACCGCCGCCGCGCCCAACGCGACATGGGTGATGCAGGGCTGGCTGTTCGGCGCGGACAAGGCGTTCTGGACGCCCGATGCGGTGCGCGCTTTCCTGTCAAAGGTGCCGGATGAAAAGATGCTGGTGCTCGACATCGGCAATGACCGCTATCCCGGCATCTGGCAGCAGACGCAGGCCTTTTACGGCAAGCAATGGGTTTACGGCTATGTCCATAATTATGGCGGCAGCAACCCGGCCTATGGCGATCTTGGCTTCTATAAAACCGACATGGCCGCCGCGCTGAACCATCCGGGCAAGGGCCATATGGCGGGCTTTGGCCTGTTTCCCGAAGGGCTGCATTCGAACAGCATCGTCTATGCCTATGCCCATGATCTGGCATGGGGGCCAAAGCGTGATCTGGGGGAATGGCTCAAAACCTATACCGCCGCGCGCTATGGCAGCACCTCGCCCGCGCTGGTTTCGGCATGGCAGGGGGCGATTTCGGGCGCCTATCAGACCCGCTACTGGACCCCGCGCTGGTGGAACCAGATGGCGGGTGCCTATCTCTTCTTCAAACGCCCCAGCCTGAGCGGCGCGGATTATCCCGCCGCGCCGGGCGATCCTGCGGCGCTGCGCCGGGGCATCGAGGCGATGCTGGCCGCCGCGCCAGCGCATCCTTCGGCCCTGTTCGCCAAGGATATTGTCGATCTCACCCGCCATTATGCCAGCATGAGGCTGGATGACCGGCTCAAGGCCGCGCTGGCCGCCTATAAGGCGGGCGATGTGGCGGGCGGCGACAAAGCGCGCGCGCAAATCTCCGATCTGGCCCGCAAGATCGACACGCTGGCCGCCAATCAGCAGGAAACGCTTGCCTCCTGGGTGAAAGACGCCCGCGCCTATGGCGACACGCCGCAGGAAAAAGCCGATTACGCGACGCAAGCCAAGGCCATCGTCACCATCTGGGGCGGGACGGGCCATCTGTCCGATTATGCCTCGCGGGCATGGTCGGGACTTTATGCCGACTATTATCTGCCGCGCTGGCAAATGATGCTGGAGGATGCACGCGCCGCCGCTCTGGCGCATCGGCCTCTGGATGAAGCCGCCGCCATCGCCCGCATCCGCGCCTGGGAAGAACAATGGGTGGCCAATGGCAAGGATTACGCCCATGCCGCGCCCACCGATCCCGTCCGCGCCGCCGCGCAAATGCTGAAAGAATTGCCGTGAGTGAACCCGTTAAGGCCCAGCGCTTCGTCTCGCTTGATGTATTTCGCGGGGGCACGATCTTTCTGATGATCCTGGTCAACACGGCGGGCCCCGGCGCGCGGGCCTATGAGCAGCTGATCCATGCCAAATGGATCGGCTTCACGCTGGCCGATCTGATCTTTCCCACCTTCCTCTTTGCCATGGGCAATGCGATGAGCTTTGCCATGCGCAGGCCACTGCCCGCCGCGCCCTATCTGGCGCGTCTGCTGCGGCGCGGGGCGATCATCTTTGCGCTGGGCTTCCTGATGTACTGGTTTCCCTTTGTGCGGCATGGCGATGCTGGCTGGGATCTGATCCCCTTTGCGCAGACCCGCGTGCCGGGCGTGCTGCAAAGGCTGGCTTTGTGCTATGTTTTGGCGGGCGTCATCGTGCGCTGGGCGGACTGGCGGGTGGTGCTGGGGGCCTGCGTGGCGCTCTTGCTGGGCTATTGGGCCATATTGCTGCATTTCGGCGTGCCGGGCGATGTCTATGGAAAGATGGGCAACGCGGGGACCCGGTTTGACATGTGGCTGCTCTCACCGGGGCATCTGTATAAAAAGGATGGCGGGTTTGATCCCGAAGGTTTCCTCGGCACGCTGCCTGCGGTGGTCAATGTGCTCGCGGGCTATCTGGCCGGATTGCTGGTCCAGCGGGGCGGCGATCTGCGCGATGCCTTGCGCGTGATGCTGGTGGCGGGCCTTGCCTGTATGGCCGCCGCCCATGCGTGGGAGCCCTGGTTCCCCATCGCCAAGAAGCTGTGGACCAGCCCCTTTGTCCTGCTGACCACGGGGCTTGATCTGCTGCTGCTGGGCTGGACGATCTGGATCATCGAATTGCGCGGCAAGCAGGGGGGCGTCCGCTTCTTCACCATTCTGGGGCGCAATCCGCTGGCGATCTATCTGTTTTCCGAAATGTTCGTCACGGTGCTCAACATGGTGCCGCTGGGCGAGGACGGGGTTTACGATTGGGTCGGCATCCGCCTGTTTCAGGCCGTGGCTCCGGGCGCCTTAGGCTCGCTGCTCTGCGCGCTGGCCTATACGATGGTGTGCTGGGCCGTGGGCTGGTGGATGGACCGCAAAGGCTTGATCCTGAAAGCATAAGGCCGGGAGAGTATCATGAAATTTGCCAAAACCGCCCTGCTGGCCGCCGCCCTATGCGCGACCAGCCTTTCGGGCCATGCCTATGCCGGGGATGACGGGATCATCCGCTTTGCCCCGACGAAGGACGCCTTCGCGCTGGCCGATCATGGCCGCATCGCCCCCATCATCGTCGCGCCGGGCGAGACGATGGCCGTGCGCCATGCCGCGCAGGATCTCGCCCGCGACATGGCGCAGGTGACGGGGCAGACCCCGCGCCTGCTCTCCGAAGCCGCGCCTGCCCCCGCGGCGATCATCATCGGCACGCTGGGGCAAAGCCCGATCATCGATGCCATAATCAAAAAGGGCACGATCAAGCCCGAAGCGCTGGCGGGCAAATGGGAAAGTTTCCTGATCCTCTCGGTCAAAAACCCCCTGCCCGGCGTGCCCCGCGCGTTGGTGGTGGTGGGCAGCGACCGGCGCGGCACGGCCTTTGGCGCCTATGAAGTCTCGCGCGCGATGGGCGTCAATCCGTGGAGCTGGTGGGCCGATCTGGCCCCGCGCCATCACGATGCGCTCTATGCCGCACCAGGCCTGCATCATTTCGGCCCGCCCTCGGTGCGCTATCGCGGCATCTTCGTGAATGACGAGGATTGGGGCCTGTTCCCTTGGGCGGCGCAGTCTTTCGACCCGGAATACAAGAATATCGGCCCCAAGACCTATGCCCGCATCTTTGAACTGATGCTGCGGCTGAAAGCCAACACGCTCTGGCCCGCGATGCACAAGACCACGGCGGCTTTCAATTCCGACCCCGCCAATGCGAAACTCGCCGATGATTACGGCATCATCATGGGCTCGTCTCATTCCGAGGTGATGCTGCGCAACAATGTGGGCGAATGGAAGGATGCGCCCGAAGCCTTCAACTATGCCGCCAATCCCGAAAAGATCCGCCTCTATTGGGAGGAGCGGGTGCAAAAGAACGGGGCCTATGAAAACCTGTGGACCATCGGCATGCGCGGTCTGCACGACACCGGCATGGTGGGCACCAGCACGATGGCCGAAAAGGTCGCGCTGCTCGACCGGATCATCAAGGACCAACGCGCCTTGCTCGACAAGCATGTGGCAGGCGGGGCGGAAAAGGCGGGGCAGATTTTCGTGCCCTACAAGGAGGTGCTCGACATCTACCGCTCGGGCCTGAAGGTGCCGGAGAATGTCTCCATCGTCTGGCCCGATGACAATTTCGGCTATATCCGCCAATTCCCCAGCAAGGCCGAGGCCCATCGTTCGGGCGGCGCGGGCGTCTATTACCATCTGTCCTATCTGGGCTATCCGCTCTCCTATCTCTGGCTTTCCACCACCCCGCCCGCGCTGGTCCGCGAGGAAATGACGCGCGCCTATGACAAGGGCGCGCGCAACATCTGGATCGTCAATGTGGGCGACATCAAGCCCGCCGAGATCGGCACGAGTCATTTCCTCGACATGGCATGGGACGTGGAGAAGCACCGGGGCGAAAGCCAGCAGGAATACCTGAAGAGCTGGCTGGGCGAGGCTTTCGGGGCGGAATTGGGCGCGAAGGCCGCCGCGCTGATGGATGAATATTTCCGCCTGAACTTTGCCCGCCGCCCCGAACATCTCGAATGGCCCGCCAAGGCTGAGGACCGCCACCTTTCCGATTTTTCCGTGCCCGAGGCGCATGACCGCCTGCGCCGCTGGCGCGCTCTGGCGGCGCAGGCCAAGGCCATGGCCGCGCAGGTTCCTGCCGACCGGCAGGATGCGTGGTTCGAACTGGTCGAATTTCCGATCCGGGCGGCGTCGGCCGCCAATATCCGCTATTTCGCGGCCGAATATTATGACGAAATGATCGAGGTGACGCCCGCCGAAGCCTATTCCGCAGGCGGCGCAATGGCATGGGCGGATGAGGAAATCACCGCGATCACCGAGCGCTATAACAATGGTATCGCGGGCGGCAAATGGCGCAACATCATGCCCGCCGAACCGGCCGATCCGCAATGGCGCATCTATCGCCCGCGCCCATTGGTCACGCCCGCCGCCTCGCTGCGCAGCGCGCCCGACCGCTTCTTTGCCCGCGTAGACGCGACAACGGCGCCGTCATCGCCGGTGCTGGAGGCCGAGGATGTGCCCGCCAAGGGCTGGCGCAAGGTGGAAGGCATGGGGCGCGGGCGCGGCGTGATGATCGCCGATGCGCAAGGCGCCCCGTGGTCGGCCGGCTTCACGCTGGCGCAGGGGCAAACCGGCGTCGCGCTGGGCATCCTGCCCATGTTTCCGGACGGAGACGCGCGCGAATTGAAGCTGGAGGTCACCATCGACGGCGGCGCCCCCATCGCCATCACCGTCCCGCGTCAGGTGGGCAGTGCGGGCTGGGTCGAGGGCGTTTTGAGCAATCAGTTGAAAGTGGCGGTGCCTGCCGCGCTTACCCTCGGCGCGCATCGCATTGCCGTTACCGCGCGCAGCGGCGGCATCGCGCTCGACCGGCTGATTTTCACCGCCGCGCCGTGATTGGTCGGCGGGCCGGATGGCGTATCCGGCCCGCAAAACCGCCATCAGAACGACGGATCGTAATTGAAATACACCGGGTTCGAGAGCGCCACCATTGTGTCGCTCCGGCCCGCCGCCATCGGCACAGCCGGATAATCGGCCTGCGGCCCGGTCACTTCCAATCGGTAATAGCTGCGTTTGCCCAAGGGCGGCGTGTCGGTGAAAGTGGCTTCCGGATCGCTGGCATTGACCGGCAAAGTGGTGAAAGTCTCGCCATTGCGCACAACGCGGACCTGATATTGCGCCCATGGAATCGTCGCATTGGACAGGCGGATGCGGAATGTCACCGGCTTGCCGTCGGCGCGCAGATTGTCGCCCATCATCGCGTCGATCTTTCCATCGCCATCCAGATCGGCATAGAATTCGACACGCGGATCGCGCGGATTGGCGCTGATCGAGCCATGGCCATGGGTCAGCGCATCGACCACGCCCTGCCGGTCGCGCTTGGCCGCATAGACCCAGGTGGTGGGCGTGCCGACATAATTGGCCATGCGCTCGCCGCTGAGCGGCCCGCGATCCTCCGGCTTGTCGGGCCAGCCATGGTGAGAATCGCTGCCTCCGCGCCCCGCAATCATCCGCCCGGATTTGAGCATGTCGTCCCACACCAGCAAGGCGGGCGGGTTCTTGGCCCAGTTCGAACTGTTCCAGACCTCGATCGAATCCACCATGTCGAAGGAAAAGCCATAGTGGTCCTTGTTCGTCGGATGGTTGGCCGACATATGCACGCCCAGCCTCTTGCGCAGGGGGATCAGTTTGACATCGCGCGCATCGCTCATGCTGCGCAAAAGTTTCTGGTCATAGGGATGCGAGGAAAAGACATTCACATGCCCGCGCTCGGTCGTCCATTCGGCGGCATAGAGCAGCACGATCCGATCCGAGCGCCATTCCGGATCGGCCCATGTATGATGCGCGGTGTCGCCATCGACATGGTTGTCATGATCGGTGATGCCCAGAAAGTCGAAACCCTCGTCCTCGGCAAAATGGATGATCTTGCCGACGGAATTGTTGGTCGTATCCTTGCTGTGGCGCGAATGGAGATGAAGGTCGCCCTTCATCCAAACGCCCGGTTCGAGCGGCGCCGAAACACCCTGTGCATGAGCGGTGGAAGCCAGCAGCATCGCGCCCAGCATGATATTCAATTTTCTCACAAAAACTCCCGAAGACAATGCGGGAATCCTTATGCCACAATCATGCGCCGGACTTGAGGAATAACGGCAATCCGGCGGCTACAAATACGACTTCATCCACCGTTTTCGCAAGGCGCTGGTTGAGCCATCCGGCCGCATCGCGAAAGCGCCGCGCCAGCGCATTGTCGGGCACGATGCCCAAGCCCACCTCATTGGCGATCAGCGCAATCGGCACGCGGCAATCGGCCACTGCTGCGCACAAGGCCTCGCCCGCCGCATCGCAATCCCGCTCCGCCAGGATCAGGTTCGACATCCAGAGCGTCAGGCAATCGACCAACACCGCCCCATGCTGCGCCGCAGCAATTGCCTCGGGCAGGTCCAGCGCGGCTTCGACCGTGCGCCAGCGCGGCCCCCGGTCGGCCTGATGCTGCGCGATCCTGTCGGCCATTTCCGGGTCGAACGCCTGCGCCGTGGCGATATAGGTCAAATCGCCCGCAAAACTCTCAATTCGAGCCTGCCCAAAGCGGCTCTTGCCCGAGCGCGCGCCGCCCAGAATCAACATCGACTTCACGCCGCCCCCCGCGCTAAAGCGATGAGCCCGTCCATATCCAGATGCTCCTCCAGCGCCGCGGCCACGGCATCAAGCGCCGCATCGACCCCGGCGGCATAATCGCCCCCATCCGACGCCGCCCCCAACCGCGCCAGCAAAGCCCCGCGCAGCGCCGTCGAGCCAAGCAGCCCGTGGCAATAGGTGCCCATCACCAGCCCATCGGCGCTGACCGCGCCATCCTCCTGCCCATCGTCAAATCGGGCAAAACTCCGCGCCGCGCCGCTGGTTTGCCCCATATGCATCTCATATCCGGCAAAACCCGCGCCCAGCGCCTCGCCCCGCACCTCGCGCAGCATCTTGCTCTCGCCCAGCACCGTGGCCACATCGAGCAGGCCCAGCCCTGCCGCCTCGCCGGGCGCACCCTCAATGCCCAAAGGATCGGCAATGCTGCGCCCAAGCATCTGATAACCACCGCAAATACCCAGCACCGCGCCGCCGCGCCGATGGTGGGCCAGAATATCAATGTCCCAGCCCTGCGCCCGGATCGCGGCCAGATCGGCCAAAGTCGCCTTCGATCCGGGCAGCACGATCAGCCCCGCCTCTGCCGGGATCGGCGTGCCGGGCGGGATCATCACCACCTCGACCCCGCTCTCCATCTTCAGCGGATCGAGATCGTCGAAATTGGCAATGCGCGGCAGGATAGGACAGGCCACGATCAGCCGGTCGCCCGCAATCCGCCGCCCCTTTTCCAGCACCACCGCATCCTCACTGGGCAGGCGCACCACATCGGCCAGCCAAGGCACCAGCCCGAAGCCGCGCCAACCGGAGCGCTGCTCAATGGCGGTATAACCATCGGCAAACAAAGCGGGATCGCCGCGAAACTTGTTGATGATAAAGCCATGGATCATCGCGGCATCCTGCGGATCAATCACCGCCCGCGTGCCCACCACCGAGGCAATCACCCCGCCCCGGTCAATATCGCCCACCAGCACCACCGGCACGCCTGCCGCGCGGGCAAAACCCATATTGGCAATGTCGCCCTCGCGCAGGTTGATTTCGGCGGGCGATCCCGCGCCCTCGACCACCACGATATCGCATTGGCCCTTTAACCGCGCAAAACTCTCCAGCACTTCGGGCAGCAGCCCCCGCCGCCCCTCGCGGAAATTGCCCGAACCCAGCGTGCCGCGCACTCGCCCATGCACCACCAGTTGCGATGTACGGTCGGCCTGAGGTTTGAGCAGCACCGGGTTCATATCGGTATGCAACGCCGCCCGCGCGGCCACCGCCTGCAGCGCCTGCGCCCGCCCGATCTCGCCGCCATCGACGGTGACGGCGGCATTGTTCGACATATTCTGCGGCTTGAAGGGCATGACGCGCAGGCCCCGATTGGCCAGCGCGCGGCAGATCCCGGCCACCAGCACCGATTTGCCGACATCCGAACCCGTGCCCTGCAACATTATCGCAGCCATAACGCCCCCACGACCACAAACACCATCACGCAGGCCCGCCGATAAATCGCCAAGGCCCGCCCCAGATCCTCCCAGCGCGCAGGCGGCCCATCGCCGATCCAGGCCTTGTCGCGCAAGACGCCGTCATAGCTGATCGGCCCGGCCAGACGCACGCCCAGCGCCCCCGCCATCGCTGCCTCCGGCCACCCCGCGTTGGGCGAGGCATGGCGGCGGCAATCGCGCCACATGATCCGCCATCCGCCGCCCATCAGACACAGCGCCGCGCCGGACAATCGCGCCGGGATCCAATTGGCCAGATCATCGGCACGCGCCGCCGCCCAGCCGAAATCACGCAAGTCCGGCTCCGGGTGACCGATCATACTGTCGGCCGTATTCAATGCCTTATAGGCCCACGCCCCCGGCAGGCCCAGCACCAACAACCAGAACAGCGGGGCCAGCACCCCATCGCAAAAGCTCTCGGCCAGACTTTCGATGGCGGCGCGCGCCACGCCATCTTCGTCCAGATCCGCCGTATCGCGCCCGACGATCATCCCCACCGCCCGCCGCGCCGTGCCCAGATCGCCCGCTCGCCAGACCGCGCGGACATGATCGTCCAGACTGCGCATCGCCAGCGCGGGCCATGCCATCGCCGCCACCAGCAGCCATCCCATAGGCCCCAACGACAGGGCGGCATATTGCAAGGCCCAGCCCCCGCCCCCCGCCACGATCAGCAGCAGCGCCACCGTGAACACGCCCGCCACGCGCCGCGCCGCAGCGCCGCCGCGATTGCCGATGCGCTCCGCCGCGTTGATGATCCGCGCAAACAAGCCCACCGGATGGCCCACCCGGCGATAGAGCCATCCCGGCCAGCCCAGTGCCGCCTCCAGCGCCATGGCCGTCAGGGCCACAGGATCAGCCATGACGTAAAGCTCCGGCCAATCTCACCCAATCCTCCTGCGCCGCCGGGATGCCCAGACGCAGCCAGTGCGGGTTATAATCAAACGGGCGGGTCAAAATGCGATGCTGCGCCAATCGGTCAAACAAGTCCTGCGCACCATCAATCAGGCGGAAATGCGGACATTCGCCCAGCACCTTGAACCCATGAGCCGCCAGCAATTCAGCCATCCGCCCCGCCCGCGCCGCCAGATCGCGGCGCGCCTGCGCGATCCATGGCGCATCGCGATAGGCCGCCACGCCCGCCGCCAAGGCCGCCGCCCCCAGCGGCCAGTCACCCAGAATGGAGCGCAGCATCGCCACCACCGGCCCCGCTCCCAGCACAAAGCCGAGGCGCAAACCGGCAAGGCCAAAGAATTTGCCAAAGGAGCGCAGCACGATCAGCCGGGGCCACGCGCCAACCCGCCCCGCCACCGAAACCTCCGGCGTGGCATCGGCAAAGGCCTCGTCCACCACCAGCCAGCCATCGCGCGCGGCCAGATCATCATGCCATGCATGCAGATCCCGCGTCGGGGTGATCCGCCCATCGGGATTGTTTGGATTGGCAAGCAAGAACGCCCGCGCACCGCCCGGCCCATCGCCCGCCTCGCCATCGGGAAAGGCCGCCGCATGGGTGCGATAGGCAGGCCAGCGATAGGAACCCGCTCCGATCCATTGCCCGATCAGGCGCAGCGCCATCTCGCTGCCCGGCACGGCGCAGCAATATTCGGGCGAGACGCCAAAATGCGCCGCCGCCGCCGCCTCCAGCGCGGTCAAAGCCTCACGTTCGGGCAGGCGTTGCCAGTCGGCCTCAATAGTGCCGGGCCATGGCGCGGGGTTGATCCCGGTAGACAGGTCGAGCCAATCCTCGCCACCGAAATGCCGCGCCGCCGCCGCCAATGCGCCGCCGTGATGGGTAAAACCGCCGATCATCGCGCGCAGACCATGGCGAGCAGCAGCGCGGCTTCGACCAGCTCGATCCCCGCGCCATGGCCATCGCCCGAAATGCCGCCGATCCGCCGCCTGATCCAAAGCGCCCATAGAGCGATGGCCGGAACAGCCATCACCAGCCAAGGCGCAAAGGGCAAGGCAAGAGCCAGCAAACCGCCCCAGACCGCCACATGCTGCCAGCCCACGCCATCGCGAAACAGCGTGCCCAACCCTTCATGCAGCGGGGGCAGGATCAGCGTCCAGACCAAAGGCCCGACCCGCGCGGCCCCAGCGACCGGCACCAGCCAGAGCACATCGCCAACATCATGGAGCAGCACCAGCTTGGCCAGCAATTGCATGACGATGGCCACCACGCCAAAACTGCCGATATGGGGGTCGGCCAGAACGGCCTTCAACCGCGCAGGATCCTTATGCGCCGCGCCCGCCGCATCGGCCATATCGCCCAACCCGTCGAGATGGAGCGCGCCCGTCATGCCCACCCAAGCCGCGAGGCCGCCCAGCGCGCCCAGCCACGGATCGACCCGCCCCAGCGCCCAGACTGCGCCCGCCACGCAGCCCCCCACCACCAGCCCGGCGGCGGGAAACCAGCGCATCGCTTTGGCGTAATCCGCCCGGTCCGCCTCCATCGCGGGCAGCGGCAGGCGCGTCATGAATTGCAGCGCGAGGATCAGATGTTTCACGCGATCAATTCCGTCACCTGCGCCCCGTCGCCCCACAGGCGCAGGCTGATCCGCGCGGCATAGGGCAAATGAAAAGCCCAGGTCTGGCGATAGGTCAGGCCCAGCAGCAGGCCCAGCGCCGCGCGCATCGGCCCGGCATGGGTGATGACCAGCGCGTCCTCCTCGATCACCAGCAGGGCCTGCGCGATGCGGCCCTGCATATCGCCCCAGCTTTCGCCGCCTGGGGGAGGATTGGCCTGCGGATCATCCCAGAACGGCGCAATGGCCCCGCCCAGTTCGGCCGGAGCGCAGCCCTCCCACGCGCCGAAATTCAACTCGCGCCAGCGGGGGTCGATGGTGAGCGCCAGCCCGCTATCCTGCGCGATCTCTTCGCCCGCCATCCGCGCGCGGGACAGGTCCGAGGCAATGAGGCAAGCCACCGCCAATCCCCGCGCTCGGGCGCGGCAGGCGATCAGACCCTCCGGCGTTGGCGCCACATCGCGATGGCCATGGAGGCGCCCTGCCCCCTCAACCGCGCCGTGGCGGATCAAGTGGAGCGCCCGCGCCTTCACAGCGCCCCGGCCAATTGGGGTCCGGCTACTTGGGCCTGCGCAAAGGTCGCCATGTCGGCATGGGCCGCCAGAGCGCTGCGCACCAGTTGTGCGGCCACCGCCGCCCCGCTGCCCTCGCCCAGACGCATGGCCAGATGCAGCAGCGGATCGAGGCCGAGATGGGCCAGCAGGCGGGCATGGCCCCCTTCGGCCGAGCAATGGGCCGCCATGCAATGGGCGGTGATGTCGGGCTCCGCCGCAGCGATGGGGGCGATCGAGGCGCAAGCGATAAAGCCATCGAGCAGCACCGGAATCCGCATTGCCCGCGCGGCCACAATGGCCCCCGCCATCGCCGCGATCTCACGCCCGCCCAACCGGCGCAGCGCCTCGAACGGATCGCGGATGTCGGCACCATGCAGCGCCAGAGCCTCATCCACCACAGCCACCTTGCGCGCGACGCCCGGCGCATCCAACCCCGTGCCGCGCCCGGCCCATTCGGCCCCGCCCCCGCCAAAAGCCTGTGCGCAAAGCGCGGCGGCGGGGGTGGTGTTGCCGATCCCCATCTCGCCCACAAACAGCAGGTCGGCCCGCGGATCGACCGCGCATGCCCCCGCGTTCAGGGCGGCCAGGCATTCCTCCTCGCTCATCGCCGGGGCCTGCGTGATGTCCTGCGTCGGGCGGTGGAGATCAAGCGGCACAATCGTCAGATGCGCCCCGCAGGCCCGCGCCAGAGCATTGATCGCCGCGCCGCCCTGACGGAAATTGCCCACCATCTGGGCCGTCACCTCGGGCGGATAGGCGCTGACGCCACGCGCCGCGATGCCGTGATTGCCGGCAAAGACAATGCCTTGCAGGTGATCGAGCGCGGGGATTTCGCGCCCGCTCCACCCGGCCATGAACAGGGCGATTTCCTCCAGACGGCCGAGCGATCCGGCGGGCTTGGTCAATTGCGCCTGACGCGCGGCGGCAGCGGCTATCGCCCCGGCATCGGCGGCGGGCAGGGACGAAAGCGCGGCGAGGAAATCCGTCGGGCTGGCAAACAGGGTCATGCGACGACAAATCCTTCAGGCGGGGTGCGGGTGATGAAATGGCCCTTCACGCCTGCGGGCCATTGGCGATAGGGCACCTGCCCATGCTCGCTGGCCGCATGAAGCGCGGCATAATCGAGGATCGCGCGGGCGGCCTCGCCATCGGCCGCGAAATCGCCCAGCACATAGCCGATCCGCCCCGGCGCGCGGATCTGCACCACGCAGTGCCGCTGACACGCGAACAGGCAAGGCATTTCCTCCACCCCGACCCCGGCCAGGGCCGGATCATCCTCTTGCGCCGCGCGCAAGGCATCGGCCAGCAAGGCGCCGCCGCGCCGCCTCTGCTCATCCTCGCGCACATCGGCCGAAACCCGGCATGTCGAACAGACCACCACGCATGGCCCTTGATCCACCGCGCGCAGCATTACCGGAAATCCGCAATATATTCGGGCATGGCTCTTCCCTCGACCAGACGTTCACGCCCCGCCCGATGCGCCCAAGGCGACATGCCGAAGCATCCCGCCCGGAACCCCTCCGGCAGAGCCACAATGTCGCTATCGAGGAAAACCCCGTCCGCGCCGCACACCCTGTCGGAGCGAAAAACGACGGCGTCAGGCAGGTCTCCTGGCTCGCGGGTCCATGCCGGTTCGGCCGCCTTCTCAAAGGGTTCCCCCCTCAATGGCATCGGGCCGATGGCTATCCGCTCACAGTTGCAGGGGCAGCCCGGGTCTTGAACCCGTGTTCCCTTTTGATCCCCTCGCGGGGAACCTGTCGCTTGGGGCCGTGGGTATCGGGCGCGGGGGCAAAGGTCAAGCCAAGCTCAAATTGAAAAGGGGCCGGAAATCTCCGACCCCTTTTTGCATCAATGCGCGGCGGCGGTGTCGATCGGCCCCTTGGGCTTTGGCACGAGCCAGACGATCATGGCGGCGGCCACAAAACAGACCGCGATGATCGCGAATATATGGACCGTTGCCACCATCACGCTCTGCCCCTGAACCAATTGGGTCAGCGAGGCGATGGCGCCTTCGTTGCTCTGTCCGCCATCGACCATGCCGTCGATGGTGGCCTGCCCCTGCGGCATGGCCCCGGCAATCGCGCTTTGCGCGCGGGTGGCCTCGTTTTCCCAGCCCGTCTGCACCAGCGAGGTGGCAAAGGCCCCCGCCACGGTGCGCATGAAATTGGACACGCCCGCCGCATTGGCTTCCTCGCCTGGATCGACGCTGGCCATGGCAAGGCCGATGGTGGGGATGAAGAACATCACCATGAAAGGCCCGGTCATCAAGGTGGGCAGAGCCGCCTGCCAGAAGGTGACGTCGCTGTTGAAACTGGTGCGCCATGCGGCAAGACCCGCGAGGCCCATGATGCCGGTGAAGATGATCTTGCGCGGGTCCATCTTGGCCGCCAATTGGCCGACGATGGGCGCGGACAAGACGGCGAACACCCCCATCACCCCGGTGGCATAGCCCGCCCAGGTGGCGGTATAGCCAAGGTTCTGCTGCAACCACAAAGGCAGGATCACGACCGTGGCAAAGAAGGCGCCAAAGCCCACCGAATAGGTCAGCGCCGAGGCCGTAAAGCCGCGATGGCGAAAGATGCGCAGATCGACGATCGGGTTCTTTTCGGTCAGTTCCCAGATCAGGAAACAGGCAAAGCCGATCGCCGCAATCACCGCCAGCGCCTGAATTTCGACCGAGGCGAACCAGTCATGGTTGCGCCCTTCATCCAGCAGGATCTGAAGCGCGCCGACCCAAACGATCAGCAGGCCAAGGCCCACCATGTCGATGGGGGCCTTGACGATCTCGTCCTTGCGCCCGCGCAGCAGCGCGATCAGCAGCAGACCGCCCGCCGTGGCCACCGGCACGCCGATGAAGAAGATCGAGGGCCAGCCCACATTGTCGCACAAAGTCCCGCCCAGCACCGGCCCGACAATAGGCCCGATCAGCGTGGTCATCGCCCAGATCACCGTGCCCAGCACCTGCTTTTCCGGCGGCAGGAGACGCATCATCAAGGTCTGCGCCAGAGGCATGATCGGCCCCCCGCACAGGCCCAGCGCCACCCGGCAGGCCACCAGCATCCCCAGCGAGGTGGACATGCCGCAAAGCGCCGACAGGCCCGCAAACGCCAGATAACAGAAGATGAAAACCCGCTGCGCCCCGAACCGGGCGGAAAGCCAGCCGGTCAGCGGCACCGTGATAGCCTCGGCCACGGCATAGGAGGTGATCACCCAGCTGCCCTGCGAGGCCGAAACGCCCAGCGATCCGGCGATGGTGGGCACCGAAACATTGGCAATGGTGGTGTCGAGCACCACCAGAAAATTGCCCAGCGCAATGGCCAGCACCACCAGCCATAATTGCGCCCCCTCCAGGGGCCGGTCAGGAGAGGTGACCGCGATCATTTCGACACGTCAATATCGGCCGTCATCGACAGGCCCACGCGCAAGGGATGCGCGGCCAGCTCTTTGGGATCAAGCGCCACGCGCACGGGCAGGCGCTGAACCACCTTGATCCAGTTGCCCGTGGCGTTCTGCGCCGGAACCACGGCAAAGGCCGCGCCCGTGCCGCCCGAAAAGCCCACGACCTTGCCATGATAAGTGACCGAAGAGCCGTAGAGATCGCTGGTCAGCGTCACATTCTGGCCGGGGCGCACCTTGGAGAGCTGGACTTCCTTGTAATTGGCATCGACATAGGCCGCATTCACCGGCACCACCGACATCAGGCTCTTGCCCGGCTCGGCGCGCTGGCCCACCTGGACCGAGCGACGCGCGACAATGCCGTCGAAGGGCGCGCGGATAATCGTGCGTTCCAGATCGACCCTGGCCTGATCGCGCGTCGCGCGGGCGGCAAGCACTTCGGGGTTGGTTTCCGGCGTGGTGTTTTCGATCAGCACCCGGTTGGCCTCACGCGTGCCATTGGCGGCCTCGCGGTTGGCCCCGGCCAGCGCCACGGCGGCCTCGGCGGCGCGCAGATTGGCAGTCGCGGTGGCCAGAGCGCTGCGCGCCACGGTCAGTTCCTCGCCCGAAACCGAGCCGGAGGCGGCCAGAGCCTCGCGGCGCTTCATATCCACGCTGGCCTTTTCCAGATCGGCGCGGGCAGCGGTCAGGCTGGCGGCGGCGCGGGTTTCATCGGCGGCGCGCGCGGCAATCTGGGCGCCAAGGCCAAGGTCGGTGGCCGACAGACCCTTCACCCGCCGCTCGGTCAGCGCCAGATTGGCCTCGGCCTTGGCCAGAGCGATCCGTGCATCGGTATCGTCCAGGCGCACCAGCACATCGCCCTTTTTCACCGCCTGCGTGTCGGACACCAGCACTTCGCGTACGGGGGCCGTCACCTGCGTGGTGATCTGCGCCACATCGGCGCCGACATAGGCATTGTCGGTTTCGACATGGTTCGACGCGAACAGCACATCATACGCGCCATAGGCCAGCGCCACGGCGGCAATGCCCACGCCCAGACGGATGAACATCTGCTTGCGCTTTGCCTTGTTGGCGGCATCCTGCGCGTCTTGCGTTTCCATCTCGGGCTCCACGTCATGGTCACGGATACGGGCAATGGTCGAAGTCTTGGAGGTCATGGCGTGAAACTCCTTCAGGCCTGAAAGCCGCCGCCCAGCGCGCGCACCAGCGCGACATCGAGGGCGAAAGCACGTGTTTGGAGGGCAGCCGTGGCACGGCGGGCGGCAATCAATGAATCCTCGGCCACCAGCACATCGAGCACCGTGGCCAGACCGCCGCGATAGCGGTTGTTGGCAACATCCCAGGCCGACTGGGCGGCGGCCTGCGCAGCCTGCGCGCTCGACAGGCGGCGGGTCAGTTCCTGCCGGCTGGTGGCCGCATCGGCAATTTCCTGAAGCGCATGGACCAGCGTGCCGTCATATTGGGCAACGGCCAACGCATAATCGGCCTCGGCGCCATGCTTGCGCGCCGTCAGACGCCCGCCGTCAAAAATCGGCAGGGTGACCGCCGGGCCGACCGAGCCATATTCCGAACCCGATTTGACCAGATTGGACAGGCCCAAAGACTGCAGGCCGATCAGCGCCGAGAGGTTGATATTGGGATAGAAGGCGGCGCGGGCCACCTTGATGCGTTCCCCGGCGGCCTCGGCATGGGCCCGCGCGGCGACCATATCGGGGCGGCGGCCCAGCAATTGCGCCGGGATATTCTCGGGCAGACCGGGGCTGGCCAGATGGGCCACGGCGGGGCGCGCAATCGACAGGCCGCGATCCGGCCCTGCCCCGATCAGCGCGGCAAGGCGGTGACGGCCCAGCGCGATCTGTTCGTCAATGGCGGCCAAATCGCCCTGCGCGCTGGCCAGATTGGCGCGGGCGCGGGCCACGGCACCCTCGTTTTCCAACCCCTGATCGCGGCGCTGCTCGATCAGCGCCAGCGTCTGGGCGCGGATCTTGGCAGCCTCCTGCGCCGCATCCTGTTCGGCATAGGACGCGGCCAGATCGGCATAGGCCGTGGCAATCCCGGTCGAAACCGCCAGACGTGAGGCCGCCGCCTCGGCCTCCGCCGCCGAACGATCCGCCTTGGCGGCGCGCAGCGCGGCGCGGTTCTTGCCCCAGAAGTCGATTTCCCAATTGAGGTTGAGCGAAGCCTGACCCGTCTCGCGCCAGCCCTTGGGGGCAAAGGCGGCGGGGAAGAGGTAATTGTAGCTCTGCTTGGCCAAGCCGCCATCGGCATTGCCTGACAGGCGCGGCAACAGCGCGCCGCGCGCATCGCCCACCGTGGCGGCCGCGGCGGCATAGCGCGCCTGCGCCACGCGCAGATCTGTCGCGCCCTGCAATCCCTCGGCAATCAGCGTCGAGAGCTGCTCGTCCCCATAGGCTCGCCACCAGCCATCGACGGGCCATTGTCCCTGGGTATCGGACAGGCTCTGGCTGGAGGCGAGCATTGTGGGTGCCTTGGGCGCCGGGGATGGGAGGGGGGTGGCGCCCAAGGCGGGCGTGGCCAGCAGGCTGCCCGCCAAAAGGGTCAGGGCTGCTGTGGGGTGCCACGCCGGGGGGAGGAAGCGACTCATTTGCTCACCTTTAAAACCATACTGAACGGTTTAGTTATCGATTTTGCTTGCTTCGTCAAGAGAAAACTGTACAGGTCAGTCTAGAAAAGAGAGGGACACATGCGGCAGAAGACTGATTCTCGCCGCCAATGCATTCTGGAAGCGGCCAAAAGCCTGTTTCGCGAAGTCGGTTTCGGTCGGGCCAGCATGGCACAGATCTCCGCGCGTGTTGGCGGTTCAAAAGCTACTCTTTACAGTTACTTCTCATCAAAGGAGGAACTGTTTGCCTCGGCGATGATCGACGCCATGCAGGAGCAGGGCAACGCCATGATCGATCGGTTGGACCCGGAGGAAACCGATGTCCGCAAGGTCCTCATGCGCTTTGGTGAGGCCTATGTGCGCCTGATCACCAGCAATCAGGCGATGTCCATCGTGCGTACAGCCATCGCCGAAAGCGCCAATGGCAGCAAATTGGGAGCCACGCTTTACCGCCTCGGTCCCAAACAGGGCTGGTGCGATATTGCCAACTATATCGCCGCCGCCATGGAGCGGGGCAACCTGTCCAAAGGTGACCCCCATAAGGTTGCCATGCATCTCAAGGGCTTGCTGGAGGGCGGCATCCTTGTGCCGATGCTGTTTGGCGTAGAGCCCGAACTGGACACCAAGACCATGGTGGCGGACGCGGTGGATGCTTTCCTGCGCGCCTATGGCTAGCGGTGTCATTTGGGCGATGATTATCGTCCGGTTTCGTGTACCGTCCGGTTAAATTGGAGAGGCCCGACCGGAACGGAGATGATGACCCAAGATTCCCCAGCGCGCAGTATCTTCCTCTGCGCGGGATGCACCGCGCTTGCCTATTTTGCGGTCGGCCTGCCGCTGGCGGTGCTGCCGGGATGGGCGCTGAAGCTGGGCTTTGGTCCGGTGATGGCCGGATTTCTGATTTCCGCACAATATGTCGCCACGGTGCTCAGCCGCATCGTGGTGGGGCCGATGATCGACCGTTCGGGGCCGCGCAGGGCCATCGTGCTGGGCTTTGTCTGCTGCCTTGGCGCGGGCGCGACGACGATTGCCGCGCTGTGGATCACCGCGCCCATGGCGGCGATGGCGGTGATGATGGCCTCGCGCATCCTGCTGGGTTTCAGCGAAAGTCTGGTCAGCACCAGCGCGATGGCGTGGGGCATCATGCGGCTGGGCGCTCATCAATCGGCGCGGATGATCTCGTGGAACGGGATCGCCACCTATGCCGCGATTGCGGGCGGCGCCCCGGCGGGCGTGTGGATTTTCGAGCTGGGCGGAGTGACCGCACTGGGCTTGGCGCTGTTGCTGCTGGGCGCGGGGGGACTCGCTTTCGTCTGGCCGCAACCGGCCGCGCGCGTGCCTGCGGCCCAGCGCTGGCCGATGCGCACGGTGTTTGGCGCGGTTTTGCCCTTTGGCGCGGCGCTGGCCATGGCGACGGTGGGCTTTGGGGTGATCACCTCTTTCGTCACGCTCTATTTCAACGCCTTTGGCTGGGGTGATGCGTGGATGGCGCTGACCGCTTTTGGCTGCGCCTTCATCGCCTCGCGCCTGCTGTTCGTGCGCAGCGTGGCGCGCCATGGGGGCCTGTCGGTCTCGGCGGTGTTCATTGCGATCGAACTCGCAGGCCTTGCGATCATGGCCTCCGCGCCCAGCGCGCATCTGGCGATTGCCGGGGCGGCGGTGACGGGCTTTGGCTTTGCGATGGTGTTTCCGGCGCTGGGCGTGCCGGTGATCGAGCGCGTGCCCGAACAGAGCCGGGGCACGGCGCTTAGCACCTTCGCGCTGTTCATCGACGTGGCGCTGTGCCTGACCGGGCCGCTGGCGGGCGCATTGGCCCAGCACGCGACCTATGCCGCGCCCTTTGGCGGCGCGGCGATCGGTGCGGGGTTGGCGCTGGGGATGGTGGCGCTTTTAATGCTGCGGCCTAAACCAGCGCTTTAAGGATCAGGAACAGCACCGAGGGCGCAAGCAGACAGCCCAGCCCGGTATGGAATGTGGCCGTCAGCGCGCCATAGGGCACCAGCTTCTCGTCGGTGGCGGCAAGCCCGCCCGCCACGCCGCTGACCGTTCCGGCAAGGCCGCCGAAGATCATTGCGCTGCGCGGATTGTTCAGGCCCATGAAGCGCGCAGCCATCGGCGTGGTGGCCATCACCAGCACGGCCTTGAGAACACCCGTGGCGATGGAGAGCGCCATCACCGGCGAGGACGCGCCCAGTGCCGCCCCCGTCACCGGGCCGACGATATAGGTGACGGCCCCCGCCCCCAGCGTGGCCAGCGAAACGGCGTCGCGATAGCCAAAGCTCCACGCGATGCCTGCCCCCACGGCAAAGGGCACCACCGTGCCGAGCAGCAGCGCAAAGGCCCCCAGCAGGCCCGCCTTACGCGCCTCGATAGGGTCGACCTCAAAGGCGGTGGCGACAATGGCAAAGTCGCGCAGCATCGCCCCGCCCATCAGCAGCAATCCGGCAAAGGCGGGCACATCGGCCAGCCCCTTCTTGCCCCCGGTGATGATCCCGCCATACCAGGCCAACGCCAGCGCCGCCATGATGGCAATCGCGCTGGCATGGATACGCCCGGCAAACAGCAGGCGCGAGAGCATCGCGCTGATCCACATCAGCGCGCCCACCGCCGCAAAGGCGAGCACCAGCGACTGATCGGCAATGACCTTGTGGGCGATCTCAATCATGATGGGCTCCGGTGGCGCGGCTAAGGACGGCCACAAGACCAAAGCAGATCGCCACCACGACAATCCCGGTCAGCACCGCCATCGGTCCGCCCTCCAGCGCGGCCAGCACATTTTGCTGCGCGGCCATGGCGACAACGATGGGAATATACATCAGCGCCCAGAACTCGACCCCCAGCTTCAGCCCCGGCGTCAGCCGCCCCGTCCGCGCCAGCCAAAGCCGCGCGGCGATCAGCAGCATCATCGCAATGCCCACCCCGCCGACATTGGCCTTTACATGCAGCGCCATGCCCAAAGCCTCGCCCAGCGCCACGCCGATCAGCGTGCAGAGCGCGAGCAGCGCAGTTCCATAGATTGCCATTTGCGTCCCTCTCCCCGGCTGTTTTCAACGTCCGGCGGTAAATCGTTCCAGCGCCAGCGAGGCGTTGAACATATGCGAGCGCATGCAGCGCGCCGCCTCCTCGCCATCGCCGCGCATGATCGCGGCCAGCAATTCGCCATGTTCGGTCCGCGATTTGGCCGGGCGGCCGCCCCCGCGCAATTGCGTGCGCCGAAAGGCCGCCATACGATCGCGCAGGCCCAGCGCCTGTTCGGCGATGAAGGCATTATGGGTGCCTTCATAGATCGTCTGGTGGAAATCCCAGTTCATCCGGTCATAGGCGTCAATATCGCCCGCCGCGACCATCGCCTCGGAATCCTCGTGGAGCTGGGCCAGATGGCTGCGCTCCACCGGGTTCATGCGATAGGTGGCCAGACGCACGCACATGGCCTCGATCTCGGCGCTCATTTCGAACATGTCGATGATGCGCTGGGTGCTGACGCCCGAGACGACCGCGCCGCGCCGGGGCCGCATTTCGACCAGGCCCACGGCGGACAATTGCCGGATGGCCTCACGCACCGGCGTGCGCGAGGCGCCGAAGCGGTCCCCGATCTGCTGTTCGTCCAGCGCGCTGCCCGGCGCCAGTTGCCCGGTGGTGATCTCATCGGCCAGCGCGATGCGGATGCGTTCGGAAAGCAGCAGATTGGGCGTTTCCTCAGACATGATCCATCCCAATCCCACTCGCGTCGCGTGTATGCGATATTTTTCTCATATCCGCTTCTTGCATACACTAGAACCGCAATCAACCATGTTGTATGGGCGTGCGTTCACGGATTCCCAAAATCGGTTCAAGGGACACATCATGGCGCAAGACCTCTTCTCGATCTTCCTCAACCGCAGCATCGCCGCGCCCGATGCGCCCTTTCTGATCCTGCCCGATGGCGGCACGATCTCCTATGCCCAAGCCGTTGCGCGCAGCGGCCAGATGGCCAACCTGTTCCGCGCCTCCGGCGTCAAACCGGGCGACCGTATCGCGGTTCAGGTGGAAAAAAGCGCCGATGCGCTGCTGACCTATCTGGCATCCTTGCGGATCGGGGCAGTCTATCTGCCGCTCAACACGGCGTATACCGCTGCCGAGGTCCGCTTCTTCCTCTCGGACGCCACGCCCGCCCTGTTCATCCATCGCCCCGAGGATGAGGCTGCGATGGCCGCGCTCTGCGCCGACCTTGGCATTGGCGCGCGCCTCACGCTGGGCCAATCGGGCGAAGGCAGCCTGCCCGCCGGCGCCGATGCGCAGAGCGCGCAGGCCGAGATCCACCCGGTGGCGATGGATGACCTGGCCGCGATCCTTTACACATCCGGCACCACGGGCCGATCCAAGGGCGCGATGCTGACACAGGGCAATCTGGCCTCCAATTCGGCCACGCTCAAGGATTACTGGCGCTTTACCGAAAGCGATGTCCTGCTTCACGCCTTGCCGATTTTCCACACGCATGGCCTGTTTGTCGCCACCAATATCACCATCACGGCGGGCAGCGCGATCATCCTTTGCCCCAAATTCGATGTGCGCGAACTGATCCGCCTGATGCCGCAGGCCACCGTGCTGATGGGCGTGCCCACCTTCTATTCGCGCTTGCTGAACGAGGCGGATTTTACCCGCGAACTGGTGGCCCATATGCGCCTGTTCGTGTCGGGTTCGGCCCCGCTTTCGGCCGAAACGCACAAGGAATTTTCCGCCCGCACCGGCCATGCCATCCTCGAACGCTATGGCATGACCGAGACCAATATGAACACCTCGAACCCCTATGAGGGCGACCGGGTGCCGGGCAGCGTGGGCTTCCCCCTGCCGGGCGTCGAACTGCGCATCGCCGATCCCGAAACCGGCGAGAGCCTGCCCCAGGGCGAAGTGGGCGTGATCGAGGTGCGCGGGCCCAACGTGTTCAAGGGCTATTGGCAATTGCCGGAAAAGACCGCCGAGGAACTGCGCGAAAACGGCTTTTTCATCACCGGCGATCTGGGCGTGATTGATGATCGCGGCTATGTCTCGATCGTGGGCCGGGCCAAGGATCTCATCATCTGCGGCGGTTTCAACGTCTATCCGGCCGAGGTCGAAGCGCTGATAGACGCGATCCCCGGCATCGCCGAAAGCGCCGTCATCGGCATCCCGCACAAGGATATGGGCGAAGGCGTGGTGGCCGTGGTGCAGGCGCGCGACGGCGCGCTGGACGAGGCCGCCGTGCTGGGTGCCATCGCGGGCGATCTGGCGCGGTTCAAGCAACCGCGCCGGGTGATCTTCCTGCCCGAACTGCCGCGCAACACGATGGGCAAGATCCAGAAGAAGGCCCTGCGCGAAACCTACGCCGACCTGTTCGCCAAGTAGGCCTTATCCGGCCATGACCTTGGGCCCGGCCGCGCGCCATAATTTGCGCGGCGGGGCCAACAGCCCGTTGATCGCCGCGCCCGCATTGACCACGCGATGGCGGGCATAGGCGTTGTGGTTGCTCTCCACCGTTTTGAGATCATACAGATAATTGACCATCAGCGCGTGCGATTGCGCCATGCCGCGCGCGCTGGTGTCTGCCATCCAACACAGGCGTTCCACCCGCGCGCCATTGCCGACATGGAACCGCGCCACCGGGTCGAGCAGGCGCCCTTCCCCATCGCGTTCGCCCACCAGATAGCGCGCGCCCAGCCGCATCAGATCCGCGCGGCGCGTATCATGCACATGCCATTCGCGCATCGGCGCAACCTCCAGCGCCGCCTGTGCGGCCTCGTCGCCCTGCTCGGCCGCCTTTTTCAGCCAGCGGGCAAAGCCGGGAATGGGCGAGAGCGTGACATAGGTTTCCAGCCCCGGATATTCCGCGCCCAGATCCTCGACCACCTGCTTGATCAGGAACTGGCCGAAGGAAATGCCCGCAAGGCCCGCCTGACAATTGGAGATCGAATAGAAGACCGCCACCTTGGCCCGCACCGGGTCAAGCTCGTCGCGCCCCTGCGCCAGCAGCGACTGGATCGAGGACGGCACTTCCTCACACAGCGCCACTTCGACAAATATCAGCGGTTCATCGCCCAACGCCGGATGGAAAAAGCCATAACAGCGCCGGTCCGAAGGCAGCAGCCGCGCGCGCAATTCGTCCCATGTGGCGATGGAATGCACCGCCTCATAGCGGATGATCCGTTCGAGCAGATCGGCGGGACTCGACCAGTCGATCCGCCGCATCACCAGAAAGCCCCGGTTGAACCATGAGCGCAGCAGATGGGCCAGATCCTGATCCAGCACGCGCAAGGCGGGATCAGTCTTCAGAAAGCGCAACAGATCGGCGCGCATGTTGACCAGCGCGCCCGTGGCCATCGGCGCCTGATTGAGGCGGCGCAGCACTTCCTGACGCGGGGCCTCGGCCGCGCGGGAGATGGCCGCCATATGCAGCGGCGAAGGGTCCGCGTCATAGGCGGCCATCGCGCCCCGAATGGCATCGGCATCGGGCGCGAAACCCTGCGCCATAGCGTTCAGGAAACGGTGCTTGTCCGCCTCCTCCAGCGCGGCATAGGCGGCGAGGATCTCGCCCGCCAGATGGACGCCCGAGGATTGGCTCCGCTCGTCAAGCAGCGCCTGACATTGGGCGATCAGCGCGTCGGGATCGGATGGCGCGGCCGAGGGTTGCCCCGTGGTCCGCGCCAGTTTGCGCAGGCGGCGAAACAGCGTTTCGAGCAGGTCTTTCGCGGGGCGGGCGCGATCATGGGCAGACGAGATAGGGACTGTCATGGACGGACCTTTGGCAAGAGTCGCATTGGGTGTGCGCAATGTATCGCAATTTGCCAAAGCGTATACATGAAAAAGACAAAGCGTATTTTACGTATATCGCTGCAAACCGCCCGGACATGAAAAGAGGCGCCCATCGCGGACGAATGCCCGCCCGATGAGCGCCTCTCCCCGTCCTTGATCTACAAATCAGATCGCGGCCGCTAGTTCCCGGATATATTCCAGCGCGGCCGCTGTGGAAGGCACGGTGGGGTTGCATTCCACCCCGATCGCGCCCGCATAACCGGCCGCGCGCAGCAGGCCCAGCATCGCGGCCCAGTCAATCGCGCCCGACCCCGGCTCGCCCCGGCCCGGCGCGTCGGCAATCTGGGCGTGTTCAATCAGGCCGATATGCTGCGCCACTTGCTCGGCGGGATTCTCCCCCTCGACCACCGAGTGATAGAGATCATAGAGCAGACGCACATGGGGCGAATTGACCGCCTTGATGACGTTCACCGCGTCAATCGTCTGGCTGAACAGCACACCGGGATGATCGACGCGGGTGTTGACCGGCTCCAGCATGGCCACCACGCCCAGTTCCTGCGCGATGGGCACGATGCCCGCGACCCCCTCGGCAACGATGTCCAATTGCATCGCCCGCTTCATATAGGGCACGCCCGGCCCGGAACCCACCACCACGCGGTTGCAGCCCAGCGCCAGCGCATCTTCTGCGGCGCGGCGAAACAGGTCGCGGAAAGCGGCATGGGTATCGCGCTCGATCAACCGTGTGCGCGGGTCGGCCAGCACCGAGATCAGCGCCACCCCATGATCGCCCAGCGCCCGCCCCAGCGAGGCCAGATCGCGCCCGGCGGTGGTGAACATCTCGGCCTTGGCAAAACCGGCGGCGGAGGCGGCGGCAATGCGATCCTCCAGCCGCTCGCCCGCTTCGTGGAACATATATTCAAGATTGACGGAGATTTCGTAAGCCATAGAAAAACCTTTCCAATATCAGAACAGGCGCGCAGGAAGCCGCAGCGCCAGAACCACACAGATCGCCAGCATCGCATCAATCGCCCCCGCCGCCGCCAGCGCGGGAAACGCATGACCCCATGCGAAATAAAGGCTGCCCACCAGCGCCACACCCAACGCGCTGCCCAATTGCTGGCTGGTTTTCAGCAAGGCGCTGGCCGCCCCCGCATGGTCGCGCTCAACCCGCGAGACGACAATGGGGCCGATGCAGCCGCTGGTCATGCCCATGCCCGCGCCCGACAGCACCAGCAGCGCGCCGATCACCGCCCACGGCCATTGCGCCAAGGTCGCGCCATAAAGCACCGCCGTGCAGGCCGGCAGCATCAGCCCCGCCCCGATCACCAGCACCCAGCGGCCAAGCCGGGGCAGGAAATTGCGGCTCATCACCCCGATGCCGAACATCGCGCCAAAGCCATAGGGCATATGCAAAAGCCCGGTGAAGAGCGGGCTCTGCCCCCGCTCGGCCTGAAGCGCGAAGGCGAAAACCAGCAGGAAACCGGCCCCCGCCGCGGCAAAAACCACCGACAGCGCCAGCCCTTTGCGAAAGGTCGGAATGGTGAAAAGCGCCGGGTCGAACAGGGCCGAATCCCCCGCCCGGACGCGCCGCGCGACATGGCGCCACGCCGCCCAGCCCAGCGGAGCAGCCGCCAGCAGGGTCAGGAAATGGAGCGCCCCGCGCCCCGCCTCGCCCGCCCCGATCAGCGGCCAGAACAAAGCCGCCATCGCCAGAGCGAACAGGCCCATGCCGACAAAATCATAACCCGCAGGCCGCCCCGAACGCGCTTCCGGCAACAGCATCAGCCCGGCGATGACCGCCCCGATCCCCACCGGCAGATTGATGAGAAACACCGCCCGCCAGCCAAGGTCAAACAGATTGGCCTCGATCAGCATCCCGCCCAAAATCGGCCCTGCAATCGCGGCTAGCCCGCCGATGATGCCAAACATCGCCATGCGCGACACGCGTTCGAGCGGGCTGAACAGCACCTGCACCATCGCCATGGATTGCGGCGCCATGATCGCGCCGGTCGCCCCCTGCATCAGCCGCGCGGCGACAAGACCCGTGCCGGTCGTCGCCATGCCGCAGGCCGCCGAGGAAAGCGTGAAGCCGATCACTCCCACCACGAACATCCGCCGATAGCCATAGGAATCGCCCAACCGCCCCCCCGCCATCAGCAGGAGCGCAAAGGCCAGCGAATAGCCCGCCACGATCCATTGCGAGGCCCGCGCATCGGCGCCAAGGCTGGCCTTGATCGAGGGCAGCGCGGTGTTGACGATCGTCATATCGACGATCTCCAGCACCAGCGCGATAACCAGCGTAATCAGCGCCAGCGTTTTTTGCCGGGGCGAAAGGTCGGCCGGATTGCGCATCTTAAATCCGCCCCTCGCGCAGCATGCCCACCGCCGCATGGGCCGCCCGCGCGGTCAGCGCCATATAGGTAAGCGAAGGATTTTGACACGCGCTCGACGCCATCTGCGCGCCATCGGTGACGAAGAGATTGGCGATGTCATGCGACTGGCTCCATTGGTTCAGCACGCTGGTCTTGGGATCATGGCCCATCCGCGCGCCGCCCATTTCGTGGATCGCGGTGCCGCCCGGCCCCGGATGGTCAAAGCCCATGATGACCTTGCCGCCCGCCGCCGTCAGCATTTCGGCCGCCTCGGCCTTGGCCTGCGCCAGGGCTGCATGTTCCTCTTTGCCAAAGGCGAAATCGACCTTGAGTTGCGGCAGGCCGTTGGCGTCGGTTTTGTTCCGATCCAGCGTCAGGCGATTGGTCGCGCGCGGCACGCAATCGGCAAAGCCCACCAGCACCATCCGCCACGGGCCGGGGTGGCGCAGCTTTTCCTTATAGTCCGCGCCGATGCCCGCCATGCGGTTGCCCTGGGTCCATGTGCTTTGCAGCGCGCCCCCCTGAAAGGAAAAGCCGCGCGTGTGGCCGATGCCGTCCATCTGGTCCATGTTGCGATAGCGCGGGATGACGACCCCGGTGGGCCGGTTGCCGAAACTGGTGTGGGTTTCAAAGCCGGGCATCAGTGCGGCGGCCGAGAGCGTGTTGGCATGGTCCATGATATGGGTGCCCAAGGTGCCGCTGCTGTTGGCCAGACCGCCGGGCGCGGAATTAAGCAAGATGTGGACCGAGTTGAACGCGCCCGCATTGAGGAACACAATCCGCGCGCTGGCGGTCTGGCGCTGTTTCTTTGCGTCGATGTATCGCACGCCGGTCACGCGCTTGGTCGCCGGATCATAATCCAGCGCCTCGACCACGGCATCGGTGATGACGGTCAGATTGCCGGTCTTCATCGCTGCGGGCAGGGTGGAGGATTGCGTCGAGAAATAGGCGCCATAGGAACAACCCCGCGCGCAGAGCGAGCGATATTGGCAGGGCGCGCGCCCTTCTTCCGGCTTGCCCTCGGTCATATTCGCGGTGCGCCCCACGGTCAGGCAGCGTTCGGGCCAGCGCTTGGCAATTTCCGCGCGGACATGGGTTTCGACCGCGTTCAATCCCATCGGCGGCTGAAACTGGCCATCGGGCAATTGCTTCAGGCCTTCTTTGGCGCCCGACACGCCGATGAAGCTCTCCACCTTGTCATACCACGGCGCGATGTCGGCATAGCGGATCGGCCAGTCGGTGCCATGGCCATCGCGCGCATTGGCGCCAAAGTCATAGTCCGACCAGCGATAGCATTGCCGCCCCCAGGTCAGCGACCGCCCGCCCAGTTGATAGGAGCGGAACCATGTGAAGCGCGTGTCTTCGCCGGTCTGATAGGGGTTTTGCGCGTCATTGACGAAATTGGGTTGGGTAAATTCGGTGAAATGGCGGTTCAGACGCTGGACCGCATAGTCGCGGTCATACAGGTCGCTGTCGCCATGACCGCGAAAGGGCATGTCCCATGGCATCTTCATTTCGGTGGTGTAATCCTGCTGATGCCGGATCTCGCGCCCGCGCTCGATCATCAGCACTTTAAGGCCCGCCTCGGTCAGTTCCTTGGCCGCCCAGCCCCCGGTGATGCCCGAGCCCACCACGATTGCATCGAAATCCATCGCCTCGCCCTCCTTAACCGAAATCCACCGCCGACCAGTCGCTGGAAAAGGCGCGGTCACCGGGTTTGAGCGGCAGGTCCGGGTCCCATCGGCCCGGCACATGAACATATTGCAGCTCTTTCGAGCCGCCGGTTTCGGACGTGTAATAGCCCAGCAGAATGAGGCGCTTGATCGCAAGCCACGGCTTGGCCGCCGCGTCTCCGGCAAAGGCGCGTGCATCGAGCGCGGCCAGCGCGGCGCGGCGTTTGGGCAAGGGCTGAGCCAGAAAACCCGCGCCCAGCGCCGTTTTCAGCCATGCCGCATGGTCAAACCCCTTGGTCCCCTCCAGCCCATGGTCCAGCGCCAGCAGGACGAAGACCCCCACGCCCACCTCGCCTGCGCCCGGCGTCGTGCTGCGCGGGATCACCAGTTGCGCCACTTCGCGCAGCAAAGGCTGATAGGGACTGGGCGCCAGTTTCGCGCCGGCGGCGGCCACCGGCGCCACCGCCATCAGCAGCGCCATTCCGGCCATGAATTCCCGGCGCGCCATCGGGCTTTCGATCTTGGGCATAAGGGGGATGCTCCGGATTAGAACAATAGAGGTGGCCCCATGCGATGGAGCCACCCCAAGAATTCAGGCCATAAGCCTATGTTTCAGATCAGAAATCCACGCCCAGCCGGACGCCATAGGTGCGCGGCGGGGTGAATTGGAAATTGTAGATATTGGCCACGCCCGGCACCACCGTGTTGCCGGCATAGGCCAGCGAGCGGTAATCCTCGAGATTGCGGACAAAGGCCTGAACGCTGAACCGCTTGCTTTGCGGCTTATATTCCAGGCTCAGGTCGGTCTGGGTGCGCGCATCCTGACGCGAGGAGGCATAGTTGTAGAAATCGAGGTAATAGTCGCCCTTGTACCGGCTGAAGGCCGAGAAGGTCAGCGTCCCCGCCGCCCCCAGACGGAAGATGTGATCATAGCCCAGCGTAATCACCACATTGGGCGATTGCGGCAGGCGATTGCCCTTGAGATTGGTGGTCAGCGGCGTGGCCGAACTTGCACCAATATCATAGGAGGCCACGCTGGCGGTGAAATCGGTGTATTTGGCATGCATCAGATTGGCCGAGCCGGTGATCGTGTCATCATCGCTCAGGCGCAGCGTGGTTTCCACTTCCAACCCATAGATCTGCGCCTTGCCCGCGTTGAACGTCTGGGCGCCGATGGCCGGATTGATCAGCACGTCATTTTGCAGATCCTTGTAATCATAATAGAAACCGGCAAAATTCAGGATATGGCGGCCCAGCCTCAGCTTGGCACCGCCTTCATAGGCCGTGTTGGTTTCCGGGCGGAACGCCGTGCCCGCGCCGTCAAAACCGCCCGCCTTATAGCCGGTCGAAACCTTGCCATAGATCAGCGTGGCGGCATTGGGCTTGTAATTCAGCCCCGCCAGCCAGGTGAACTTGCTGCCCGAATATTTGAGCGGCGTGGTGCTCGAGGGCTGGTTGGTCAGCTCGATGGGGCCGCTGCCAAAGGCGAAGGCGTAATTGGTGAAGGCCGCGTCGCGGTCATCCTGCGTATAGCGCCCGCCCACCACGGCGGTCAGCGTATCGGTCAAGGGCACTTCGGCCTGGCCAAAGGCCGAAACGCTCTTGGTGTTGGTGGGGTGGCGGAAATAGTTCACATAGGAACCGGTGGCGCCGATGAAGGGGGAATAGAGCCCGCCATTGGTGCCCAACTGTTCATAGAAATAGAACACGCCGCCCTGCCATTGCACGCCATGCGTCAGGCCGTTGAGGCGCAGTTCGTGGCTGTTCGTTTTCACCGTCCCGCCGAAATTGGTGAAATAGAAAGCGGGCGATAGCGAATTGCCCCCGGTGTTCTTGGTGGTGCGATAGCCGCCCGTATAGGTCAGCGTGGCAAAGCCCATGTCATAGGCCAGCCGCCCGCGCACGGCGGTCGAAATCTGGTGCAGGCTGCCCACGCCGATCAGCGGCGAATTGTAGGTCGAGCGGTCCTTGCCGGCCAGAACGTTGATATTGGCCGGAACGCACGAGACCCCGCCCGTACGCGTCGCCGCCACGGTCCAGCCATTGCCGCAGGAAGTGGTGCTGGTGCCCGGATTGTTGCCCGCCGCGGTCATGTCGGTCCACATCTGGGCGGCCGGGATGATGTTCTGTTCGACATGCTCGACCGCACCGTCCATCGTCAGGCCGTTGACCGGCTTCAGACGCAGGCTGATGCGGCCTCCGCCGGTGTTGTCGGTGTCCGACCGATTGGCGGTTGAAGGGGTGAAGGCCGAGGTCGGGCTGAAGGGCGTGTTTGGGTGATAATTATACCCGTCATGGCTGCGATAAAAGCCCGCCACGCGCACCGCCGCGCCTTCGCCCAGCACGAGATCCGCGCCGCCGTCGACCAGCACCGAATTGAAATTGCCATAGGAGACCGAGCCGTTGAAACCGGTGTGGTCGCCCGGCTTGCGGGTGATGAAATTGACCGCGCCGCCGGTGGAGTTGCGGCCATAGAGCGTCCCCTGCGGGCCGCGCAGCACTTCGACACGGTCAATGTCGAAAATGGCAGCGTTCAGGATGGTCGGGCGGTTCAGATATTCGCCGTCGATATTGACGGCAATCGACTGATCCTGCGCCTCATTGTTGGTCAGCGAGCCGACGCCGCGCACGGTGACGCGGGTGTTGTTGGTGTCGCTGGTGATGTTGAGCGCGGGCGAAACCTTCTGGACCGAGGTGAAATCGGTCACGCCCTGCGCGGCCAGCGCGGCGCCGGTGACGACCGAGATGGCGATGGGAACGTTCTGGACGTTTTCCTTGCGGTTTTGCGCGGTGACGATGATTTCGCGCGCGTCGGGTTCGGCGGATTTCCGGGCCTGGGCGTTTTGGTTTTGTGCAAGGGCCGGGGTCACGCTCATCAAAGCCCCGCCCGCCAGCAGAATGGGCACAATCTTCCTGTAGGTCATTGGTAATCCTCCCTCTTTTGTAATCTGTGATTTCTTGATGCCGGAGGCCGGATGGGCGGCCTGTCCGATGAATCACTAAATTAGAATTATGGTTATGATCCATCCCGACGGGCTGTCAAGAATAATAATTCTAATTTCTCTGGATGCATTTTCATAAATGCCGTGAATGGCCAGGGCCGGACGTCAAAGCCGGTTGCAATGGTAGCGCAACCTCTATAACAATAATCATCATTCTAATTATAAACCGCATTCAAGCGGCCCCGTACAGTGGAGAGAACCATGAACCTATCCCCATGTATCGAATGGCATTTTTCCGATTCCGGGGATCTGGCCGACCGCCTTCGCGCCGCCGCCAAGGCCGGATTCGCCAGAGCCGAATTCCATCTCTGGCGCGACAAGCCGATGGCCGAGATCGGCGCGGCACTGGCCGAAACCGGCGTGAGCCTGACCGGCATCTGCGTCGATCCGCGCCGCAGTATCGTCGATCCGGCCCAGCATGAGGAACTCTTCGCCGCCGTGCGCGAAAGCATCGAGGGCTGCAAAGTCATCGGCTCGCCCCCGATGATTGTCGCCTCGGGCTTCATCCGCGAAGGCGTCAGCGCGCAGGAGCATTTCGAACAGGCCGTCACGGCGCTCAAAACCATCGCCGCCATGGCGCAAGATGCGGGCGTCATCCTGCTGCTCGAACCGCTCAATGACCGGATCGACCACCCCGGCATGTATCTGGTCAGCACCACGCTCGGCCTTGATCTGATCGAGGCGGTCGGCAGCCCCAACCTGCGCCTGCTCTATGACGTCTATCATTCGCGCGTGATGGGCGAGGATATGGCAGAAGTGCTGAAGGGGCGGATGCATCTGGTCCATCATGTGCAGGTGGCCGATTATCCGGGCCGCAACGAGCCGGGCACCGGCACGATCGACTGGACCGAAGTGATCGCGACGCTCAAACGGCTGGGCTATCAGGGCGATATCGGGCTGGAATACCGGCCGACAATGCCCATCGAGGCTTCACTGGCAAAAAGCCGGGAAGCTCTGGGGGTCTGATCCCCCATCACCGAAACCAGGGGAGAGGTGCCGGTGGCCAATATCACAGACCAACCAACCATGACCGAGCGGATCAGCTACGGCATGGGCGATATGGGAACCAGCCTCGTCTATAATATGGCGAGCGGGTTTCTGCTCTATTATTACACCAATGTCGTCCACCTGCCCGCCACATCGGTGGGCACGGTGTTTCTGATCGCGCGGATGCTGGATGCGGTGATCGACATGGCCGTCGGGCTGGGCGTGGACAGGACGCGCAGCCGGTGGGGGCGCACGCGGCCCTGGTTCCTGTTTGCCGCCCTGCCCTATGCGATTGTCGCGGTGCTGCTGTTTCATGTGCCCTCCGGCTCGCAAAACGCGCAGGTCATCTATGCCTTCGTCACCTTCAAGGCGCTGGGCATCCTGATGTCGCTACAGGCGATCCCCTATACCGCGCTGATGCCGATGATGACGCGCGACACCGCCCAAAGGCTCAAGCTGAGCGGGATGCGTTCGGTGGGGACCTCGATCTCGGTGGTGCTGGGCACGGCGGCGACCATGCCGCTGGTCGGGATTTTCGGCGGGGGCGACGAGGCGCGCGGGTTTCAGGCGGTGGCGATGCTGTTTGCCGGGATCGGGCTTGTCGCCACCATCGCCCTGTTCCGCAATTGCCGCGAACGGCATGAGGATCACGCCAGCCCCTCCTTCGCCATCCTGCCCGCGATTGGCCAGATGCTGCGCAACCGGGCGTGGCTGGTCTGTTTCGGCTTTTGCCTGCTCTATTTCGTGCGCTTTGGCATGATGATGTCGGCCACGGCCTATTTTGCCATCGATGTGCTGCACCGCCCATGGATGATTTCGGTGATGCTGCCCGCCGTGTCGGGGATGCTGCTGCTTTCCTCCTTTGTCGCGCCGCCCATTCTGGCGCGCACGGGCCTGCGGGCGGGCAGCGCGGCCGTATTGGCCGCCGCGATGGTGCTGTTTGCCCTGCTGCCTCTGGCCGAGGCGCATGTGGGGGCTTTTCTGGCGCTCTATATGCTCGCCTGCCTTGCCACCTCGATCACGATCACGGCGGCCTTCACGATGATTGCCGAAACGGTGGACTATCATCAGGCGCATTTCGGGGTCCGGCGCGAAGGGCTGCTGGCCTCAGGCATCAGCCTGTCGACCAAGGTGGGCATGGCGATCGGCACGGCGGCCTTCGCCTATTTGCTGGGCCATGTGCATTACCAGCCCGGCGCGGTCAGCGCCGAGGCGCAGGCTGCGATCCGCTATGCCTATTACGGCGGAGCGGTGGCGCTGCTGGGCCTGCAAACCATCGTCACGCTGTTCTGGCCGATGGGCGCAAGGGAGAAGGAAGCATGAAACGCCATCTCGGGATGGCGCTGGCGGGCGCATCGATAATGGGCTTGACGGCCCCCGGCGAATATAGGAATAATGATTCTAAATAGGGCGCAAAAGCCCCAGGGGAGAGAGAATGCCGTCATGACCGCCCGCCGGCCATGATCGCATCGCTTCAGCCTACCCGCTCCAACGAAACGATGGAACAGACGGAGGTTGCTGTGAGCAGCGCAATTCTAAGGGGCGTCAGCCTCTATTCCTATCAGAACGAGACCTTTCAGGGCAAAATGAGCCTTGAGGACTGTATCCGCACCAGCGCGGCGCTGGGCGCAAAGGGCATCGAGATCATCGGCGAGCAGACCTTCTGGGGCTGGCCCGAATGCGGCGTGGCGCAGGAGGATGTCGACAATTGGCACCGGCTGATCGCCAAATATGACTGCACCCCGGTCAGCCATGATTTCATGCTGGATTACAAGCGTTACAAGGGCCGCGAAATGCCCTTTGACGAGCAGGTCGCCAGCGTGAAGAACGACATCGACTTTGGCGCGCGTCTGGGCATGAAATTCATCCGCGCGCTGGTGTCGATTGATCCGGCGGTGCTGGTGGCCGCTGCGGATTATGCGCAGGAAAAGGGCATCAAGATCCTGATCGAGGTCCATGCACCGCTGCATTTCGACCATCCCTGGATCATCCGCCACGCCGAAGCCTTTGAAAAATCGGGCTCGGACGCGCTGGGCTTCCTGCCCGACATGGGCATGTTCCTCTTCAAGTTTCCGCCCGTGTGGAAGGAGAAGTTCATGCGGATCGGCGTGCCCAAGGCGATCGCGGACTATATCGAGAAAGCCTATGAGGACCGCGTGCTGTCCGAATATGTGATCCTGAACGTTGCGCAGATGGGCGGTACCGGCCCTGCCATCGCCATGGCCGAAACGCTGCGCCACAATGCCGCGTTTGAGCCGAAACGGATGCTCGATTACATGCCGCGCATCCACAATATCCACGGCAAGTTCTATCAGATGGACGAGGATTATGTCGAACCCTCGATCCCCTATGACGAGATCGTGCGTGTGCTGAAACAGGGCAATTATCAGGGCTATATCTGCTCTGAATATGAGGGCAACCGCTGGATCGAGGATGCGCAGGAGCCGGATTCGGTCGAACAGGTCCGCCGCCAGCAGGTGATGCTGGCCCGCCTGCTGGGCGAGAGCGTCGAGCCTTCCCTCAACACCACTGTCGCGGCCTGAAAGGAACCCAAGCCCATGATGGACAACAAAATGATCGTCGAAGGCAGCCTTCAGCGCGAAGATGGCGGCTTTTCCTTCCTTGGCCGCCTGCCCTATTATCGCGGCCTTGGCCTTTCCATGATCGAGGACATCATCGTCTCGGTCGATGGCGAGGCCATCCCGCGTGAGGCGATCCGTTTCTGCGTGCGCGGCCGGACCTATACGCTCGACAAAATGGAAACGGTCTATGACAACCGCTGGAATTTCGGCGAAAAGGCGCGGATCATCGCGCTGAACGGCGGATTGCCTGCGGGCAACCATGCCATCACTTTCGCCGTGCGGATGCGCGTCTCCTATCTGCCCTTTGTGCCCACCACAAAGGACACCAAGCAACTCGCGATGGCCGCATGAGCCATGGGGCGGCGGTGAGGCGATCACCGCCGCCTTTTTCTTTCAAAGACCGGATGAGGCAAGCCTGATGCTCTATTTGCGCCAATTCTATCGCGGCCTGACCCTGAAGCCGCAGGGTTTCACGATGATCGTGGCGGGCTTTCTGCCGGTCTTTGCCATTATCGCGATGTTTCCGGTGGTGGCGGCCATCATCGCCCATTTCAAGGATCTGCCCGATGCGGCGATCCGGGTGCCCGCGATGGTGACGGCGCCGGGCTATGCCATCGCGCTGCTGGCGCCCTTTGCCGGGGCGCTGGCGGATCGCTATGGGCGGCGGCCGCTGCTGCTGGCCTGCACGCTGGCCTATGGCGTGGTGGGCGCGGCACCTTTCCTGATGGAAAATCTGGACGCCATCATCGCCTCACGCATCCTGCTAGGCGTGTGCGAGGCAGGCATCCTGACCATCGTCAACACGCTGATCGCCGATTATTGGGATGATGACGGGCGGCGCAACTGGCTGATGCTGCAAGGTCTGGTCGGGCCGTTCTTTCAGCCTCTGGTGTTCATTCTGGTGGCAGCCGTGGCGGCGGTGCGGTGGAACGGGGGCTTCCTCGTCTATCTGGTCGCCTTTCCCATCTTCGTCTCGATGTATTTCTTCCTCTTTGAACCCAAAGTGCCCAAGCCGGAAAATCCCGTCGCCAGCCAGCCTGCCGAAGCCTTCCCGATGGGCGCGGCGCTGGCCGTGGGGGCGCTGACGCTGTTTGCCTCGGTGCTCTATTACGTGTTCATCGTAAATGGCAGCATCGCCTGGCACGAGGTGGGCCTGAGCGACCCGATGGCGATCAGCAAGGCCACCTTCGTGCCGAGCTTCTTCATTCTGGCCGGATCGGTACTGTTCCGCATCCTGTCGCGCTATGGCAATGCGGTGCAGATTGGCGGCTTTCTGGCGATGCTGGGGCTGGGACTGGCCGGGATCGGCATGGCGCACAATGTGCTCTCGATGCAGGCCGCGCTGATCGTTCAGCAGATGGGCGCGGGGATGGCGGTTCCGGCGCTGATCGCATGGGCGCAGTCCAAATTCTCGTTTGCTCACCGTGGGCGCGGCATGGGCATCTGGACCAGCGCCTTCTTTCTGGGGCAGGCCATTTCGCCCATCATCGTCGGCTTTGCAGCGCAGGCTCTGGGCTCGATGCAGATGGCCTTTCTGGCCGGAGGCGGGGCGGCCTTGGCCGGCGCTGTCATCTGCGGCCTGCTGGCGATGCAGATCGGCAAACCGGCGCTTCAAAAGCCGTTTGGCGCCTAGGGCGATTGGGGTTATGGGCCATGGTTTCCGCCGGTCCCACGCAGGTTGCCCTTGATGTCCGAAGAAACCCCCGCCCCTCCCCTGCCCCTCAGCCGCGCGCCTTTGCAGGGCCGCAGCAAGGCCTCGCTGGAGCGGATGCAGGCCACCGCGCGCGAATTGATGCTGGAGCGCGGCAATGAGGACTTCACGCTTCAGGAAGTGAGCAGCCGGGGGCAGGTTTCCATCGGCTCGATCTATCTGCGTTTCGAGGGCAAGGATGCGCTGGTGCGCGCGGTGCTGGTCCAGGCGATGCAGGACCTGCGCGATGCCGAGGACGCCATGCTCGAACGGCTGTTGCGCCATTGCCGGAACATCGGCGAATTTGTCGAAAACTACATCGCCGATTATGCAGAGGTGCTGCGTCTTCATGCGCCGCTGCTGCGCCTGGCCATGTTGCGCGCGCAGCAGGATGTCCAGATTTCCGGCCTTGGCAAACAGGCCGCCGATGATGCTGTGGCCGCCTCGATGCGGGCCTTTCTGGAATATCGCGCGGAAATCGGCGGAGATGACCCCGAATTGCGCGCCCATTCGGCCTATCAGATCATCTTTGCCACGCTGGCCCGGCGGCTCAGCCTGGGTTCGACCAGTGAATCAAGCCCGACGCAGGACTGGGACAGTCTGAAGGGCGAGCTGGCGCGCATGTGCACCGCCTATCTGCGTTCGGCCTGACACGAAAAAGGGCGGCGGGTGATGCCCCCGCCGCCCCTTCGATTGTCCGGCGAACCCGGTCTCAGGCCGCAACCGGCGCCTCGGCCAGAATGCGGCGGCACATCGCCTGATGGCGGCGCACCTGCTCAAAGGCATCGGTGGTGCAATAGGCGTGGCCTTCCCATTCCGAAACGATCGTGCCGGTGAAACCGCCATCGCGAAACAGCGGCAGGATCTCCTCATAGGGAATTGCTTCTTCGACGCCCTCGTCGCTCACGCCGTAAAACTTGCCGTGGATATGGATCGTGCGGTCCACCATCTCGGCCCAGCTCTTGGGATCATTGTTCGACAGGATGAAGAAGGAGAGCGTGCAGGCCTGAAGATGCGCCTGCTCGTAGCCCTTGGCTGCGGCGATCTCGCGCAGCTTGCCCGCCTTCACATAGGAAGGGCCATCTTCGGCCCAGATTTCCTTGGTGATATCGATCAGCGCCTCGGGCGTGCCGATGGCGCGCGCGGCGTCCAGCAGGCTGGGCGGAATGGCGCGGGCCGTGCCGCCGAAATCGGGAATCCAGCCCAAGGCGGGCGAATTGAGCTTTTCATACATCTCGCGATATTCGAGCACCGCCGGGTGGCGCGCCCACATCGGGGCATGGACCTCAACCCCCATCTGCATGTCGATATCCTCGCAGAAAGGCGCCAGTTCGGGCAGCAGATGCGCAGGGAGCGCGAATTGTCCGCGCGCCAGCTTGAAGCCCAGTTTCTTGGCACTGCGCAATTGGCGCTTGTGATATTCGACCAGATCCGCATCGTCGATGGGCTGCTGGCCCGGTTTCATGAAGCGGTCCGAATTGATCGCGCAGGACACCGGGTTCAGGCCGGTTTCCGCGATCAGATCCTTGAAATAGGCGGCGAAATCGTCCGAAACATCGGGAAATTCCTTGAAGCTCTGAAAACCGATGATCTCGATGTTCGGCCCCAGATCGCGCTTGGCCACCTCGCGCAGCAGCGTGTCCAGTTCGAACTGGCGGGTCAGCCATTCGTTGGTGAAGGAATAGAGGGTAACGCCCATCTGCGGGCCATTGGCGGCAGTCATTGTGGCAACTCCTGTCGGATCAGTTGACGCGCAGCGTGGCGGTTTGCGGGTTCACGCGCTTCATGCCCGGAATATAGGGCGGGTTCACATGCAGCAGCAGCGAGACGTCATGCTCGCTGTCGGCCGCCAGATTGACACCCGGCAGGACCAGAAACGCGCTGTCGCGCACAAACCAGAACGCATTGGTCTGCTCGCCCATCTCGGCCAGCGGAAAGCTGATGTCGTCGAATTCGACAACGGCATCGGCCAGATCGACCGGGGCGCCATCCAGCGTCACGCCTGCCACTTCGACCGTCGAGAACGGCAAGGAGCGATACCAGGGCAGGCGCATCGCCAGTCTTGCCCCGCGCGGAGTGGCCGACAGGCCCTCCTCGCCGATGATTCGTTCAACAGGCAGCATAGCGCACTCTCCCTTTATCGCTGGATTTCAACGGCCCTGATGAGGGGCGGATTTGAATAATTGGAATTACACTTCTAATTGATGCTTGACAGGGGGTCAAGGGTCGTGCTGAAAGAAAGCGAATAGAGGTTCTATTATCATTTGTGGGATTCGGGCGGGGAAAAATGGCCAGTTTCGACTATATCATCGTGGGCGCAGGCTCGGCAGGCTGCGTGCTGGCCAACCGCCTCAGCGCCGATCCGCGCCATCAGGTTCTGCTGATCGAAGAGGGCGGCGACAACCAGCATCCCTTCATCAAAATGGCGGGCGGCTTTGTCAAAATCATGGGCAAGCCGGATTATTTCCGCTCCTATCCCGTGGTTCAGCAGCCCGGCCGCCGCAAGGAAATGCAGGCCTATGGCCGTGGCCTTGGCGGCTCTTCGGCTATCAACGGCACATGGTATCTGCCCGGTCAGCCGGGGGATTACAATGACTGGGCCGCGCGCGGGCTGACCGGCTGGGGCTGGGACGAAATGGCGCGCTGCATCAAGAGCATCGAGTCCTATCGCGCGCCCGGCGCTCATGCAGGGCGCGGCCGCGACGGCGAATTGCAGATCACCCCGTCGACCTACAAATCGCCCGTGTTCGACGCCATCGCCCAGGCCGCCGCCTCGATCGGCGCGCCATGGAGCGATGACATCACCGCGCCGGGCGCCCCGGCGGCGGGCCGCACCCAATATACCGTCAGCCGCACCGGACAACGCGCCTCCAGCTATGAGGCGTTCGTCGCGCCCATCCGCAGCCGTTCCAATCTGACGGTGCTGACCAACAATCCGGTCAAGCGCATCACCATCGAAAATGGCCGCGCGAAGGGCGTGATTGTCGAGCGCGATGGCGCCGAAGTCACCATCCATGCTCGCGGCGAGGTGATCCTGTCGGCGGGCGTCTATGGCTCGCCCCAGATGCTGCAACTCTCGGGCGTGGGTCCGGGGGCGGAGCTTCAGCGTCTGGGCGTTGCGGTGCAGGCCGATCTGGCGATGGTGGGGCGCAACCTGTTCGACCATCAGAAGATGGGCATCTCCTATGACCTGCACAACAATCCCGGCACCAACCGCGAATATGTCGCGCCGCGCCTCTATGCCAACGCCTTGCGCTATTTCCTGACGCGCAGCGGCCCGCTGGCGCGCGTGGGCCTGCCGATCACGGTGCTGGTGCCGTCGAAGGGCACCGCGCCCGAATGGCCCGATTTCCAGCTCGCCGCCGCCGCCTTTGCCATGCGTACGGTGCAGGAAATGACCGAAAAGCCCGGCAGCCCGATCAGCAATCGCCCCGGCATCACCTTCTCGGCCTATCATCTGCGCCCGCGCAGCCGGGGGCATATCACGGTGACTTCGCCCGATTTCCGCGTTTCACCGCTGGTCGATCCGGCGATCTGGTCCGATCCCTTCGATCAGGAAAAGGCCATCGAACTGTTCCACTTGCTGCGCCGCTTTGCCGGGGCCGAGGCGCTCTCGGCCTATGTGGGCGACGAGCGCGTGCCGGGCAGCCATATCCAGAGCGAGGCCGAATTGATCGACGCCGTGCGCGCCATGGCCGAACCGGGCCTGCATGGCATGGGCACCTGCGGCATGGGCACCGACCGCGCCACTTCGGTCACCGATGCGCGCTGCCGGGTGCATGGGGTGGACGGGCTGCGCGTGGTCGATTGCTCGATCATGCCCTCGCCGGTTTCGGGCAACACCAATGGTCCGGCCATGGCCGTGGCCGCGCGGGCGGCCGAACTGATCCTTCAGGACGCGCGGTAATCAAGGCGCCGCATCGGGGGCAAACCCCGGTGCGGTGTCAGATCGGCAGGCTCATCCCGGTCTTGACCCGGTCCAGCGCCACCAGCGTGCGAAACCTTTCAAACAGGTCGCTTTCCGAAAACAGCCGCCGCGTCAGCGTGTCATAGGCGCGCATATCCGGGCTGATGATGACCAGCACAAAGCTGATGCCGCCGGTGACATAGTAGCATTGCTGCACCTCGGGCGCCGCGCAAAACAACGCTTTGGCCGCGTCCACCGTGGCCGCGCGTTCATCGCGCAATTGCACCTCGACAATCGCCGTAATCGGCAGCGCCACCGCATCGGGCGCGATCAGCGCCACATTGGCGGCGATCACGCCCGCCTCCTCCATCGCGGCAATCCGCCTTTGCACGGCCGCCGCCGACAGGTTCACCGCCTCGGCAATCTCGCGCTGGGGGCGTTTGCTGTCCTGCTGAACAATGCGCAGGATGGCCAGATCGAAAGCATCGAGCAGACGGGGTGATTTAGCCATCGGCGAGCCTCAGCGTGATTTTTTGTTGCATTTTATGGCCCAAATTTGCGCCAACAAACCGGCGCGGCGATGATATAACCCGCACCATCCCTTTTGGCGAGAACAAGTCCTATGCAGATGGTCCGCACCCTTCCCTCGCGCCGCGGCGTGTCGCTGCTGGGCATCGGCTGCGGCATCGGCGCGGGGGCGCTGTGGGGGCTGGTGTTTCTGGCGCCGGAACTGGCGGGGATGTTTCGCCCGCTTGAGCTCACCATCGGGCGCTATATCGCCTATGGGCTGATCGCGCTGATTGCGGTCGCGCCCCGCCTGCGCCGCCTTGTGGATCATATCGGCGGATCGGGGCTGATCGCGCTGGTCTGGCTCTCGCTGGCGGGCAATACAGTCTATTATTTCCTGCTGTCCGCCGCCGTCCAAATGGGCGGGATCGCGATGACCTCGCTCATCATCGGCTTTCTGCCCGTGGCCGTGACGATCATCGGCAGCCGCGATCATGATGCGGTGCCGCTGATCCGGCTGATGCCCTCGCTGCTGCTCTGCGCGGGCGGAGGTCTGTGCATCGGGTGGCAGGCGGTTGGCCAGGCCATGGCCAGCCATTCGTTCAATCAGTTGATCGGCATGGCCTGCGCCACCGGAGCGCTGATTTCATGGACCGCCTATGCGGTGGGCAATGCGCGCTGGCTGGTGCGGCTGCACACGATCGGCGCGCAGGACTGGAACCTGCTGATCGGGGTGATGACGGGGGCGCAGGCGCTTTGCCTTGTGCCACTGGCGTTGATGATGGGCGTGGCGCATCACGATGGCGCGGATTGGACCCGGTTCCTGATCGTGTCGGGCGGGGTGGCGCTGCTGGCCTCGATCGCGGGCAATGCGCTGTGGAACCGCATGAGCCGCCTGCTGCCCCTCACCCTTGTCGGCCAGATGATCCTGTTCGAAACGCTCTTTGCGCTGCTCTATGGCTTCCTGTGGGAAGCGCGCTGGCCGACCATGGCTGAAGTGGGCACCTTTGGCCTGCTGGTGGCCAGCATCACGGCCTGTCTGGCCGCGCACCGGGGCCGAGGGGACGGGCGGGAGGGCGCATAAAATCCCGCTCAAGATACGAATGCGGCCTTGACCGAAAGGGGGCCTTGGGAGACTTTGCGCGAACTTGAAAACGATACCAAGCAGAGGACCTGAAATCATGGACAGACGCAATTTCCTCGCAAGTGCGGGCGCTTTGGCTACGCTCAGCGCCGCTTCGCCCGCCTTGGCCGCGCCCAAGGGCCGCGCCTTCGGCATCCAGCTCTGGACCGTGGCCAAGATGCTCTCGCAGGATTTTGAAAAGACCATCGCGATGCTGGCCGGGCTTGGTTACCGCGAACTGGAAATGTACGGTCCCTATGATTTCAGCGACGATCGCGGCAAGGCTAGCTGGGCCGCCGTCACCCCCAGCCTCGGCTTTTCGGGCAGCGGTTTCTTTGGCCATACCGCTGCGCAGGTCAAAACCATCATGCAGCGCCACGGGCTGAAGGTTCCCTCGCTCCACACCGATATTTTCACCCTGCGCGATGGCATGGGCAGACTGGCCGAAGCGGCCCATGCGCTGGGCTCGACCTATGTGACGCTGCCTTCGCTGCCCGCCGACATGCGCAAGACATTTGACGATTACAAACGCGCCGCCGATGTCTTCAACAAAATCGGCGCCGATGCCGCGCGCCACGGCGTGCGCTTTGGCTATCACAACCATGGCTATGGCCTGATGCCGATCGATGGCAAGATCCCGCTGCGCACCATGCTGGATGCCACCGATCCCAAGACGGTGTTCCTCGAACTCGACGTCTATTGGAACTTTGCCGGGGGCGGCGATCCCAAGGAATATCTGACCCGATACAAGGGCCGATACAAGATGGTCCATCTGAAGGACATGAAGGGCATCCACCGCTTCGACCATGACGGCGGCGATTCGACCCAGTGGATCGAATTGTTCAAATATCTGACCTATCTGGGCGATGGCAATCTGGACATGAAGGGCATCATCAAGACCGCCGAGGCCACCGGCGTCGAGCACTTCTTTGTCGAACAGGACCGCGCCGACGATCTGATGGTTGCCATCAAGGGCAGCGCGGATTTCCTGAAAAAGAACGGTTTCCGTTGATGTGAAAAGGGGCGCCGGTCTGACCCGGCGCCCCTTGATCTTACCCGCCGATCTTGCTGGCGGTGAAATCCAGCCGCGCGGTATAGGGATCTTCGGTGTGGCTTGCGCCTTTCCCGTCGATCCATTGCACGGTGGTCGTGGTGGCGGTTGCCTGCGGCCAAGCCGGAACGCCTGCGGCATCGGGCTTGCCGGTCTTGGCGAAATTCACCCAATAGCGATGCGTCAGACTGGCCACCGGCTGTTCCTCGGCCAAGGGCGCATCGCCCTTGCGCGCGGGGACTGTGTCGAACACATAGGGCAGCTCGCTGGCATGGGCCGCGCCGCCAATGGCCTGCGCCATTTTGGGCACGGCATAGCCAAAGCGATAGAGCCAGACCTTCTGGCCCCGCGCCGCCATCAACCGGGCAACATGGCGCGAGGGTTCGATGAACATCTTGTCCGCGCTGATGCCCATGGCGATATGGCCCGCAGGCTTGGTGCCATCAGGATCATAGACCTTGCGCGCGGCATCGGCGTCCGCCCCGAACTGGGCAAAGACCTTGTCCTTATCCGTGCCAAAGGCAAAGCCATCGGCCGAATTGGCGCCCACGATCACCGGCACATCGGCGGTCAGACCCGCCGCAATCGCATCATCAGGCGCGCCAAGGATTGTGCGCCCATCGACCATCGGGCCGGAATAGCCCTTCTGGCCCATGCTCGACATCGACAGATTGCCCGTCACCTGCGCCTCGGGCAGAGCGCGCAATTGCGCGGCGGTCAGGCCGGGGGCGAATTCGGAACCCACCAGCGCGGCCTTGGCCATCGTCGGCTGGGGCAAGGTGCCGTTGCGCCCGCCCCCGCTCTCGATCACGATCTGGCTGAACAGCCCGCGCGCCAGCGGGGATTGGAGCAGCATATGCATGCTCATCCCGCCCGCGCTTTCGCCAAACACCGTGACGCGCGAAGCGTCTCCGCCGAATTTGGCGACATTGGCCTGCACCCATTTCAGAGCCGCGATCTGGTCCAGGAAGCCGAAATTGCCCCCCAGCCCCTCGGCGGCCAGAGCCGGATGGGCAAAGAAGCCAAAGCGGCCAAGGCGATAATTGAGGCTGACGAAAACCACGCCATCGCGCGCGAAATTCTGCCCCGAATAGACGCCCGGCGACGAACCGCCATTCACAAAGCCGCCGCCATGGATCCACACCATCACCGGCAACTTGTCCCCGGCCTTGGCCGAGGCGGGTTTCCACACGTTGAGGTAGAGGCAGTCCTCGGCGGGCGTGGTGGTGATGGGTGCGGCGTCGGGCGGGAACGGCGCCTGGGCGCAGTCATGGCCAAAAGCGCTGCCGTCGCGCACGCCCTGCCATGCCACGACAGGCTGGGGCGCGCGCCAGCGGTTGGCCCCGGTGGGCGCGGCGGCATAGGGGATGCCCTTGAAGGCGGTGACGCCCTGCGCCTCCACGCCCGACACCGCGCCGCCTGTCACGGTCACGTTTTCGGCATGGGCCGAGGCAGAAGCCATCAGCGCAGCGGCCAGCAAAACAAATTTGCGCATGGGATCAATCCTTCCACGTCTTGGCGGCAACTTTGGTGGCGACCGGCGTGCCCAGATGCTCGGCGTCCTGACCAAGGGCAAAGCTGTACTGGCCGCCCTTGATGCTCCAACCCTTGGCCGTCCAGTCGGCCAGAATGCGCGGGTCGATGGTCAGCGTGACGGGCTTGGCCTCACCTGCCTTCAGTTCGACGCGGGCGAAACCGGCCAGACGCTGCTTGGCCTCGTCGCCGCGCTGCGTCAGGTAAAGCTGGGCGACATAGGCGCCTTCGCGCGCACCGGTGTTCTTGACCGTAAAGCTGGCGGTCAGGCCCTTCACGCTCAGCCCATCGGCGGCAAAGCTGGTGTAGCTCAGGCCATAACCGAAGGGGAACAGCGGTTTTTCGCCCTTGCGCGCGAACCAGCGATAGCCCACGTCAGAGCCTTCGATATTGTAATTGGCCAGCAGTTTGGTGTCGGGCGTGGGCGGATTGCCCATGAAGTCGGTTTCCATATCCCAATAGCCATCGACCACCGGACGCGGCAATTGCGAAGCGCTGGCCGGGAAGGTGATCGGCAGGCGGCCCGAGGGGTTGGTGTCGCCAAACAGGACGCTGGCGATCGCATCGCCGCCGCGGCTGCCGCCATACCAAGCCTCGACCACGGCGGGCACCTTGTCCAGCCAGGGCATGGCCACCGGATTGCCGGTTTCCAGCACGACGATCGTGCGCGGATTGGCCGCAACCACCGCCGCGATCAGCGCGTCCTGACCATTGGGCAGGCTGAAATCGGCATGGTCCTGCCCTTCGGTCGACCATTTGGTGGCAAAGATGATGGCGACATCGGCCTTCTTGGCCTGATCCACCGCATCGGCGATGATCGTGCCGTCACGATAGGTGACATTGGCGTCCTTGGCCTGCGCCTTGATCGCGGCAAAGGGGGCAACGCCATGATAATGCTGGCTGAAGAAGGTTGCCCACGGACCATCGCCGCCCAGCGGGATCGACGCCTTGGGGCCGCCTTCAGGGTCAGTCTGGCTCGATCCGCCGCCCGACAGCACGCCCGAAGCGGCATAACCGCCGATCACCGCAATACGCTTGGCCGTCTTGGCCAGCGGCAGCAGGTTGCCGTTGTTTTTCAGCAGCACGATGCCCTGCTTGGCGGCTTCGAGCGCCACTTCGCCATTCTTGGCAAAGTCGATCTTCACGCCGGGCTTGGCGTCATTCTTATCCAGGTTGGTGGCATAGATCGCGGTCAGCACGCGGCGGTTCATGTCATCGAGACGCGCGGCCCATTTCGGATCGGCCTTGGCCTTGGCGGCCAGATCGTCGGTGAAAAACACCTTGGGGTCGAGTTCGGCGCCCGACTGCTGATCCAGCCCGTGGATCGCGGTGTCCAGCGTCGGCACCGCGCCCCAGTCGGACATGACAAAGCCCTTCCAGCGCCAGTCCATCTTCAGCACCGTGTTGAGCAGATAGTCATTGTCGCAGGCGTTCGCGCCGTTGACGCGGTTATAGGCGCACATCACCGACAGGGGCTGGCCCTGTTCGATGCCGATCTTGAAAGCCAGCAGATCGCTCTCGCGCGCATTGGCATCGGTGATCTGGATATCGACAAATTTGCGGCCGGTTTCCTGACCGTTCAGCGCGAAATGCTTGATGGTCGAAATGATGCCGTTCGACTGGATGCCCCGGATCGCGGCGCCCACCAGCATGCCCGAAAGCAGCGGATCTTCGGAAAGATATTCAAACGTGCGCCCGTTGCGCGGATCGCGGGTCAGATTGACGCCGCCCGCCAGCAGCACGTTGAAGCCCTTGGCGCGCGCCTCGGACCCGATCATCGCCCCGCCCTGTTCCAGCAGCGCCGGGTTCCACGAGGCCGCCTGCGCCAGACCCGATGGCAGCGCGGTCGAGCCATCCTTGCGGATCCCGCCCACATAGGCCACGCCCAGCGAGGCATCGGTTTCCTTGAGCGCCGGAACGCCCAGACGCGGTACGCCCGCGATATAGCCCGCACCCGGAATCGCCTCGGCGGGCGGCTTGGGCGCGTTGGGCATCAGCGGCAGCGGCATGATGCCATGGGTCAGGATGGTCTTTTCCTCGGCCTTCATCGCCTTGACCGTGACCCCCGCGCGCGCATCGGCCGCCGCCACATCGGCGGCCGTGGGAGCAGCAGCATGGGCCATGGCCGATCCCATCGCGATGATGGCCACGCCTGCGAGACATTGAAACTGGATTTTCATGGTCTTCTCCTGCCACTCCTGTGGATCGGTAATTGAATTTTTTCTCAAGAACAGCCGCAAGCCGGATTAAGTGGCTTGCGGCTGTTCAGCAACAGATAAGTATTAGATTTATATTAGAATTTCACCCCCGCACGAACACCAAAAGTGCGCGGATCCTCAAACACCGCCGTGCCGGCAAAGGAGGACGAAGCGGTCTGGCCGGTGGCCCCGGTCAGCACGATGCGGTTTTCAAGGTTTTTGGCAAAGGCCCCAACGTAATACTTCTTGTCGGGCGAATTGTAGGTCACCGTGATGTCAGTCTTGCTGTAGCCCGGCTGACGGAAGAAGGCGCCATTACCCACATCGGTCAGCGCATAGCTGGCCGAAACACGGGTCCGGGCGTTGAGCACCACTTCGCCGCCATTCGAAAGCGGCTGGTTATAGGTATAACCCAGCGCGACCACCGACTTGGGGCTGCGGTTGAGCTGCAGGCCCGCGAAATTGGTGTTCGCCCCGTTGATTGGCGGCGTGTAGGTGCCATAGCGCGCATCGAGGAAGGTCACCATCGCGTCGATCGTGTGGTTCTTGGCCGGGCGCACCACGGCTTCGAGTTCCACGCCGTCGACCTTGGCGGTCGCGGCATTGGCCGTCACCTGACAAGGACCGCCGCAGACATTCTGCACCGACGACACCTGCAGACCGTTGTAATCATAGTGGAAATAGTTGCCGTTGAAGCGCAGCACATTGTCGGGCGTGTGGACCTTGAAACCGGCTTCATAGGCGGTCAGCGTTTCGGGCTGATAATACAGCGCCGAGGCAGGCAGGGCGCAGCCCGTGCCGGTGCCGATTTCGCAACCGTCGTTGAAACCGCCCGCCTTGTAGCCGGTGGCCACGTTGGCATAGAGCAGGCCGATGCCGGGCAGGTCATAGTCCACACCCACGCGCCAGGTGGTCTTGCTGAAATTGCGGCTTGCGTTGTTGGTCTGGAACGTGGTGCGCACGCCGGTCAGCAGGTTGTCATTGACGGTGGCGCCCACGCGGCTCTTGTCGTCGCTGGAATAGCGAACGCCCGCAGTCAGCTTCAGGTTGTCGGTGAAATTATACGAACCCTGCGCAAAGGCGCCCTTGGTCACGGCCTTGGTCGGATCCTGTGGGAAGCCGAACTGGCTGTTGGGGCCAAAGAAGTCGAGGATGAAGAAGGCGATGCCCGACTGTTCCTTGAAGTAATAGCCGCCCGCCTGCAGGAAGACCGGGCCTTTCTTGAAGGCCAGACGTGCTTCGTGGCTGGTCTGCCAGTAGTGGCCGACGAAAGTGGTGCGATTGCCCGCCGCCGGATTGGTGGCCGACGCCAGCGAGCCGAGGGTGAAGCGGTCCATCGTGCGATAGGAGCCCAGATAGGTCGCGGTCAGCGAATCCGAGACGTTCCAGTCCACCTGGCCCATCACGCCCGCGCCCTTGTTATGGTTCTTGCCCTGCCACTGTTCGGCAAGGTTGCTGGTGCGCAGCGCGCCCGAGGAGGCGTTGATGTTATAGGTGGGCGAAGCCATCACCCCCGCCGAGGGGCTGCCGACATTGCCGGAAAAGAAGTTGGTGATCGGCACCGAATTGACGCCATAGCCGTCGTCGAGCGAATAGTCGCCCTTGACCAGCACCTTGAGATTGGGCGTCGCCTGCCACAGGGCCGAGAGGCGGCCGGCGAACACATTCTTGAAGGGGCCCCAGTTGAACTTGTCGTTCGAAGCCTTGTTCACATAGGTGTCGCGACGGTCATAGTTGACGGCGGCGCGCAGGGCGAAAGTGTCGGTGACGGGCACGTTGAGCGTGGCCGTGCCGTTGACGTGGTTGAAGCTTTCATAGGACGCGTCGGCCGAGGCGCCGAACTTCTGCTTGGGCGAGGCGGTGATGACATTGACCACGCCCGCCGTGGTGTTGCGGCCATAGAGCGTGCCCTGCGGCCCGCGCAGCACTTCGACGCGCTCGACGTCAAAGAAGCTGACTTCCTGCGCCTGAGGACGGGCCAGATAGATGCCGTCGGCAAGGAAGGCGGCCGAAGGGTCGCCCTTTTCGGTGCCGTCGGTGCTGGTCACGCCGCGGATGGTGATCTGCAGACCGTTGCCGCGCACGATCGACACGTTGGGCACAGAGTCAGCCAGCTGCGTGGTGTTGGTGATGCCCTTTTGCACCAGTTGATCGCCGCTGACGGCGGTCATGGCGATGGGCGTTTTGGACAAAAGCGTTTCGGTGCGGGTGGCGGTCACGATAATGTCGCCATCGGCGGTGACCTGGGTGGTTTGTGCATAAGCCTGCGTTGCCGCGGCCAAAGCCATAGCTGACGCAACGCCTGCAAAGACGTTTTTCTTCATAGCCCCTCTCCATGTTTGAAAACGATCTCATGTCGTTTCGTCTATCTTGGTCCCTCAATAAGACATCGCTGTCAAGCAGGCTCCGACAATAGGATTTTGGTGTGGCATCGTGGGCACAGGGATAATTTTCATTTACAATATTTCATTGTTTTTTATACGTATTTTTTCATGCCTTTAACCAAATATCGCATTTTCATCCCTCACCCCGCCCGGAAACGAGGTGCTTTGCGCATTGCTATTCACCCTAACTTTTGTGATCGATTGCGTGTTGCATCCGCACAGCGCAAATGCAGCATCGGGCAAGGACGAATCCTGCCCGCCCATGCTTGACAATCAGGACAGCGCCCCCACAACAAAATCGACGCAACAGGACCGGACCGGCGCTCTCGCCCCCTCGGCGGCGGCCTGTCGGATCCGGGAACAAGGCATGATGACTCAAACCAAAATCGACACCGCCCCGCGCCCCCATGCCACCCCGCACGCCACCATGGCCGATGTGGCCAAGGCGGCCGGCGTTGCGATCAAAAGCGTGTCGCGCGTCATCAACAACGAGCCCCATGTCTCGGCCGAGTTGCGCGGCAGGGTGGAGGCCGCGATTGCCGCGCTCAACTATGTGCCCGATACGGCGGCGCGCTCGCTGGCGGGCGCGCGCAGTTTCACCATCAGCGTGCTGTTCGACAATCCCAGCCCCAATTACACGATGAAGGTGCTGGCGGGCGCCTATCGTGCCTGTGTCGCGCGGCAATATCACCTGCGCATCGATTCCATCGACACCAGCGCCGATACGCCAACGCTGCGATCCGCGCTGGAGGCGATTTTCCGCAATGCGCGCTGCGACGGTTTCGTTCTGACGCCCCCGATCAGCGACGATCCGCGTGTGCTCGACCTGCTGGAGACTTACGGCGCGCGCTATGCCCGCCTTGCGCCTTTCCTTGATGCCAAGCGCTCGCTGTCGGTCACTATTGACGATGCCGCCGCCGCCGCGCGCATTGCCGACCTGTTTCATCAACAAGGCCACCGCCGCATCGGTCTGGTCAACGGGCCGCCGCAGCATGGCGCGGCCCACACCCGCCGCAAAGGCTTTGTCGAAAGGCTGCATCAGATCGACCCGGCCATCGTCATTACCGAAGCGGTGGGCGGATTTGCCTTTGAAGGGGGTATGCATGCGGGCCGCGAACTGCTCGGCGCGGCCGACAGACCCACCGCCATTTTCGCCACCAATGACGATTCGGCCGCAGGCGTGATGGTAGCGTGCAGCCAACTGGGCCTGTCTGTGCCGCGTGATGTCTCGATCTGCGGTTTTGACGACAGTTGGGTGGCGCGCACGACATGGCCCTATCTGACCACGGTGTTTCAACCCATTGAGGGGATGGCCGAAGCCGCCGCGCTGATGATGATCGACCGCGAGGATGGCGCGCGCCAGCTTGAGCTGGATTTCGAGCTGATCGAGCGCGATTCGGTGGGTCCGGCGCCTGCCTGAACCCGCACCGTTTGATTTTCCATGCCATTTTTAAGCGCGCCGCGGTTGGGGCGGGATTTTCTGCGTCTACATAATTGAACTTGAAATTGCGAGTGAGTTGCAATAGCGAGTCTCGGCAACAGATAGTCTCCCCGAAAGGTTGCCATGCCCCTGCGTCTCGCCCTGCTGTCCTCCGCCGCCCTCGGTGCGTTTGTCGCCCCTGCCCTTGCCGCAGAAAACGCGGCCGAAGATGCCAACTCGATCATCGTCACCGGCAGCGCCCAGCGAGAAACCCCTTCGGCCACCGGCCTTTCCCTGACGCTGCGCGAAACGCCGCAGTCGGTCACCGTGATCGACCGCCAGCGCATCGAGGATTTCGCCCTCACCAATGTCAACGACCTGCTGGCCCAAGCCGTCGGCATCAATGTCGAGCGCGTCGAAACCGACCGCACCGAATATACTTCGCGCGGGTTTGACGTGACCAATTTCCAGATCGACGGCATCGGTCTGCCGCTGCGCTGGGGCGCGGCCTATGGCGAAACCGACACGATCCTTTACGAGCGCGTCGAGGCCATTCGCGGCGCCAATGCGCTGATGACCGGCGTGGGCAATCCTTCAGCCACGATCAATTATGTCCGCAAACGCCCGACCAAGGATTTCCACGTCAAAGCCAATGTTCAGGGCGGAAGCTGGAACCAGTGGCGCGTCGACGGCGATGTCTCGGGCGCGCTGACCAAGGATGGCAAACTGGCCATCCGCCTGATCTATGCCCACGATCAGCGCGATTCCTATCTGCGCTACAACCATGTGAACCGCAATGTTTACGGCGCCCTGCTTTCTTATGACCTGACGCCCGAACTGACGATCAACACCGGCTATACGCGGCAAGAGAATAACGCGCGCGGCGTGCTGTGGGGCTCGCTGCCGCTGCTTTATACCAATGGCGCGCGAGTGTCCTATGACGTCTCGGCCAGTCCCTCCGCGCCATGGACCTATTGGAACGTCACCGACCAGACCGGCTTTGCCGAGCTGGAATGGAAGGGCCGCAATGGCTGGCAGGCGCGCGGGCGCTATACCTATAACAAGCGGGATTCGCAGGCAAAACTGCTCTATGCCTTTGGCTATCCCGATGCCGCAACCGGGCTTGGCATCAGCGGTTGGCCGGGCATCTACCGCTCGCCCTATGAACAAAATCTCTTTGACGGTCAGGCTTCCGGCCCGGTCAAACTCTTCGGGCGCGAGCATCAGGTGTCGCTGGGGGTGTCCCATGCCACAATGCACGGCCGCGAATATTCGCAATCGACGCTGTCCTATCCTTCCTATGCCTCGGTCACGGACTGGGCCGTCAACGGCATTTATCCCGCTGAGGGCACCTATGCCGCCGAGGTCCTGTCCGAGGACAGCCGCGACACGCTCACCCGCGTCTATGGCGCGGTCCATGCCAATATCACCGACCGGCTGAAAGGCGTGTTCGGGGCCAGCGCGATCTGGCTGCGCTCGTCGGGCTATAATTACGGTGTCGATCAAACCCGCCGCAATTCCGCGCTCAGCCCCTATGTCGGCGCGGTCTATGACGTGAACCGCCATATCTCGCTCTATGCCAGCTATACCGACATCTTTAATCCGCAAAAGGAAGTGGATGTCACCAACGCGCGTCTAAGTCCCGCCAAGGGCACCGGCCTTGAGGCGGGCATCAAGAGCGAATGGTTCGACAAACGCCTCTATGCCAGCGCCGCGATTTTCCGCGCGCGCCAGACCGGATTGGCCGAGGCGGCGGGCGTGTTTGGCGTAGGCGATGCGGGCCGGGTGGGCACCACCTATTACCGGGGCGTGGACACGACTGCGCGCGGGTTTGAACTGGAAGTCACCGGCATGATCACCCCGCAATGGTCTATCAGCGGCGGCTATACGGGCCTTGAGGTGCATGACCAAAACGGCGCCCCCACGCGCACCTATCTGCCGACAAAATCGCTGAAACTGGCCAGCACCTACAGCATCCCGAGTTTTAACGATTTGAAATTCGGCGGGCAATTGCGTTGGCAAAACGCCATCCGCACCACTGACAGCGCCGTGGTGGCCTATGGCGGGGTCACCACGCCGGTGGTCATCACGCAAAATGCCTATGCCGTGGTCGATCTGATGGCCAGCGCGCAGGTCGCACCCCATGTCCGCGCCAGCGTCAACCTGCGCAATGTGGGCGATGCTCACTATCTGGGCAGCCTGAAATGGGGTCAGGGCTTTTACGCCGCCCCGCGCAGCGTTTCGGGCACGATCTCGGTGGCGTTCTAAACCATGGGGCGGCAATTCTGGGTCGTGGCGCATCGCTGGGCTGGGCTGACGCTAGCGCTGTTTCTGGCGGTGGCGGGGTTTACCGGCATTTTCCTGTCATGGATCGACGAACTGGAAGTTGCCGCCGCGCCCGATCTGCAACTGGCCGCCCCGCCCTCGCCCGGCGCGACGCCGCTTTCCACGCTGGAATTGCGGCGGCGCGTGCTGGCGCGCTATCCGGGCGCGCGGATCGATTATGTGCCCATGGCGGTCGAGGAAGGCCATTCGCTGCGCCTCTATCTGACATGGCCCGATCCTAAGACCGGCCTGAACCGCGCCGATGCGCCCGAATGGGACGATCTTTTCATCGATCCCTATACGGGAGCGGAGCTGGGCCGCCGCCAATGGGGCAATATTACGCAAGGGTTCAAGAACCTGATGCCCTTTACCTATCGCCTGCATTACAGTCTGGCGCTGGGGCAATGGGGTCTGCTGGCCTTTGGGCTGGCGGCGCTGGTCTGGGTGCTGGATTGTTTTGTCGGCTTCTATCTCACGCTGCCCGTGGTGGCCAAGGCGCCTGCGCGGCAGGGCTGGTTTTCCCGCTGGGCCCCGGCATGGGCGGTGCGATGGGGGGCCTCAAGCTATAAGCTGAATTTCGACCTCCACCGCGCGGGCGGATTGTGGATCTGGCCCCTGCTGCTGGTCTTTGCAGTGTCCAGCGTCTCGTTCAACCTGCCGCAGGTCTATGGTCCGGTGGTGCAGGCGCTGGGCGGAGTGGATGATGGGGCGGTCTATCAATCGGCGCTGCTGCCCGCGCCGCGCTGGAGGCCGCGCCTGTCTTTCGATCAGGCGCTCCTGCATGGCGAGGAACTGGCCCGCGCCGAAGCCTCGCGCTTCCATCTGGCGCTGCGCGGCGATGGAGAGCGCTATCTCTGGTATATTCCCGCAACCGGGGCCTATGTCTATGGCTTCACCTCCAGCGCCGATATTTCACGCCATGGCGGGGGCAGCTTCGTCGGCTTTGACGGCGACAGCGGGGCCTTGCGCGCCACGCGCATCCCGACCGGGCGGCACGGCGCCAACACTTTCACCACATGGGTTGAGGCGCTGCACACCGCCCATGTCGGCGGCACGGCTTGGCGCATCGCGGTCAGCATGATCGGGGCGATGGTGACGATGCTGTGCATCACCGGCATTGTCATATGGATGAAAAAGCGCAGCGGCAGGATTGGGCGCAAGGCGCGCAGCCCATCTTCGTAAAATCAGCTGCTTAACCGGCGGGTCAGATAGAGGCCGCGCAGGCGCTGGATTTCTCCGCCGCCAAGGCCCAGTTCGTCCCGCAGATAGCCCATGGCGCCACCCTGATGCGCGTCGATCACGGCAAAGGCCGCCTCGATATAGGAACGGTCCACGCCCACCAACAGCTTGAGCGCTTCGGGCGGCAACGCAGCAAAGGGGCTGTTGGCCATAGCCTTGCCGCCCATCAGTTTAGCGGGGTCAAGCGTCTGGTTCGACAGCATATAATCGCCGATCACCGTCTCACGCGGCACGCCAAGCGCCGTCAGGATCAACGCCGCGCCAATGCCGGTGCGATCCTTGCCCGCCGAGCAGTTAAAGGCCAGCGGCGCATGGCCCGCCAACAATTCGCCAAACATGCGTCGATACTGGCTGTTGAATTGCGTGAGCAGGCGCGGATAGGAAGACGCCATCGCGCCGCGCACCTGATCGGCGGTGAAGTTGCGCGGATCGCCCTTGGGCAGGAATTGCCCGTTATCCATCACATAATCGTCGGCCAGCACGCGAGGCAGCGCGTGGGGCCAGTTCACCGGCTCGGCCTGCCGCTCGGCGGTGGAGCGCAGATCGCAGACCACGCGAATGCCGCGCTTTTCCAGCGAGGCGTAATCATCGGCGGTCAGCCCGGTCATCGAACCCGAGCGATAGAGCAGACCCCATTTGACCATCCGTCCATCACCCGTGCGATAGCCGCCCAGATCGCGGAAATTGCGTCCGCCCTGCAAAGGCACCACGCGCGAGGGCGCGATGCCCGCAGGCGCGGCAACAGACGCGGCCGCAACGGGCCACGCCTGAAGCGCAGGATGGGAGGGAAAAGCCAGCGCCAAAGCGCCCAGCAAAGCGAAAGAAGCGCGGTTGCGCATGGCCATTCCCTCCGTTTTCATCAGAACTTGACGTTGATTTCGCCGCCAAAGGTGCGCGGATCGTTGAAGAAACCGCTGACACCGGCCTGGGCGGTGCCCGATTTGTAGAACAGGTGCTGTTCATTGAAGAGATTGCGCGCCCAGAGTGCGATCGTCACCTTGGCGCCGGTATTGGCCGCCTCGATGTCGGCCAGAGCGATGCGTCCGTTGAACACCAGACCCGCATCGCCCTTGGGCTGAGCAAAGCGGACGGCGCGGGTTTGCGTGTCATAGTTCGAGTCGGTGTAATTGGCGTAATAACCCGAGTCATAATTGCCATCGAGGTGGAAGCGCAGCTTGGTATCGCCGCCGCCCAACAGCATTTCATAATCGAGCGAACCGCTGGCCGAATGTTCGGGGGTGTAAACCTGATAGATCGGCACCGGCACGGTGATGAACACGCCGCCCGTCTGCGGGAACGGGTTGACCGTGGCCGGGATCGACACATGATTATAGGCATAGGAGGCGCTGAGCGTCAGGCCCTTGACCGGAGCCAGCGTCAGTTCGGCCTCGACGCCCTTGATATGGCCGGTGCCGGGCGCGTTGACGGTATCGGTGGTGGTGCGGGTGGTGGCCACGCGCGTTCTTACGCCGGTGACCGGGTCAGTGACGACATCCTCATACAAACCACTGAAATCAAGCTGAATATTTTTGTACGAGCCGGTATAGGCAGCCACGTTGAAACGCGCGCGATGATCGAAAAATTCGGTCTTGGCTCCGATTTCAAACATCGAAACCGTTTCAGGATTGAACTGGCGATAGGCCAGCGAGCGCGAATTGGCGCCGCCTGAACGATAGCCGGTGCTCCACTTGCCATAGAGGTGAACGTCGCGCGCGGCGTCAATGGCCAGATTGACCATCGGATCAACCCGCGACCACGAAGCATTGAGCAGCACAGGCGCTTGCACGTTCACACCATTGATCGGAACAATCGGCGCGGCGCCATTGACCAGGAACAGGCTGCCGTTCTTCTTGTCATTGGTCCAGCGCGCGCCCACCGTCAAATGCGCAACATCATTCAGAACGGGCGGCGTATAGGTCGCCTGACCATAGACGCCGGTGCTGGTGGTTTTTACATGGCTGGCGCGCTGGATCAACTGCTTGCTGTAGTCCAGCGGCAGCACGGTATAGGCGCTGCCCGCCGCATCGGTGAACTGCACGGTGTTGAAGGCCTGCGCGCTGTCCTGCACACGCTCGACATAATAAAGCGCCCCGGCCTGATATTTCAGGCGCGGCAATTCACCAACCGCCTGAATTTCCTCGCTGACCTGATTCTGGCGGAACGGCGCGAGACTGTAGCGGCCAAAGGCGAAATTGGCGAAGGTGGCGGTCGAGGTATAGCCCTGCTGCATCGAGGTGCTGGCCGAGCCATTGTCATATTGAGTCTGCGTCATGTCGCGATAGGCGCTGATCGAACGCAGGCTGAGATGCTGGGCAACCTGCCATTCCAGACCAAGGCGGAAGCCTTCGGCCTGTCCCACGCTGGGCTGCTGCGGCACACCGACGGCCGCCACCGAGGCGCGATGCGGCTCCAGCTTGAACAGAGCGGCGGTGAGGTTGGCCGGGACGGCGGCGCTGCCGCTGCTGGCCGCCGGAAGGCCGGTGCCCGCCGAGATCTGCTGCTGATAAAGCGTGCTCGTCTCGTCATGCGAATTGTCATAGGACAAATCGGCGGTGAAATTGGCGGCGGGCTTCCACAGCGCTTCGACGTGGAAACCGCGCTTGTCATAGGCGTTGAAACCCATCTGGCCCTGCAGCGGGTTTTTCACGAACGGATCGCGATGCGCCTTCACCGCGTCGATTTTCAGCGAAATATTGGCAAATTCGGGCAGGTCGAGGTGGATCTCGGCCTTGTTGCTGCCATAGTTGCCCATGCCCGCCGTGGCGTTCATCTTCAGCTTGCCGCTGGGCTTCTTGGTCACGATATTGACAGCGCCGCCTTCGGTGTTGCGGCCGAACAGAGTGCCCTGCGGACCTTTCAGAACTTCAATGTTTTCAACGTCAAACAGCGCGGTACCCAGACCTTGCGCGCGGCCCTGATACACACCGTCAACATAGACGCCCACGCCCTGATCGCGCGCGGGCTGGTTCGAATCCGACAGAACGCCCACGCCGCGAATATTGACGATCAACGCGCCCGGACGCGAAAAGAATGGCGCCACCTTGAGGCTGGGGATCGCGCCATCGCCAAGATCGAGCAGCGAGGTGACATGGCGGTTTTCCAGACCCGTGGCCGTCAGCACCGAAATCGAGATCGGCGTTGTCTGCAGGTCTTCCTTGCGCTTTTGCGCGATGACGGTGATGGTTTCCAAACCATCGTCCATGACTGCGGCATCGGCCGCGGCCGCGGTTTCGGCATGCAGCGGACAAGCGGCGACAATCGCGGCCAGAGCGCTGGCCGCGAGCAGACGTGAAGACAACATCGAACAAGACCCCCTTATGATTCGTAAGGTGCCTTTTGCCGATGGAGATGACAGGGGTTGTTCGTTTCCATGACATTTCAATGTCACCGAGCAAATGCTTTGCTTTGCCCGTCACCCTCGTTTACCGCGCAGGAATGTTGCGGGTAATAGCACTGTCCGCGCAAGTTTTCTAAGTTTGAGGATGCAATGACACACAATCGTGTTCTGATCGCCGGCGGTGGTATCGGCGGGCTGGCACTGGCGCTTACGCTGCACCAGATCGGGGTTCCCTGCACTCTGTTTGAAAGCACGAACGAGCTGCGGCCACTGGGCGTGGGGATCAATCTGCAGCCCAATGCGGTGCGCGAGCTCGAAGCGCTGGGCATTGGCGAGGCCGAGATGGATGCCGTCGGCATCGCCGCGCGCGAATGGGCACTGGTGGGCCTCAACGGCAAGGATATCTACAGCGAGCCGCGGGGCAAGAGCGCGGGCTATCACTGGCATCAGTATGCGGTGCATCGCGGGCGTTTCCACCTGCTGCTCTATGCCCACGTGGCCCAGCGGCTGGGGCAGGACGCGGTGCGGCTCGGTCAGAAAGTCACGGGATACACCAAACAGGCCGATGGCAGCGTAGTAGCCCATGTCACGCTGGCCGATGGCACGGTGGTGGATGAACATGGCGCGCTGCTGATCGGCGCGGACGGCATCCATTCCAGCGTGCGCGCGCAGATGCACCCCGATCAGCCGCCGATCCGCTGGGGCGGGACGTTGATGTGGCGCGGCACGGCCCGGGGTGTGCCGATCCGCACCGGATCATCCTTTGTCGGCCTGGGCACGCATCGGCATCGCGTGGTGATCTATCCGATCTCGGCGCCGGATGAGGATGGTCTGGCCGATATCAACTGGATCGCCGAACAGACCTATGACGCCACGCATGACTGGACCAAGACCGGCTGGTTCCGCCCATGTGAACTATCTGATTTCTCATATCATTTTGACGGGTTCGTCTATGACTGGCTCGATCTGCCCGCGCTGCTGGCCAAATCGGATGTGGCCTATGAAAACCCGATGATCGACCGCGATCCGATCCCCACCTGGGTCGATGGGCCGGTGGCGCTGATCGGCGATGCGGCCCATCCGATGTATCCCACCGGATCGAATGGCGCGTCGCAGGCGATTGTCGATGCGCGCACTTTGGGACGGTGCTTTATCGAGCATGGCGTCAATGCGCAGGCTCTGGCCGCGTTTGACGCCGAATTGTGCGGGCCGGTGGGGCAATTGGCGCTGCGCAATCGCGGGGCCGGGCCGTTCGGTCTGCTCAATCTGGTCGATGAACGCTGCAGCGGGACGTTTGACAATATTGACGATGTGATCCCCGAGGCCGAGCGCAAACAATTCATGCTGGCCTATCAGACCGCCGCCGGTTTCGCCCGCGATGCGCTGAACGCCGCGCCGCCGATTATTGCTGAGGGCGCGCGCGTGGCGGAAAGGCTCGATCATGACCCCGTTGCTTGAGCCGGTCTGTACCCTCGCCATCAACCTGACGCGCCCGCATGAGATGGGTGAATGTCCGGGCGGCACGCGGCGGATCATTCCAATCGTGGGCGGAACGGCCAAGGGGGCGCGGATCAATGGGCGTATCCTCCCCATCGGCGCCGATTGGCAGGTGGTTCAGGCGGGCGGTCTGGCCCAGCTCGATGCGCGCTATGCCATTGAAACCGACGATGGGGCGGTGGTCGAGGTGATCTCGCAGGGTATCCGGCATATGGCCCCCGATGTCGCTGCCCGCGCGGCCGGGGGCGAGGATGTACCCTTCGCCGACTATTACATGCGCACCTTTATCCGGCTGGAAAGCGGACACCCCGATTATGATTGGGTCAACCGCTCGCTGTTTCTGGCGACCGGCGGCAAGCGTGGCCCATCCGTACATCTGGAAATTTTCCGCATCGGTTGAAATAAGGCCATAGGAGGGCGTGGCGCCGGAATGATCCGCCGGGGCCCGCCCTCCCCTTCCTATCACGCGCCGGATGACGAGAAAGATTGATCGCAGCCCGATCCGGCACTAGCCTCGGCTTATGGCCAATCTTCCCCTGTTTCTCGCTTTTGTCGCCTCCGCCGCCTTGCTGACGATTACGCCGGGGCTGGACACCGTGATGGTCCTGCGCACGGCCAGCGTCGAGGGGCGCAAACCGGCGGCCATGGCGGCGGTCGGGATCGCGCTGGGCTGTCTGATCTGGGGCGGAGCGGTCTCTCTGGGGCTGGGCGCGCTGCTGCAGGCTTCGCAAATGGCCTATACGGCGGTGAAGCTGGCCGGGGCGGCCTATTTGCTGTGGCTGGGCGTCAAACTGTTGATCCACCCGCGCAAAAGTCTGGAAATGAACGGCGATTTTTCGCCCCCAAGAGGACAGGATAGCTTTCGCCGGGGCTTTCTGACCAATCTGCTCAACCCAAAAATGGGCGTGTTCTACATCACCTTCCTGCCGCAATTCGTGCCTGCGGGCGTGTCGGTGGCGGCCTATACTTTCTTTCTGGCCGGGGTGCATGTGCTGCTCGCCTTTGTGTGGTTTGCGCTGCTGATTGCGGCAACGGTCCCGCTTTCAGGCTTCTTGCGCCGCCCCGGCGCGGTGCCGGTGCTCGACCGGCTAACGGGCGGACTGTTCGTGGCCTTTGGCCTCAGACTGGCGACATCCTCGGCGCGATAATGCGGTAAATTCGGCGCGGCATCTTGTTCGTCTCGCCAACATCCTGCACATAAACGCCATGTCCCGGCCCACCATCATCGACATCGCCAATCGCGCGGGTGTCTCGTTCAAGACCGTTTCGCGGGTGCTCAACAAACATCCCAAGGTGGGCGAGGAATACCGCGTGAAGGTCGAGCAGGCGATGGCCGAGCTGAACTTCAAGCCCAATCGCGCTGCGCAGCAATTGCGCGGCGGGCGTTCTTCCATTCTGGGCCTGCTGGTCAGCAGTGGCGCGGAAATCCAGACGCTTGATGAAGGCAACCGCCTGCCCAGCTATATTGCCGACATCATCACCGGCATGCTCCAGTCCTGCCAGACGGCCGGCTTTCACCTTGTCACCGAGAATATCGACAACAGCAACGAGGAAGCGGGCAAAGCCTGGCTGGCCGATTGTTTCGATGCGGTCAGTTTCGACGGACTGCTGCTGATGCCGCCTCTGTGCGATACGGGCTGGTTGCTCGATGAACTCGACGCCCGCCAGGTTCGCTATGCCCGGATGAACCCCGGCACGCAATTGGGGCGCGGCCTGTGTCTGGTGATCGACAATTGTTCGGCGGGGCGTGAGATCGGCGCCTATCTGCTGGATCAGGGCCACCGGCGGCTGGGCTATATCACCGGGCCTTCCTCGCATTTCGCGCATACCGGGCGGCTCGACGGATTACGCGAAGCGCTGGCGCAGGTGCCCGGTGCGACGCTGATGGTGGCGCAGGGCGCCTTCACCTTCACTTCCGGCCAAAGTGCGGGGGGCGAATTGCTCGATGCCCCCTCCCCGCCCAGCGCGATTTTTGCCGCCAATGACGAAATGGCCGCAGGCGTTCTGGCCGCCGCCTTTGAACGCGGGTTGAGCGTGCCGGGGCAATTGTCGATCTTCGGCTTTGGCGGGCTGCTGATCTCGCAATCGACATGGCCGCGCATTTCCACAGTCAGCCAGCCCACGATCGCCATGGCGCGTCTGGCCTCCGATACGCTGATTGCCGCGACGCTGGAGGACAAAAGGCTGGAGGGGCGGACTGTGCGCATCGCCTACGAATTGAAGATTCGCCAATCGGTGGCGCCCGTCTGCAGTTGAAGGTGTGCGCGTGGCGGGGTGATCTCGGGTTTCGATAGACCGCTGACTTTCGAAAATCGAGATAGAGGCCAGGCGTGGGAAATCGGCGGGACAAGAGCACGACAAGTCCGCCGCTCTTCAGGATTGTTCTGATCCCTTTGCATTCCTCCCGCCTTTTCCCGATCGCATTTACGTAGAGCGGGTAGGGCTGTGTGAGGTTGATGTCTTTGAGCGGCTCGCGGCGATTTAGCCCCCTGTAGGTCAGGATAGGCGGGAGCGGTCACGCATCTTTGCAAATATGGCGCAGAGCGGCGTGCCATCGGATTTGGCACCAGCCTTTCCTGAACTTGCGGATCATCGCTGAAATGAGGGTCCGTGTCGCTCCAGTTCCTTGTTCAACTCGATCCCGAGATTTTGCTCATGCCGGTGAAACCGGCAGGCTCGTCTTTCAGCTTGGGAGAATGTGGTGCTGCACAGCGAAAGTGCCGCCTTCCTCCGCCTGTATCTTAGTTGCTGAGCGTTTGGATTGACGTTTTGCCTGTTCGCTTCGAACGGCAATGAAATTTGCTGCCGTTTTGGCGGCTCGGCGAAAATGCAGTCTTTTTGGGAGTTCGATCGGTCCTGCCGGCGCGGTTGGTGCGCGATCCGATCAGTCTGGCCGTAAACCTAGCTTCTTTGGAACAGTCGAGCGGCAGGGGAGCCATGCCCCCCTGCCCTCTTTCAGGCTTAGCCGTTCAGCTTGTCCTTGACCGCCTTGGCAGCGGTGAAGCCCAGCTTCTTGGAAGCGGCGATCTGGATCGTGTCGCCGGTGGCCGGATTGCGGCCTTCGCGTGCGGCGCTTTCCTTGACCTTGAACTTGCCAAAGCCGTTGAGCGAAACTTCTTCGCCTTCTGCGGCAGCATCGGCGATGGCGGCAAAAACGGCATCCACATACTTGCGCGCGTCAGCTTTGGTGATGCCCTGCGAGGCAGCCAGCTTGTCGGCGAGATCGCTATTGTTCATGGTTTTAGTCCTTCAAGTGAAATGGATGGCCCCTGCTAATGCGTGTTGCGGTCGGGATCTATCGGAGATTTGGGGTTTTTGGGGCTGTTTGAGCGATACATCCACAGTTTTGCGCTCATTTGATGGGATTTTGAGCCATTGCTGGGTGTGGGAGGTGATCAAACTCCAGAAATGCCGGTTGTGTGTTGATGGGTCTGCTGGATATTTGGCACGAAATTGCAGGGCTGCAATTTTTTGCTTGGATGCTGCCATCTATCTGAAAAGAAATAAATTTATAGATGCACGACGCCGCTTTTGCGGTGGCGTGGTGATTCCAGATTCTAAAGATTCTTGATTCAGTCTGATTTCACGAAGGTTTTTCAATGGTTTATCAGGTCATTCCTGACCGCTTGGGGGCGTTGTCCTGTCCTGGTGGGGGCGGAAACCTGTCTTCCTGGGGGATCTTGGCTGTCCTGATGGGGTATCCTGTCTTCTTGGGGGTGCGGATCGGAATTGGTGATTTTTGCGAGGCAAGCATACATTTTCGGTTGCCTTTGCGCCATTCTTTGCTCTCGAAAACGAATCGGACAAGCCGATTGTCACCGCCTTTTGCGGCCATGAAACTCTATCCTGTCCTTTTGGGGGCTAAACTGACCTGACTTGACCCCGCTGGTCAGGTCAGGCATCAATCGGCAAAACAAGGGCGCCGATTCATGGCTGAGGAAATGCAACTGGACATTGCAGGCGATTATGGCGTCGAGGACAATGGCGCGGCCGTGACCGCGCGCGCCATGCGCGTGGCCGCCACGCTGGCGCGCAAGGGCGGCGATGAATTTGCCAAGCCGGGCAAGCTGGTCGAGGTCCGCTTCGTCAAGGGACAGTCGCTCAGCCTGACCGCCTCTCGTCTGCTGGCGCTGATGATCCTGACGGCGGGGGGCGATGCGTGGCGCGACACGTCGCATAAATTGCGCAAGGCCGATATCCGGCGCGGCCACAAGGGCAACGAGCGTATCGTTGATATGCTTGAGGAATTGCACCGCACCCTGTTTGCCGAGGATGATACGTCCTGGCGCGGGCGCAAGGCGACCAAACGCTTCAGCCTGATCGAATCCTCTTGGGAAGAGGTCGAGGAGGGTGACAAGGAGACCGGCTGGATCGAGTGGCGCTTTACCCCGGATGCGCGTCGCCTCATTCAGGAATCGCAGACCTATTCGGTGATGAACCGTCAGGCCGTGCTGGGGTTTCGTTCAGCCTATGCGCTCAAGCTCTATGAGGAAGGGGCCTTGCGCCTCCACAGGCGTCAGCCGATCTGGCGCGTGGATATTCTTGGTCTGCGTGCGGCGCTGGGCATCGACCCTGATAAATATGGCGATTTTGCCCAGCTGCGGCGCAAGGTGCTGACCGTGGCGCAATCCGAGATCGACCAACTGGCCCATTACAATCTGGAATGGAAAGAGATCCGCCGGGGCAGGGCAGTAGCCGAGATCGAGTTCCGTTTCGTCCCCAAGGACGCCCCGGCCCAGATCCAGACCGTCGATGAACTGGAGCGCCATTCCGCAGGGCGCAAGGCGCGCCGCGAGGGTGAGGTTGAGCGAATTGCTGCCCCGGTCGCTGCGCCCGTCCGGACCAAGCGGACTATCGCCGCACCGGCGACGCCTTGGGAAAAATTTCCCGAAGGTTCGCTGCGTTACGGCACGGCCGAGGGTGCCTTTCGGGATGTCGCGCTCCGCTATGGCGGCGGCTGGGACATGGATCTGATTGCTGATGCCTATCGGCAGCAGATGGGCGATCGCCTCGGCTCGCTGCGCGGTGCCAAGCTGGAAAAATCGTGGCGCGGATTTTGCGAGGCTTTCCTTGCGCGACGAGGGCGCCCCTAAGCACTCCACGACAAGGGGCAATTGCAGCCCTGCAATTTGCGCATAAAGGCGTCAAAACCGCCCCCAAGAGGTCAGGATGGACCTCGCCACTTTCACTTCACAAGCCGCAGATTTCCGCCTTTGCGAATTATGCAGGATGCTTGACGAAAAAGTGAAAATCGGGCAGGTGCCATTTAACTTTCGAAAGGAGCACACATGGCTTCCGCGCTAGACGAAGTTCGCATGGAAGAAGCGCTCGATGTTGCCGCATTGGCTGATCGCTCTTCCTCAGTTCTGGAAAAACTACGCTCTTCCGCGCGCGATATGCGGGCCGAGGAAAGGCGTGAGCCGTCCTTTCCGATCGGCAAGGCGGCCGAACTGGTCGGACGCACCACGGCTGCGATTCGCGAGGCGGAGAGCGATGGCCGCCTTGAAGCACCCCCGCGCGGGGAAAACAACCGCCGTTTGGGCTATACACTGGCCCAGCTCAACGACATGCGCGGCACTTTCGGCACCCGCCCTTGGCGCGCGCCTGAGGATCCTTGTTCGATTCTGGCGGTCCAGAATTTCAAGGGCGGCGTGGGCAAATCGACGCTCTCGGTCCATCTGGCGCAATATCTGGCGATTCACGGCTACCGGGTGCTGCTGATCGACTGCGACAGCCAGGCGTCAGCCACCACGCTGTTCGGCTATGTTCCCGACCTCGATCTGGGCGAAGAGGATACGCTCTATCCCTTCCTGCGCGAGGGCGAGCGCGCGACGCTGGAATATGCGATCCGCAAGACCCATTTCGATGGGCTCGATCTGATCCCGGCCAACCTGCGTCTGTTCCAGTCCGAATATGAACTGGCGGCGCGTATGGCGCGCGGGCAGGGGGCTCTGCTCAACCGTCTGTCGCAGGGCATTCAGTCGGTTCAGGATCTCTATGACGTGGTGATCCTCGATCCGCCGCCGGCGCTGGGTGCGATATCGCTTTCGGTGCTCCGCGCGGCCAATGCACTGGTGGTGCCGGTGCCGCCCACGGTCATGGACTTTTCCTCGACCGCGGCATTTCTGGCGATGCTGGATGAAACGATCCAGGATCTTCAGCAGTATGATCTGGCGCCGCAGCTGGCTTTCCTGCGCTTCGTTGCGTCCAAGGTGGATGAAAACAAGTCAATGCAGCGCGGTTTGCTCGAACTGATGCGCCAGCTTTACGGCAATGCGATGATCCGCACGCCGCTCAAAGACTCGGCCGAAATCGACAATGCCACGGCGCGTCTGATGACGGTTTATGAACTCTCGGGTCCCATGACCAGCAAGCAGGTGCGCGACCGCTGCCTGACCTATCTGGATGGGGTTTGCGGGGAAATCGAGGTGGATATTCGCCGCACATGGCCCAGCCATCTGGCCCGTCTGCGCAAGGAAGGATTGGCGTGATGCGCCAAAATTGCAGCCCTGCAATTTGTGAAGGGAATGAGTAAATGAGCTCGAAAAACAAGAGCTTCATGGCCGATCTGGTCTCGGTTGTCGAACCGGCTGCTGATGGAAACAGCCGTCCCTCGCGCCTTGGTGTGGGGGTGCTTTCGGGGCGCAACAACCGGCTTGCCGAACTGGCCTCGGGCTCGGTGGTCAACAATCCGCAGGAGCTGGTCGATCCTGATCGCTGCCGCATCTGGATCCGCCATAACCGTGATTATGCCGCGCTTAATGAAACGCGCTGTTCGGATCTGATCGAAAGCATTCTGGCGCAGGGCAAGCAGGAAGTGCCCGCCATTGTGCGCCGCGTCCATAATGACCCGAATTACGATTACGAGGTCATTTGCGGTGCGCGGCGGCATTGGTGCGTCAAATGGCTGCGCGCCAACAATCACCCGGAAATCCGCTATCTGGTGGAAATCCGCGATCTGACCGACGAGCAGGCTTTCCGCGTTTCGGATCTGGAAAACCGTGCGCGTGAGGATCTGAGCGATATCGAGCGCGCGCGTGATTATCTTCAGGCGCTGGGCCTATATTATAATGGCCGCCAGAAGGACATGGCCAAGCGTTTGAACCAGTCCGAAGCCTGGCTGAGCCGCTATCTCGATCTGGCGCGCCTGCCCAGCGACATTCTGGGCTCGTTTGCCGATCCGTTTGAGCTTAAAATCTCGCATATTGGCTCGATCAAGCCGCTGCTCAAGGAAGATGACTGCCGCGCGGCAGTGCTGGCCGAGGCGCGCCGGATTCGGGAAGGGCGCCGGATGGGCGAAGAAGATTTGCCCGCGACCGTGCCGGATATCATCCGCGCTTTTGGGGTTGTGGCCAACAGAGAGGCCGAGGCGCGCAAGAAAACCGCGCTGGTCAAAGCCCCCAAGAGGTCAGGATCGGACCAGATTGTCTTGCGAAATGGGGCCGGCGTGCCCTTGCTGCGTATCGAGGGCAAGGATCGCAAGAGCATCAGCCTGACGCTGTTTCCCAAGGATGGGGGCAGCAAGGAAGAGGTGGAAACCGCGCTGCGCGATCTGCTCGACCGTTATTGGGAAGACTGAGCGATAGAACCCCGGAATGGCCAAGGGGCAGGCCATTCCGGGGAAAATCTCGAAATTACAGCCCCGACGCGCTGGCCAGCCCCACCATCCGCGCCGTTTCCATCAGGGCAGGGGCGATGTTCGAACGCAAATGCTCGACGCTGTGCTCCATCGCATTGACGCCGACATTGAGCGCCGCGATCACCTGACCCTTGGCATTGCGCACCGGCACTGCAACTGAACGCAGCCCGACCTCAAGCTCCTGATCGACAATGGCCACCCCATCGCGGGCAATTCCGTCGAGCAGCGCCCGCAGATCCTCCAGCGAGCCCACTGTATGGGGCGTGCGCGCGGGCAGGGGGGCAGGGGGGAGTAGAGTCTCGCGCTGCTCCGGCGGCAGGCTGGAGAGCAAAATACGGCCCATGGAGGTGCACCACGCGGGAAGGCGGCTGCCGACATGCAGGCCGATCGCCATGATCCGGCTGCGCGAGGCGCGCGCGACATAAAGCACATCGGCCCCGTCCAGCACCCCAAGAGAACAGGATTCCCCCAGCCTATCGCGCAGATTTTCGAGCAAAGGCTGGGCGATGGCCGAGAGCGAGCGATCCGACAGATAGGCCCGCGCCAGCCCCAGAACCTTGGGCCGCACGGAAAAAGATCGTTCATCCTGAGCTACATAGCCCGTCATCACCAGCGTATGCAGGCAACGCGCGACCACTCCGCGCGGCAGGCCGGTATAGCGGGCAAGGCTGGCGATGGACTGATCCGGGCCGAGTTCGACAAAGGCCTCCATGACCATCAGGCCGCGGGCCAGAGATTGCATGAAATCGGGGTCTGACTGGCTCATGCGCGTCTCTCCTTTAGGCAGGGGCCTATGACAGCCCCCGCCCAACCTGTCGAGGTTCAGACGCGCTCGACAATCGCGGCAATGCCTTGGCCCACGCCCACGCACATAAAGGCGAGGGCATAGCGCCCGCCGCTGCGCTGCAATTCCTCGACCGCGCTCATCGTGATGCGCGCGCCCGACATGCCCAGAGGATGGCCCAAAGCAATCGCTCCGCCATTGGGATTGACGCGCGGATCGCCCATATCGACGCCCAGATCGCGCAAGGTGGCAATGCCTTGTGCAGCAAAGGCTTCATTTAATTCGATAATATCCATATCCGCCATGCTCAGCCCGGTGCGCGTGAACAGACGCCGCGCCGCTTCGACCGGGCCGATGCCCATCACGCGGGGCGCAACGCCCGCGCTGGCCATCGCCACCACCCGCGCGCGTGGGGTCAGGCCATGCTTTTGCGCGGCCTGTTCGCTGGCGATAATCATCGCTGCGGCGCCATCGTTTAACCCGCTGGCGTTGCCCGCCGTGATGGTGCCATCAGCGCGCACCACGGGTTTCAATCGGGCCAAAGCCTCCAGAGTGGTCGCGCGGGGGTGTTCATCCTGAGCAAAAACAAGGGGTTCGCCCTTTTTCTGCGGTATTTCCACCGGTACGATCTCCGCCGCCAGACGCCCATTGGCCTGCGCCGCTGCGCATTTCTGCTGGCTGAGCAAGGCAAAGGCATCCTGATCCTCGCGGCTGACGCCCCATTCGGCGGCGACATTCTCTGCCGTCTGCGGCATCGTATCGACGCCCCATGTCGCCTTCATTGCCGGATTGATGAAGCGCCAGCCAAGCGTCGTGTCCTCGATCTTCTGATCGCGGCCAAAGGCGCTGCCCGCCTTGCCCAATACATAGGGCGCGCGGGTCATGCTTTCCGCGCCGCCCGCAATGATAAGGTCAGCGTCGCCGCTGCGGATCGCCTGTGCGGCTAGACCGACCGCATTCAACCCCGATCCGCACAGGCGGTTGACCGTCGTGCCCGGCACTTCCTTGGGCAGACCCGAGAGCAACCCGGCCATGCGCGCCAGATTGCGATTGTCCTCGCCTGCCTGATTGGCGCAGCCCAGGATGATGTCATCCACCGCGCCCCAATCCACGCCCATGTTGCGCAGCATAAGTGCGCGCAGCGGGATCGCGGCAAGATCGTCGGCGCGGATGGTCGAAAGCGAACCGTTCAGCCGCCCAATGGGCGTGCGGATCGCGTCACAGATAAAAGCCTGATTCATGATACGCTTACCTTCAAGGGCGCGCCCGTCTTGGCCACCACATCATCCACAGAAACCCCCGGCGCGCATTCGACCAGCGTCAGCCCGCCCGCTTTCTTGTCCACCGCAATCACGGCCAGATCGGTGATGATGAGATCCACCACGCCCCGGCCCGTCAGCGGCAGGGTGCATTGCGGCAGGATCTTGGGACTACCGTTCTTCGCGCAGTGATCCATCACGACCACGATGCGCTTGACGCCGGCGACAAGGTCCATCGCCCCGCCCATGCCCTTCACCATCTTGCCCGGAATCGTCCAGTTGGCCAGATCGCCATTGGCGGCCACCTCCATCGCGCCCAGCACGGCCATGTCGATATGCCCGCCCCGGATCATCGCGAAACTGTCGGCGCTCGAAAAAAAGCTGCTGGTAGGCAGCGCCGTCACGGTCTGCTTGCCGGCATTGATGAGGTCGGGGTCCGCCTCGCCCTCATAGGGGAAGGGGCCGATGCCCAGCATCCCGTTTTCCGATTGCAGCGTGACCGTAATGCCCTCGGGCACATAATTGGCCACCAGCGTCGGGATGCCGATGCCAAGGTTCACATAATAGCCGTCGCGCAGTTCCTTTGCCGCGCGGGCGGCCATTTCATCGCGGGTCCAGACCATTACTCGGCCTCCTTCTTGCGGGTGGTCAGTTTTTCGATGCGCTTTTCATTGATGGTGGACAGCACGATGCGATCGACGAAAATCCCCGGCGTATGGATGCAATCGGGATCGAAGGTTCCCTCCGGCACGATCTCCTCGACCTCGACCACAGTGACGCGCCCGGCGGTGGCCATGTTCGGGTTGAAATTGCGCGCGGTCTTGTTGAACATCAGATTGCCCGCCGGATCGGCCCGCCATGCCTTGATGATCGATAGATCGGCGCGCAGCCATGTCTCGCGTACATATTCCTCGCCCTCGAAGAATTCGGTCGGCTTGCCTTCGGCCACCACGGTGCCGACTCCAGTCTTGGTGTAGAAGGCGGGGATGCCTGCGCCCCCTGCGCGGATGCGCTCGGCCAGCGTGCCCTGCGGCGTCAGTTCCAGTTCCAGCTCGCCGCTCAGGTATTGCTGCTCGAACAATTTGTTCTCGCCCACATAGGAGGAGATCATTTTGCGGATCTGGCGGCTTTCCAGCAGCATCCACAGACCAAAGCCATCGGCCCCGGCATTGTTCGAAATCACCGTCAGATTGCGCACGCCGCTGGCGCGGATCTGCGGGATCAGGCTCTCTGGATTGCCCGAGAGGCCAAAGCCCCCCGACATGATTGTCATCCCGTCAAACAGCAGGCCCTCCAAAGCCGCCGCCAGGGTGGGGAATATCTTTCCGGACACCTTGCTACCTCTCTAATTTGAACGATAATCGGACATATAGAACAATAATCGTTTCATAATCGATTCGAGGCGTGCGGTCAAACCCCGCCAAAGATCGCGGGCCGCGCAAAAAGCCTCCCTGAAGCGCCCAGGAAGGTGCAGAGAGGCAAAAGGAGGGGTGGGCTGGGGCCTACCCCCGGAGGCTTCAGGAAGCCTTAGCGGGCCGTTCCCGCGCTATTTTGCGCTTTGCCCTCGACGGCGGGAAAAGAACCGGCGGGGGAAGGTGGCTGGCCGCGATGAACCTCGATCATTGGCATGGGCGCGCTGACGGGGCCGCTGGCGGCATGGCAGATCAACAGGCGCGCTGTTTCCGAACGGTCGGAGGCGGGGGCAAAGAGATAGCCTTGCCCAAACGGACAGCCCATCTCGCTTAATCTTGCGGCCTGCTGGGCATGTTCGATCCCCTCGGCGGTGACGGTCGCGCCCCGTTTGTCGGCAATGGCCAGCAAGGCGGCGATGATCGTGCTGCTCAGATCGTCGACGGTCAGCCGGTCGATGAAGGATTTGTCGATCTTGAGACTGTCAAAGGGGAAATCGAGCAAATGGGTGAGCGAGGCATAGCCGGTGCCGAAATCGTCCAGCGCGATGCGGATGCCCTGTTCGCGCAGCGCGTCGATGGCGGTGGCCATATGGCGGTCGTGGCGGTCGAAATAGACGCTTTCATTGACCTCGAGCACCAGTTGGCCGATCAGATCGCGATCCCCGGCAAAGGCCTGCGTGATGACGGGTAAAAGCCGCGCCCCGCGCAGATCGGTTGCCGTGACATTGACCGCCATGGAAATGGGCGGAATGCCGCTGTCACGCCACAGGCGCAGGTCGGCCGCCACCATTTCCAGCATCACGCGGGTCAATTGGCTGGCGATGCCCGGGGCAAGAGTGGCTTCGGCAAAGGCGCTGGCGGGAATGATCGCGCCTTCGGGCGTGACCATCCGGCAAAGGGCCTCCAGCCCGACGATGCGGCGGTCGCCCAGCCGCACAATGGGCTGATACCACGCGCGCAGGCGGCCTTCGGCCATCGCTGCCTGCACCGCCGAGATCGAGGAGAGACGGGCGGCCACCGGATCGCTCATTTCGGGCGAATAGCGGCGAAAACTGCCGCGATGGACCGATTTTGCATGATAGAGCGCATGATCGGCATTGCGCCTTGTGTCGTCCGCGCTGCGGTCCAGAGCGCTGAGCGCGGCAAAGCCGATCGTGGCCTCGGGCAGGATCGAGAAGGTGGCGAAATCGATTGTTCCGCCCAGATGCGTCAGCACATGGCGGGCAAAAGCCTCCAGAGCCTCAAGCCGCTCGGGCGCGACGATCAAAATGGCAAATTCATCGCCGCCAATGCGAAAGGCCCGGTCAGGCGTGGCCAGTTTGGCCAGTCGCCCCGCCGTTTCCTGCAGCAACCGGTCGCCCGCCTCATGGCCGAACGTGTCATTGGTGGTCTTCAGATTGTCCAGATCAACCAGCATCAGCGCCCAGGAACCGGGCGTATCGCAATCGATATGTTCCAGCGTCTGTTCGAAACTGCGGCGATTGGGCAGGTTGGTCAGCGCATCCATATTGGCGCTGCGCTCGCGCTCGGTCACGCGCAGATGGCGCGCCATGGCCAGTTCGCAAAGATGGATGCAGATTTCGACCAATTGCCGTTCGCGCTCGGTCGGCCCCCGGCTTTGGTGGAAATAGAGCGCGAAAGTGGCCAGCACCAGGCCGGAAGGATCAAGAATGGGCGAGGACCAGCATGCCCGCAGCCCCAGCGGCAGCGCGGCATCGCGGAAATTGGCCCAGCGCGGATCGCCGGCAATATCGCGCACCTCGACCGGGGCGCGGATATAGGCGGCCGTTCCGCAGGAGCCGACATTGGGCCCGATGGCCACATTGTCGAGCGATGCGCTGTAGCCATCAGGCAGGCTGGGTGCGGCCAGCGGATGCAGCATACCGCCCCGGTCCACCATCAGCACCGAGCAGATGACTTCGGGAAAATTGGCCTCAAAGGCCCGGCATAAATGGTCCATCACCCGGTCGAGCGAGTCGCCGCGGGCAATGTGTTCCAGCGTCGTAACCCTGAGATCGATCACTCGGGCCCCCCTCGCAACGGTTCTTCATCATCGGACTAGGGAACATATCGTCATTAGGATTAATCATTCCCTTCCCGCAGGCCATGGATTCGACGCAACAGGCGCCGCATTAAGACAATCTTAGCCAAAATGGGGTTTTAGCCAATAGGGCTAGCCGGGGACAAAACCCGGAAGATTTCCGGGCCGCAAGATGAAGGCAGGCATCCGAAGTCAGTCATTTGCATCAGGCGCCGGGTCCGCGCTTGCGCTTCGAGAGGGTGATCATGGTCAAGTTTAATATTCGCACCCTGATATTGGCCGGTTTTGCGGGGATTTTGACAACGATCCTGCTGGTTGGCCTCTATGCCCATTCGCGTCTGGCGATGACCGAGGAGCATGCCGTTGCGCTGAACAATGATGCTGTGGCCGGGCTTTACCAGAGCGCTCTGCTCAAGGATGCGCTGGTGGCCGATTTCCTCAAGGCGCGCGAGGCTGTCGGCCAAAGCAAGGGCGCCAACCGTGCGGGCAGCCCGCCATCGTCGGTCGAACCGATGATCGCGGCCTATGAGCCGACGATTTTTACGGAAACCGACCGCGAGGCTTTTGCCCACTTCAAGCGCGACTATGCCGCCTATCGCAGCGCCGAGCAGGACGCTTATTCCGGCAAGGGTCAGGCCGATGTCCTGCTCTCTCGCTATAAGGCCGCCTATGACGATACCGGCGCGCTGGTGCAGGGCAACCAGAAGCGCGCGGTGGAACGGATCGGCGAGATCGGCGGACAGATCGTGTCCTTGCAGAATTCGATGACGGTCGGCTTCCTGATCGCGCTGACTGTGGCCCTGTTGGCCGGTTACCTGCTGCTTTCGGCGATCATTCCCCCGCTCAAGCGTCTGACCGGCCTGATGGACACGATGCGTCAGGGCGATTTTACCCAGCGTATGCCGATCATGCGCGACGATGAACTGGGCGATCTGAGCGACGGCTTCAACCGCATGGCTGATGAGGTGATGGAGCTGGTCGGACAGGTGCAGCGTTCGGGCATCCGCGTCAGCACCTCGATGACCGAAATCGCCGCCACATCGAAACAGCAGCAGGCCACCGCCGCCGAAGTCGCTGCCACCACCACCCAGATCGGCGCCACCTCGCGCGAGATTGCCGTCACGTCCAAGGAACTGGTGCGCACCATGACCGATGTGGCCGCCGTTTCCGAGGCCGCCGCCGCGCTGGCCTCGGGCGGGCGCAGCGGGCTGGCCGAGATGGAAGACACGATGGCGCAGGTGATGGAAGCGGCCAATTCGATCAATGCCAAGCTGGCGGTGCTGAACGAAAAAGCGGGCGATATCAATCAGGTGGTGACCACCATCACCAAGGTGGCCGATCAGACCAACCTGCTCTCTCTCAATGCCGCGATCGAGGCGGAAAAGGCGGGTGAATATGGGCGCGGCTTTGCCGTCGTCTCCTCGGAAATCCGCCGTCTGGCCGATCAGACGGCCGTGGCCACCTATGACATCGAACAGATGGTGAAGGATATCCAGTCGGCCGTTTCGGCCAGCGTGATGGGCATGGACAAATTCTCCGAGGAAGTGCGCCGGGGTCAGCATGATGTTCATGCGATCGGCGACAAATTCTCCGAAATCATCATGCAGGTTCAGGCTTTGGCCCCGCGTTTTGAAAGCGTGAACGAAGGGATGCAGACCCAGGCCACAGGCGCCGAACAGATCAGCGAGGCGCTGGTGCAACTGAGCGAAGCGACCCAGCAGACCGTGGAATCCCTGCGCCAGTCGACCTCGGCCATCGAAGAACTCAACCATGTCTCGACCAATCTGCACGGCAGCATCGCCCGTTTCAAGCTGACGGCGGCATGACGAGGGGCGCGTAACGACAGGATTTGCCGCTCATGCTTTTTCTTCATTTCCGCATTGGTGAAGGCAGTTATGCGCTGGCGGCCGAGCGGATTGTCGAGATCGTGCCGCTGGCGCCCTTGCGCACGATCCGTCAGGGGCCGGACACGGCCGACCTGCCCACGGATCAGAGTTTTGAATATCGAGGACAATTTGTGCCGGTGATCGACCTGTGCCTGCTCGATCTTGGCCGTCCGGCGCGGCGGCGGTTGTCCACGCGGATCATCATCGTGCGCCATCCGGGGGTGCCTGACGCGCTGCTCGGCATGATCGCGGAACATGCCACCGCTATGCTGCGGCTGGAACCGGAGGATTTCGCCCCCTTTGCCAAAGGGCCTGACGGGCTGATCCAGCGGGTCGATCTGCCCGATCTGTTGCCGCCGGCGATGCTGGATGGAACCTTGCGCATTGAGGCCCATCCATGACCGACACCCGCTTTGCCGATCTGCTCGAACGGGTGATGGGTCTGAGTGCGGCCTCCATCGGGCCGGGCGCGATTGAGCGCGCGGTCGATGCGCGCCGCCGCGAAACAGGCCTGCGCGACGGCGATGCCTATTGGGGGCTGTTGCAGGCCTCCTCCGCCGAGGTGCAGCAACTGGTCGAGGCGGTGGTCGTTCCTGAGACGTGGTTTTTCCGCAATCCTCAGGCTTTTCGCGCGATGGAGCGCGATGTTCTTGGCCCCCGCCTGCGCGCCGATCCCCAGCGCTGCGCGCGCCTGCTCAGCCTGCCCTGCTCGACCGGCGAGGAAGCCTATACGATGGCGATGGCGCTGATGGAGAGCGGGATCGAGCCGCACCGTTTCAGCATTGAAGCGGTCGATATCAGCCAACATGCCATCGATACGGCGCGCGCCGGATGCTATGGCCGCAATTCCTTCCGCGGCCACGAACTCGCCTTCCGCGACCGCTATTTCGATGCGGCCCCCCATGGCTGGACCCTGCGCGAGGAGGTCCGCGCCCCGGTCCGCTTCAGCCAGGGCAATATCTTTGCCCCCGGCTTTATGGCGCAGGCGGGCGGATTTGATGTTATCTTCTGTCGCAACATGCTGATTTATTTTGATATCCCTCGCCAAAAGCAGGCGATTGCCGTGCTCCGCCGGTTGCTTGCCCCCGATGGCACCCTGTTTGTCGGCCATTCCGAGGCGGGGTTGATGCGCGCGGAGGGTTTTGTATCGGCGGGCATGGCGATGTCCTTTGCCTTTCGCCGAGCGCCTGAGGTTGAGCCCGTCTGCGCGCCCATCGCGGCGACCGTGGCGACGCCCACGCGAGCGTCATTGCGTCCCGCTGCGACCAAACGGCCAGTGCCTTTGCACGTGATCGAAAAGGTCCGCGCCCCGCGCCCCGAACTCACGCGGAGCCAAAGCACACATCGCCCCGCCGAAACGCTCGATCTGGCCGCGCTGCGCCGGATGGCCGACGATGGCCGGGTTGAGGAAGCCGAGCGCGGCGCGCAGGCCCATATCCGCGCGAATGGTGCCTCGCCCGATGCCTTGCTGCTGCTGGGCCTGATCAGCGATGCGGCGGGACAGGGCAAGGCGGCGGCCCATTACTACCGCAAGGTGCTCTATCTCGATCCGGGCAATGTCGAGGCGCTGGGCCATCTTGCGCTCCTGCTGCGCCGCGAGGGCGACCATGCCGGGGCCAGATTGATCGATGAGCGCATGCGCCGTCAGGATGGACGGAGGAACTGATGGAGCAGCCTTCTTCCGCCGCCCGGCCCGATATTGACGCCTGCTGGAAAAAGATAGGGATTCAGGGGGATAAGTCCTGCCCCGAATTGCCGCGCCATTCCCATTGCCGGAACTGCCCCCGCTTTTCGCAGGCGGCGGCGATGCTGCTCGACCGCGATCTGCCGGTGGATCACGATGCCTCGCCGGTGGCAAAGGCGGATGAGGAAGCCCGCCATGGCGCCGGGGAATCCCTGATGGTTTTTCGGCTGGGCGCGGAATGGTTCGCCCTGCCCACGCTGGTGCTGGACGAGATCCTGCGCCTGCGCCCTGTCCATACGCTGCCGCATCGAGGGCATCCGGGCCTGCTGGGGCTGGTCAATGTGCGCGGCGAACTGGTGATCTGCGTTTCCATTGCGCAGTTGCTGATCGGGCCGATGGCTGTGGGCGGCCATGGGCGGCTGGTGGTGGTGCGCCATGAGGGTCGCCGTCTGGCCTTTCCCGTTGATGAGGTGCAGCATCTGCGCAACCATGACACGCGCCGGTTGCGCCCCGTGCCGATCACGCTGGCCCGCTCCGCCTCGGCCTATACGCGCGGCCTGCTGGGTTGGCAGGGGATGCAGGTGGGGCGGCTGGATGAGGATCTGGTCTTTGCCGCGATGGAGCGCTTTCTGGCATGAAGCATGTGGATCCTTCATCGCTCTCGCTGCGCGATCTGTTCCGGATCGAGGCCGAGGAGCAGACCAAGGCCCTGACCGACGCCCTGCTGGCGCTGGAAAAGGACCCGGCTCAGGGCGACATGCTGGAATGCTGCATGCGGGCGGCCCATTCGCTGAAGGGCGCGGCGCGGATTGTGGGTGTTCATCCGGCGGTGACGGTGGCCCATGCGATGGAGGATATTTTCGTTCTGGCGCAGGGGGGGCAGCTGCGTCTGGCTCCGGCCCAGATCGACCTGCTGCTCAGCGGCGTGGACCTGCTCTCGGCGCTGGCCGGGCAGGGGGAGGGCGAGAATTTCGACGAGGATATCTGGCAGGCCGATGCAGAGCGCTTTGCCGCCGCACTGACCGCCGCGCCCGTGGCGAGCGAGCCGGAACCTGCGCCACCGCCGGTGATTGTGGCCGCCGTGCCTGAAATTCCGTCCGAAATACAGCCTGCGCCCGCGTCTGAAAGGCTCCTGCCCGAAAAGCCGGGCGAGGGGGACCGCGCCCTGCGGGTCAGCGCGGAAAATCTCAACCGCCTGCTCGACATGGCCGGGGAATCGCTGGTCGAAACCCGGCGTCTGGCCCCGCTCGAACAATCGCTTTTGCGGCTCAAGCGGATGCATCATCAGGCGGCGGCGGCCATCGACGCCTTGCAGGCGGCGCTGCCTGCCGATCTGCTGGATGAGCGGACAGCTTCGGCGCTGGAAGAAGCGCGGCGGCGGCTGTTTGATTGTCGGCGGCAACTGGCGGGCGGGCTCGACGAACTCGAAGCCTCGAACCACCGCACGACCAATCTGGCCCATCGTCTGTATAATCAGGCGCTTATGGTGCGGATGCGGCCCTTTGCCGATGGGATGGGGGGCTTTCCCCGCATGGTGCGCGATATTGCGCGCGAATTGGGCAAACAGGTCCGCTTTGAAATTCTGGGCGAGCGCACGCAGGTTGACCGCGACATTCTGGAAAAGCTGGACGCGCCGCTGGGCCATTTGCTGCGCAATGCGCTGGACCATGGCATGGAAAGCCCCGAGGAGCGCCGCGCGGCGGGCAAGCCTGCCGAAGGGTTCATTCGCGTCGAGGCCAGCCATCAGGCGGGCGCCTTGCGGATCATCGTTTCCGACGATGGCCGCGGCATCGACCTGTCCGCCATCCGCCGCACGATCATCGCGCGCGGATTGGCCGCGCCCGATACGGCGGCGCGGTTGAGCGAAGCCGAATTGCTCGAATTCCTGTTCCTGCCCGGCTTTACGATGAAAAGCGACGTTACCGAGATTTCGGGGCGCGGCGTGGGGCTCGACATCGTTCAGGACATGATCCGCCAGGTGCGCGGGCGGGTGCGGATCATCTCGCGCCATGGCGAGGGCACGCGGTTCCGGCTGGAATTGCCGCTGACACTCTCGGTGGTGCGCGCCTTGCTGGTCGATATCGGCGGCGAGCCTTATGCCTTTCCCTTTGCCCATATTGCGGGCGCGATGAAAGTGCCCGCCGATCAGGTCCGCACGGTCGAGGGGCGCCAGCATATCCTGATCGAGGGCAATGCGGTGGGGCTGGTGGGCGCGCATCAGGTGCTGGGCTGCGCCCCGCCCGATGGCGCGCCCGAGGAGCTTTGCGTGGTCCTGCTGGGGGCGGGCGACCATATGTTCGCGCTGGTGGTCGATGGCTTTACCGGCGGGCGCGAGCTGGTGGTGCAACCGCTCGATCCGCGTCTGGGCAAGATCAAGGATATCAGCGCCGCCTCGCTGACCGAGGATGGCGCGCCGCTGCTGATTGTCGATGTCGAGGATATGCTGCGCTCGCTGGAAAAGCTGGCGGCGACGGACCGCCTGGCCCCGGTCGGGCGCGAAATCGGGGTTGAGACCGGGGCGAGGCGCAAGCGGGTGCTGGTGGTGGACGATTCCTTCACCGTGCGCGAATTGCAGCGTAAATTGCTCGATCATCACGGTTATGATGTCGAAGTCGCGGTTGACGGCATGGATGGCTGGAACGCGCTGCGCCATGGCGGCTTCGATCTGGTGGTCAGCGATATTGACATGCCGCGCATGGACGGCATCGAACTGGTGCGCCGCATCCGCCATGATCCCGCGCTCAAGGCCATGCCGGTGATGATCCTGTCCTATAAGGACCGCGAGGAGGACCGCCGGCGCGGGCTGGAAGTGGGGGCAGATTATTACCTCACCAAAGGTAGTTTCCAGAATGACGCCCTGATTGATGCCGTGATAGACCTGATCGGGGAGAGCGCGGCATGAGAATTGGTATCGTCAATGACTTACCGCTGGCGGTGGAGGCGCTGCGCCGGGTTTTGGCGCAGGCACCCCAGCATCAGGTGGCATGGACCGCCGCCGATGGCGTCGAGGCGGTGGAGATGGCGCTGCGCGACCGGCCCGACATTATCCTGATGGATCTGGTGATGCCGCGCATGAACGGGGTGGAGGCCACACGCCGCATCATGGCCGAGGCGCCCTGCGCCATACTGGTGGTGACATCGGATATTGAAAGCAATGCCGCGCAGGTCTTTGCCGCGATGGGCAAGGGCGCGCTCGATGCGGTCGATACGCCCCTGCTGCATGGCGCGCCGATGGCGGGCAAACATCCGCTGCTGACCAAGATCGACGCGGTGGGCCGCTTGATCGAGGCGGGCAGCAGCGCGCCCGCTCCCAAAGGCATCGAACGCGGCGCCACCAGCCAGTTGATCGCCATTGGCGCCTCGGCGGGCGGCCCTGCGGCATTGGCGGCGATCCTCAAGGAACTGCCTGCCGGATTTCCCGCCGGGATCGTCATTGTCCAGCATGTCGATGCCCGTTTCGCCCAGGGGCTGGCGCAATGGCTGAACGATCAATCCGCGCTCTCGGTGCGTCTGGCGCAGGAGGGCGACCGGGTGCGCCCCGGCGAGGTGCTGGTGGCCGGAACAGACGATCATCTGGTGTTCAAGTCACCGGAAAGACTTGGTTATTCCAGCGAGCCTTCCGATCACACCTATCGCCCCTCCATCGATGTTTTCTTTCGCAGCGCGGGTCAGTTCTGGCCGGGCGCGCTCACCGGCCTGTTGCTCACCGGCATGGGGGCCGACGGGGCACGTGGATTGAAGGAATTGCGCGACAAAGGTCATTTAACCATTGCGCAGGATAAGGCTTCCAGCGCGGTGTATGGTATGCCAAAGGCCGCGCTCCAGCTTGACGCGGCGCGCGAAGTGCTCCCCCTCGAACAGATTGCGCGTCGGTTGACCGAGCTTCCCGGCCTGCGGCTTTCGACGAAAGGATTGTCAGAATGAACCCCCAGGTCTCGGTCGATCCCGATATCGACGAAACCGAACCGCCGTTGCCCAGCCAGTCGATCATGGTTTTGCTGGTCGATGACCAGATCATGGTGGGCGAGGCGGTGCGCCGCGCGCTGCTGGATGAGGTGGGGATCGAGTTTCACTATTGTTCGAACCCGCTCGATGCTCTGGCGATTGCCCGCGCGGTTCAGCCCACGGTGATCCTGCAGGATCTGGTGATGCCCTCGGTCAACGGGCTGGATCTGGTGCGCCAGTATCGCGCCGATCCGCATACGCGCAACACCCCGATCATCGTGTTGTCCACCAAGGAAGAAGCCAGCGTCAAGAGTGATGCCTTTCGCGCGGGGGCCAATGACTATCTGGTCAAATTGCCCGACCGGATCGAGCTGATCGCGCGCATCCGCTATCATTCGGCGGCCTATCTCTCGCAGATTCAGCGCGATGAGGCCTATCGCGCGCTGCGCAAGAGCCAGCAGGAGCTGATGCAGGCCAATTTCGCGCTGCAAAGGTTAACCAATGTCGACGGGCTGACGGGGCTGAGCAACCGGCGCTATTTCGACGAATATTTCGAGACCGAATGGCGCCAGGCCGCGCGTGATCGCCAGCCTTTGTCGCTGCTCATCATCGACATCGACCATTTCAAGCAATTCAACGACACCTATGGCCATCTGGCCGGGGATGAAGTGCTGCGCAAGGTGGCGCAGGCGGTGCAGGCCGCGTTTCGGCGGCCCAAGGATCTCGTGGTCCGGCTGGGCGGCGAGGAATTTGTCGTCGTGCTGCCCGCCACGCCGCTGGGTCATCTGACCATGCTGGCCCAGCGCGCGGTGGAGGCGGTCGAGGCGCTCGATCTGGCCCATTCCTCCTCGCCGGTGTCGGGCCGGGTGACGATCAGCGTAGGCGGCGCAGGCTGCCAGCCCGACCGCGAGGACCGTCGCCTCGCCCTGATGGAGGCGGCGGACAAGGCGCTCTACGAGGCCAAACGCTCCGGCCGCAACCGGGCGGTGATTGATCGCGGCCAGAGCTAGGCGTTACTCTTAGGTCGCCATTTCTCTGCGGATCGCCTCGACCAATTCGCCCGCCGGCATGGCGCGGGCCAGCGGCGCGCCTTGCCCCGCCCATTGCGCGCCAAACCCATACTCGCCCTTCTGCCTGGCCGCCGCATTCAGCGCCTTGCCCGCATCATAGGCGATGGGGTAGGCGGCCGGACGCGCATTGCAATCCAGCGTTGAAAAGCGGTTGGCCAGACAACGCGCCGGGCGCCCCGAAATGGCCGAGGTAAAGCGCGTGTGATGGGCCGCATCGCTCATCAATGCGGCGCGATAGGCGGCATCCGCGCTGGATTCGGGGCAGGCGATGAAGGCTGTGCCCAATTGCGCCGCTGCCGCCCCCAGATCGAGCGCGGCGCGCACCCCCGCGCCATCCATGATGCCCCCCGCCGCGATCACCGGCAGGCGGGTTTGCCGCACCAGCAGCCGGGTGAGGGCAAAAGTGCCCAGCCCATCATCGGGCGCATCGGGATCGAACATGCCGCGATGGCCGCCCGCTTCGATCCCCTGCGCGATGATGACATCGATCCCGGCGCGTTCGATGATCGCCGCCTCGGCAGGATTGGTCGCGCTGGCCATCAGCAGACATCCCGCCTCGCGCAGCGCCCTCAGCACATTGGGCGCGGGCAGGCCGAAATGAAAGCTGACCACCGGGGGCCGCTCGGCCAGCAGCATGGCGAGCATATCGGGATCGTCGGCAAAGCTGCGATAGATGATGCGCAAACGCTGCGGCACCGGCGCGTCAAATTTGGCAAACAGCGGGGCCAGCGTGTCGAGCCATTCCGCTTCACGCGCCGGATCGGGCTTGGGCGTCTCATGGACAAAGAGGTTGACGTTGAACGCCGCCCCGGTCTGCGCCCGCAAGGCATGGATCATCGCGCGTGCGCCCGCTGCATCGGTGGCCCCCACGCCAATCGAGCCCAGCGCCCCGGCATTGCACACCGCCGCGGCCATGTCCGGCGTGGAAACGCCCGCCATGGGCGCCTGAACAAGCGGGATCGAAAGGCCAAGGCGGGTGAGCAGGTCCATGGCGTGATTATGACCCCGTGGGCGGCGGGGGTAAAGGGGCCGTTGAGAGGGATAAATAGAAATAACAAATAAAATCATATTTTGATTAATCGACCGGCTTTAGCAATCCTCGTTAATGTAAATTATGGGTCTGGGTTACCCGCCATCATACGAAATACTGAAATTTTTCGGAGTTGATATGGCGTTTCCTCGATTGACTTCCCATGCTTTGCTGCCTCTTGGCGGGATTATCGCCATGGCTCTTGCCTATCCTGCCCTTGCCGCTGAAACGCCCGCCAATGCTGATGGCGGTGGGGTGGGCGATATTGTCGTGACTGCGCAAAAACGCGCAGAACCTTTGCAGCGCACGCCGATTGCCGTAACCGCGATCGGCGGCGATGCCATCGAGCAGTTGAAGATTTCAACCTTCCGCGACTTGTCTGGCGGGCGCGTGCCGGGCCTTTTGGCGCCCAAGCGCTCGACTGCGCAGACCACGCAGCAATATTCGATCCGCGGCATTGGTGAGATCGACACTTATCCTGAACCCGCCGTGGCGGTCTATATCGACGATGTCTATCTGGCGCGCACGGTCGGCTCGCTTTACGATACGCCCGATCTGGAACGGGTCGAGGTGCTGCGCGGGCCGCAGGGCACGCTCTATGGCCGCAATTCCAGCGCGGGCGCGATCCGCTTCATCACCAAAGACCCCACCGCCAAGCCCTCGGCCAGCTTCAGCGCCACGCTGGGCTCGTTTCGCAATGTTGATCTGAAGGCGCGGATCAATGGCGCGATCCTTGATGATGACAAGCTCAACGGCGCGCTGACCGTGATCCGCCATACGCGCCGGGGGTGGCAGCATTCGGTGCCGCTCAACCGCGATGTCAATGACACGGATCTCACCGTGCTGCGCGGCAAATTGCAAAGCAAGCTGGCGCCGGGGCTGACGATCACGCTGGCGGGCGATGCGATGTTCGACCGCGCGACGCAATCCTATTACACCCCGGTCAACCAGCCCGACGGCATCCCGAACACCGGCAATCCCACCAACCCGGACCTGACATGGTCCTCCACGCTGCCCTATAACCGCACTACCTCCTATGGCGGGTCGGGCACGGTGCAATGGGAGATCAACCGGCAGTTCACGATCAAATCGGTGACCGCCTATCGCGGGCTGCACGGGCCGATCTATTACGACAATGACGGCGTGACCGCGATCAAGGGCGACAGTCTGGCCCAATTCTGGCAGCATCAGTTCACGCAGGAATTGAACCTGAACGGCGAATTCGACCACTGGAATTTCGTCGCGGGCCTCTATTATTTCTCGGAAGGTTTTCACAACCATCGCCTCAGCCAGTCGGCAGGCGCGCCGGTTGATAATGTCGGCACCGTCACTCACACCAACAACTGGCTGAGCACCACCGCATGGGCCTTGTTCGGACAGGCCAACATCCACCTGACCGACCGATTGACCGCGACAGTTGGCGGACGCTGGACCACCGAATTGCGCAAATTTCGCAATATCGGCCAGACCGGCCGCAGTTGGGGCCTGCATGACCCGCAGGAGTGGAATTACGATCCCGATGCCTTCTTCGTAAAATATCCCACCGGAACCAGTGCCTCATCCTCGCTCACCTCCTTTGACGTGACGGCGGCCCCCAAGCGTTTCAGCCGTTTCACCCCCAAGCTGGGGCTGCAATATGATTGGAACAAGGCGATTTTTCAGTATGTCTCATGGTCGCAGGGGTTCAAGAGCGGGGGTTATGACCTGCGCTCGGTGACGGCCATCGGCTCGGACACGCCCTATCTGCCCCAGATCACCACGACCTATGAAACGGGCCTGAAAACCCGGTTGTTTGGCGGCAAGGCGACCTTCAATCTGGCCGCCTATTACAATGACATTGCCGATTTCCAGGTCCGCGCCACTAGCACGGCGGCGCTGGGCGTGGTTACCAACCAGCTTATCAACGCGGGCAAGGCGGCCAGTTGGGGCGGCGAGGCGGAATTGACCCTCGCCCCCACCGACAATCTGACCATCACCGGCAGTGCGGCCTATCTGAAAACCAAATACCGCACCTTTACCGCCACCCTGCCCGCCAATGTCGCGGGGCGGAGCACACTGGTCGGACTGGATTTTCCCTATGCGCCGCGCTGGCAATTCGGGGCCTCGGTCAATTACCGTGTGCCCGTCGATCTGCCCGGTGCGCTGCGGATCGGGGGCGATGTGCAATATGAGAGCAGCCGTTATGCCGATCTCTATAACACGGCGCAATTGCAGGTCCGTTCGCAGACCTATGTGAACGGCACGATCAACTTTGCCGCAGATAAGGGCAATTGGAGCATCGGGGCCAGTGTACGCAATCTGTTCGATCTGCGTCGCGCGCAATTCGGCGGCTATTCGCCAACCAATGCCGGACAATATCCTTATTACTATCTGGCCTATAACGAACCGCGCACCTTCAACATCACCTTGAGCAAGAATTTCTGAAGCCAGCCCGCTCTGGCTTGAGAAATCCCCGTTGGACGCCGCCTTGTTTGCGCGGCTTCCTCTGCACCCCAAATCCAATGGAGTCCGTCACGATGAGCAGGAAACAACCCGCCCTCTGGTTGCTGGCGCTTTTGCTGCTGATCGGCGGCGGCTGGTGGTGGGGGCAGCATCGGGCGGGCGGCGCGCGGAACGCCACGCTGATCGTGGGGGATCAGCCTGGCGGTGTTCAGGCCCTGCTCAAGGCGGCGGGAGAGCTGGATAATGTGCCCTACCGGATCGAATGGGCGCTGTTTCCCGCCGCCGCACCCTTGCTGGAGGCGCTCAATTCGGGCGCGGTGGATCTGGGTGGCATCGGGGGGCAGCCTTTCGCCTTTGCCTATGCCTCGGGGGCTAGGATCAAGGTGGTCTATGCCGGGCGCTCGATCACCGCACATAGTTCACAGGCCTCGGCCATCGTGGTTCCGGCCCAATCGCCGCTGCGCCGGGTCGAGGATCTGAAGGGCCGCCGTCTGGCCACGATCCGGGGTTCGGCCGGACATGATCTGGCACTGCAATTGCTGGAAGGCCATGGGTTGAGCGCGCGCGATGTCCAATGGGTTTTCCTCAACAATGCCGAGGCCAAGGCGGCGCTGGCCCATGGATCGGTGGATGCATGGGCCACATGGGGGGCCTATACCGGCTATGCCTTGCTGAAAGATCATCAGCGCGCACTGGCCGATGGATCGCAATTGGCCGCCGGGGCCGGTTTCTTTGCCGCCACCGACAAGGCCATTGCCGACAAGCACACCCAGATCGAGGATTTCACCTGGCGTCTGGCCCGCGCGCGGCGCTGGCTGGCGGGGCATCAGGATCAATATGCCGCCGTGCTGGCCAAGGAAACGGGGCTGCCGGGCGATGTGGCGAAATTCTCGATCGGCGATCTTATCACCGCGCCCGTGCCGGTGGATGATCGGTTGAAGGCGGAGCAACTGGCCATCCTTGGGCGTTACCAGCGCGCCGGGATCATCAAGACCTTGCCCGATCTGAACGGGGCCTTTGACAGTTCCTTCCCTGTGTATGGCCAATGAGCGAACCACGGCTCCTGCTGCTGCGCGGCGATGATGATCGCTTTGCGCGGCGCTGGCTGCGCGACTGGCAATGGCGTTATCCTCGGGCGCAGGCCGTCGAATTGGGCCTGTGGCATAGGCCCCATCGCAACACTTGGATCAACCGGCTCAACCACGCGCTGAACGGCGGGCAAGGGCCTGCGGTGGTGGTGGCCGAGGGGCTGGCCTGCGTTGCGCTGGCATGGTGGGCGGCCTATGAGCCGGAGGCCGCGGGCGCGGTGGTGAGGGGCGCCTTGCTGATCGACCCCCCCGATATTGAGCAGCCCGAAAACGACCGCCGCCTTTTGTCCCTCATGCCGGTGCCGCGCGGGCCTTTGCCCTTTGCCGCGATCTTGCTGGCCACCCGCGCGCGTGATGAACAGGAATTGCGCACACTCTGGCTGTTGGCGCGTGATTGGCGGTGTTATTTCGACACGGTGGGCGGGCCTGATGTGCTGCGCGCCCCCTCGGCCAGCCCGGTGCAATCGCTGGGCCAGCATTTCCTGACGCGGTTTTTGCACGACGATGGTTGAGTGTTACCAATAAGTAGATTGAGAAATCTAAATATCTGATTTCATCAATGAAAATTCCAAATCCTTGTTAAACACGGCGGCGCCCGACCGCTATCGCTGCCCTCGATAATCATTGGGGGTTCCTATGTGTACTATTTCATGGCTGCCGACTTTGCTGGCCGGCGCTTCTCTGGCCCTTCCGCTGGCCGCCCATGCCGAGGAGGCCGATGATGCTCCTGAGGGCGCGCCGATCATCGTGACCGGCACCCGCAGCGCCCCGCGCCGCACCGTGGCCGACAGCCCGGTTCCCATCGACGTGATCGGCCCGCAGGAATTGAAGGCCACCGGCCGCACGGGCCTGAAAGAAATTCTGGGCAATCTTATCCCCTCGCTGACCATGCCTGCGCTGGGTGGGGGCGGCACCTCGGCCAGCGTGCGCCCGATCTCGATCCGGGGCCTGTCGGGCGATTATCTGCTGGTGCTGGTCAACGGCAAACGCCGCCACACGACGTCACTGATCAACAATCTCTCGCGCGTGTCGGGCGGATCGACCCCGGTGGACATCGACCTCATCTCCACCGCAGGCGTGGGCCGGATCGAGGTTTTGCGCGATGGCGCGGCGGCGCAATATGGCTCGGACGCGATTTCGGGCGTGATCAACATCATCCTCGACGGAGGCAAACAGGGCGGCGAATTCACCCAGACCGCCGGGCAGCTTTATGAAAAGGGCGGCGCGCTGTTGCAGCAAACCCTTTCATGGGGCGCGGCTTTGGGCGATGGCGGCTTTGTCCACCTCTCCGCCGAGGGTAAATATCATGATGCGGCCAAAAGCTCGGCCCTGCCGGTTCCCACCATCTATCCGCTGGTCAATGGCGCGCCCGATCCGCGTGAGGCCGGCGCCAACCATCTGATCGCGGGCGGTTATGGCCGGTCGAACCGCGACAAGATCATCAACACCTCGCTCAACGCCGAACTGCCGCTGGGCGGAGTGACGGCCTATACGTTCTCGACCCTTTCCTATCGCGATATCAAGGATGCGCGCGGTTCGATCTTTCCCGCCGCCACCGGCTATGGCGGACAGGCCAACACGCTGGGCCTTTCCTCGCTGCCGCAGGTCTATCCTTCGGGTTTTCAGGCCTATCGCCGGATCTGGGAATGGGATTATCAGGCGACGCTGGGCCTGAAGGGCGAGTTGGCCGGATGGGCGGCGGATCTTTCGACCAGCTATGGCACCGACAATGTCCGGCTGGGCGCGGAAAACACGCTTAACCCCTCACTGGGGCCGAGCAGCAAGACCAGCTTCTTCATGGGCCGCCAGAAGCAGACGTTGTGGGTCAGCAATCTCGACCTCAGCCGCGATTTCGCCGTCGGTCTGGCCGCGCCGCTCTCGGTGGCTCTCGGTGTCGAACAACGCTGGGAAAGGTTTCAGAATCAGGCGGGCGAACCGGATTCCTATCGCGACGGCGGCTATATCATCCCGGCCGACAGCACGCCTTTCGGCACGCTTTATGGCGGCCGTTCGCCCTCGCCGGGGCTGGTGTCCTTTACCGGCACCTCGCCCGCCGATGCGCGCAGCATCAGCCGGGGCAATGTCGCGGCCTATGTCGATCTGTCCACCAATGTGGTCAAGGCGTGGTATGTCGGCGTTGCGGGCCGGTTTGAACATTACACTGACAGCGCCGGCGACACAGTTTCGGGCAAATTCTCCACCCGCTATGAAATCGCGCCGGGCCTTGCGCTGCGCGGCGGGGTGAATTCCGGCTTCCGCGCGCCATCGCTGGCCCAGACCGCCTTTTCGACCACGCAGAACACGGTGACGGTCAATGGCAATGACCGCCTGTCCACCACCTCGAAATTCCTGCCGGTGGACAGCGCGGCGGCAATTGCCCTAGGCGCAACGCCTCTGCGGCCGGAAAAGTCGCTGAACTTTACTGCGGGCCTGACCTTTGAACGGGGCAGGGCGCGACTGACTGTCGATGCTTATCAGATTGATGTCGACAATCGCATCGTCAAAACCGAATTCCTCGGCACGGCGGCCAATGGCGGCAGCGCGATCAAGGCGATCCTGGTCGCCAATGGCATCACTGGGGTGGACAGCGCGCAATTCTTCACCAATGCCATCGACACACGCACGCGCGGCGTTGATGTGGTGGGCGAATATAATTGGCGCACCGCGGCCATCGGCAATTTCCGTCTGAGCGCAGCCTATAGTTATAACGAGACGCAGATCCGCCGCATTGCCGCCAATCCGGCCGCGCTCTCGGGTCTGTCGGTCACGCTGTTCGGGCGTCAGGCCCAGCGCGACCTGTTGGTCGCCACCCCGCGCAGCAAGGTTGTGCTGACCGGCGACTGGAGCTGGGGTCGCCTGCATAGTCTGCTGCGCGCGACGCGTTATGGCCAATATACCGAAAGCAGCAATGTCGCCTCGGGCGACCGCACTTTCGGCGCCAAGGTCATCACCGATCTGGAGGCGGGTTATGACCTCTCGCGCCGCGTCTCGCTGGCGGTAGGCGCCAACAATCTCTTCGATGTTTACCCGGACAAGAACGGCATCGTCGCCTCGGATGGTTCGGGCCTTTACGGCAATTTCGCGCCCTTCGGCCTGAGCGGCGGTTTTTATTACGCCCGCCTCGGCGTCAAATTCTAAAAGGATCCGGCATGTCCCTTCTCGTCGATTTCGCCGCATGGCTGGGCACGACCTCGCTCTCGGCGCTGGTCATCGGCCATGACTGGCTGGTTCCGGCCATTCAGGTGGTGCATATTCTGGCCGTGGCGGGGGTGCTGATCGCCTCGCTGCATATCCATCTGCGCGCGCTGAACCTGCTGGAGCGCGATGTGGCGCAGGAGCAGGTGACGGCGCGTTTCCTGCCGATTCTGTGGGGAGCGCTGGGCGTGCTGGCGTTTACCGGTCTGCTGTTGATTGCCAGCGAGCCGACCCGCGCGATGTTCCGCACCATCTTCTGGGTCAAGCTGGCGCTGGCCACGGCGACCTCGATTGGCACATGGGCGCAGGGGCCGCTGGCGCTGCGGTTCAACACGGGCGGCGTGGCGGTTTCTCCTGCGCAAAGAGTGCTGGCGGTGGCCACGCTGCTGGTCTGGCTGGGCGTGATCTATGCGGGGCGCTGGATCGCCTATGCCGATGCCTGGGCGGGGGCGCCTGCCTGATTTGGCGCCTGAGCCATCTGTTTTTGAAAGGTTATCCCAATGTCTCTTCAATCTGTGGCCCTGTGGCTTTCGGAAACCCCGCTGGCGCTGGAACTGGCGGATTCAAACTGGTTGTTCGGCACGGTCGAGGCGCTGCATGTCGCGGCGCTGACGCTGGTGATCGGCTCGATCGCGCTGGTCGATCTGCGGCTGATCGGGGTTGGCCCGGCGCGCGGGACGGCGCAGGAGGTGCTTGAACGGCTGGTGCCTTTCACGCTGGTCGGCTTTGCCTTGGCGCTGGCCAGCGGCAGCGTGCTGCTTTTCGCCAATCCGATTGGCTATTCGGAAAACTTCTGGTTCGCGGCCAAGTTCAGCCTGCTGGCGCTGGCCGGGATCAATGCGCTGGTGTTCCATCTGTTCGCCCAGAGCAAACTGGCCGAGCCGGGTTCGGTGATCCCGCGTATTTCGGGCGCGATCTCGCTTTCCCTGTGGCTGGGCATTGTGATTGCCGGGCGCTGGATCGGCTATACGCTGTGACGAAAAAAGGGGCGGATGCCGGTGCGGCATCCGCCCCAAGCGGGACGCTGCGCGGGAAAGAGAAGAACCGCGCCGCGTGAGGGATTACATATTCAGCCGCCCGGCTTCTCGATCTCGACCAGCCGCGCCTGCAAAACCTGCCCGGTCGACAAGATCGTCGCCTTGCGAAAACCCCCGCCCAGCGCGCCATCGCGCAGCGGGTTGACCTCGACATCCACCTTGTCGCCCACTTTGAGCGATTGGCGGCTCCAGCCCAGCCGGGTCAGATTGCCGGGACTGGTCAGCTCCACCGCCCAGACGCCATGCTTGATCGGCCCGTCCTGCACATCGACAAACAGCGAGACATGCGGGTTGACCCAGCGATAGGCGCTGATCGTGCCGCGCAGATTGACCACTTTGGTCTGGTCGAACATGGCAAAGCTGTGATGCGCCAGCGAAGGGGCCGATAGGGCCAGCGCGGCGGCCAGCGCGCCTGTGGACATGATCTTTTTCAACATCACCATTGCTCCTTATTTCGCGGGGGCCACCACATTGCCATCGGCCGATTGCGCCACCGGGCGCCATGCCGGGTTGCCCCATGGGTCGGTCGTTTCCTCAAAATCGCCCTGACGGCACACGCCCTCGACGATTTCATAGCTGCGCGCACGCTTGCGGGTGAACAGGCGCCGGGTCTGCCATGGCCGCGTCAAAACGGCGGGCGCGCTGATGGTCAGATCGACCGCCAGCGTGTCCGGCCCGATCAGGTGGAATTTCTGCTCGACATGCGCGCCCTCGCCAATCGCGATGCCCACCGCTTCGGAGACAGCCAGCCATGTCTGGGGCAGGATCGCGGTGGTGGAGACCGCCAGCGTATCCCCCTGCCAGACGCCGATATTATATCCGTGGAAACTGGGGTCGGGATCGGCCGGGGGTTTGCGCCCGTCGGTCCAGATCCGCACCAGCCGGTTGCCGTCGCTCTCGCCCAGAATGGTCACGCGGCCCGGCGTGGAGAGGATCTCGATGGAATTATGGGTGATGAGGTAAAAACTCGGTACGCCATGGGGCAGGCAATCGAGCAGCAGTCCGCGCGGGCGGCCCGCCTTTTCCTCGGCGTCCCAATGGTCGATCTGCTTTTGCACCTCGGGCTTCCACGGCGGCGGATTGGAGGCCACCTGCGCGAATTGATCCGAGATCACGGGGAACCATGATCCGCTCCAGTCCGGGCGATGGGCCAGCTCCAGCCAGTCCTTGGCCGTGGGGGCGGGCGTGATCGGATCATCGGCCAAAGCGGGGGCGGCCAGCGTCATCGCCAGCGCAAACAGCGATGCGCGGATCATTTGGGCGGCTGCTGCGATGCGCCGGGGATGTTGAGCGCTTCAAGCACCTGTCCCGTGGCGGCAATGGTCAGTTTTTTGAACTGGCCCGCGCGGCGGCCGTCGCGGATCGGGTTGATCGAAACGATCACCTTGTCCCCCGGCTTCACCACATTGCGGCTCCAGCCCATCTTGGCCAGATTGGCCGGGCTGGTGGGCAATTCCAGCGACCACAGTCCCGGAGCATAAGTGCCCACCTGCCCGGCCTGAACCCAGAGCACGGCATGGGGCGCGGTCCATTGGAATGACTGGATCGTGGCCTCGAATTGCAGCGGCTTGGCAGGGTCGAACATCGAGAAGCTGTGATGCGCGATCGCGGGGGTCAATCCGGCGCCCAGCGCAAGACCAAGCGCGACGATGCTGCCAAGAAGGCGGCGAGGATTCATCATTTCTTCTCCTTGGCGGGCGCTGCGTTCAAGGCGGCCTGATCGGGCGGCAGGGTGGCCCCGCCTTCGTCCTTGGGCAGCGGGGCAAAGATGGCGAGGCCGTCCTTGTCGGTGCTTTCGATAAAATCGCCCTGGCGGCATGAGCTTTCGACCAGATCGAACTGGCGCTCGCGGTGGCGGGTCAGCAGGCGGGTGGCATGCCATGGCGCGGCCAGCACATGGGGCGCATCGACCACCAGATCGACCCGCGCCGTATCAGACCCGGTCAGCGTGATGCGCTCGACCACATGCATGTCGCCATTGTTGGGTATGCCCACGCCTTGCCCGGTGGAAATGAACACTTGGCGCAGAAAACCCACCGTGTCGATCACCAGCGTCTGCCCCTCCCAATGGCCGATCGAATGGCCCGAAAAGGTCGGGTCCGGATCGGCGGGATGGGGGCGGCCGTCGGTCCACACCCGGCGCAGGCGGTTGCCGTCCAGCTCGCCCAGAATGGTGATGCGGCCCGGCGTTTGCAGAAATTCGACCGAATTGAGCGTCTGGGTCCAGCTTGAGGGCAGGCCCTCGGGCAGGCAGTTGACCCAGATGTTCTGCGGCTTGCCCTCGGCGTCGAGCTGTTTGAGCCGGGCATAGATGGGGGCGATTTCGGGGCGCCATTGCGGTTCGGTGCTGTTGCCTGGCGCATATTTGTCCAGCGGCCCCGGCGTCCACACGCCCGACAGATCGGGCTGGTCGGCAATGGCGGCCAGGGATGCGCGGGTTGGGGCCGGGTTGACCGGTTCGGGCGGCGCGGCGGCGGTCAAGGTCGCGGACAGCAGCGAGGCTAGGAGGAGCATGGGCGAGTAAACTCTATCGGGATAATTGAGATTATGGGTTTAGCGATCCCGCGCCCAAGGTGAATTCAGATTTTCATCAAAGCTAATGAGGAAAACTTGGTGGACGCGCCAGGTCTGCGCCCTAGCCTTCGGGGCCAATCCCCCAACCATCCGCCCAAGCCATGAAAGAACTTGCGATGAAGCACCATGCCCGATCCCTGCTTGCTTTTGTCGGCCTTGCTTCTCTGGCCGCCTGCGGCGTGGATCGGCCCAGCGGCGCGCTGGAGGCGGCCTCGGCCAATGCGATCTGGGATGATCCCGCCCTGCGCGCCGAGGCGGTCCGGCTGGCCCCGCCGCTGTTTGCCCGGCATTGCGCGTCCTGCCATGGCGCGGACCTGAAAGGGACGCCCGGCGCGCATGTGCCCGATTTGACCGATGATCGATGGCTGTTTGGCGGCGAGGACATTGACACGTTCAATATGAAGGCGAGCGATGTCGAGCAGACCATCCTGCACGGCATCCGCGCGCCCGATCCCAAAACGCGCAACTGGCCCACGATGCCTGCACGCGGCGTGGGGCAAAGCCTTGAGCCGGATGAGATCGCCGCCGTTACCGAATATGTTCTGAAGCTCTCCGGTCAGCCCTTTGACGCCAAACAGATTCCGCTGGGCAAGGAGACGTTCGAGGTTGAGGGCGGGTGCTATGATTGCCACACGCTGCAGGGCTGGGGCGATCCGGCGACCGGGGCGGCGGATTTAACGCGGCCGCGCACATGGCTGTTCGGTCGGGATCGCGCCTCGGTGGCGCAGACCGTGCGCGAGGGGAGGGTCAATTCCTCGCCCGCCTTTGCGGGTAGGATCAGCGCGACGGATGCCAAGATCCTGTCAGCCTATGTGCTGTCGCGGGCCAAAACGCTGCATTACAATTGAAAAAGGGGCGCGACACAGGATCGCGCCCCTTTTGCATCAGGCCGCGTTGGCCGCCAAATCCCCGGATCGCGCTTCGGGCAGATGTTCGAGGATCGTTTGGCTCTCGGGGCGGTCCATCCAATCGGGGCTGACGATCAGGCGGCGCACCGTGGCGTCGCCATTCAGGATCAGCACGGCGGGTTGGTCGATTTCGTAACTGTTGGTGCCAAGCGTTGCGCCGATCCAGTTGTCGCCGGGCTTCACCGCAGGCTGATCGTCGGGCAGGAAGGTGATGCCCAGTGCGCGCCCCAGCGCATAATCAGGGTCTGCGGCCAGCGGGAAGTCGAGACCATGGCGGTTGATGATCGAACGATCCGCCGGGTTTTGCGCGCTGACCGCGACGAGGGGAATGCCCGCCGCCTTCAACGCGGGCCACAGGTGGCGGTTGTAATGGGGCAGGGCCAGATTGCAGGCCGGGCAGCCGGCAAAGCGGAAGAACACCAGCACCGCCGGACCATGGGCGATCAATTCATCGCGGGTGAGGGCCTTGCCATCCTGATCGATCAGCGTGAAGGGTGCGATCACCTGACCCGGCTGCGGATAGGCGGCGGGATCGAAACGCGCGACCAGCGAGCGGCGCTGCGAGGCGTTGCGCTCCAGTTGCTCGGGCGCCCAGGTGCGCTCGCGTTCGGCCTGAAGCTCGGCGTAAAGTTGGTGGAGGGTGGGATGGGCCATGCTGATCTGCCTCTCTTTGCGGGTTCGAGGAGGTCAGCGATAATCCCCCCGCGCCCCCGGCGGACAGTGAGAAGCGGGGCGCGAGGGTTTAAGATTTGTCATAAGCGCCTATAGCGCGACGACGATTTCCCGCGCCAGTTGCGCCAGACGCGCTGTGGCCGGATCGAGGCTGGCGGCGGTTTGCAGCACGCAGGAGACGCGGGGCAGGGGGGCCAAATGCTCGATCTGCAACGGCTCTTCGCTCAGGAACAGATGCGTGCGGCAGGTGATGCCAAGGCCCGCATCCACTGCCGCGCGCAAGGTGGTCAGGTTGGGCGTTTCGACCGTGATGCGATAAGGCACGCCCGCATCCTCCAGCGTGCGGATCGCCGCCTCGCGAAAGCGGCAGGGCGGTTCGAGCACGGCCAGCGGCAGCACATTCTGGCGCAGCAGATCGGCCTTGCCATACCATTCCATCGCGGCATAGGCGATGGCGTTAGGATCATTGGCGGCGGCAAAGCCCAGCACGATGTCAAGCTGGCGCCGCTCAAGCTGGGCCAGCAATTCGGCGGTGCCCGCGATGCGCGAATAGATCTGCGCATCGGGATGCAGTTCGGCAAATTGCGCGAGCAGGCCAGAGAGCAGCGTTTCGGCAAAATCCTGCACCATGCCGATGCGCGCGGGACCGGAAAAATGGCCCGCCGTGATGGCCGAAACCGCCTCGTCATGCAGGATCAGCACCTTGCGCGCATAATCGAGCATCAGTTCGCCTGCCTGCGTCAGGGAAAGGCGGCGGCCTTCGCGGTGGAACAGGTTTTGTTGCAGCAATTCCTCCAGCCGCTTGATCTGGAGCGAAAGTGCGCTTTGCGTGACGAACACCTTTTCCGAGGCGTTGAGCATCGAGCCCGTGTCCACAATGGCGACGAAGCTGCGCAGCAGATTTGTGGGCAAATTGACGGGCATGGGTGTCCTCGGAAGATGGTGGGCGGGCGGACCGCCGGGGGGAATGCGGGTGTTATGCATGAGGGCCTATTGTCAATCAAAATAGTAGAGATAAGCCATGCAAAAGCAAATCTATTCGCGCCGCAGATTGAATTTAAAATACTGAAAAAAAATAATTAAATATGACAGATCTGCGCTCGCCACGTCCCTTATGAGCCATGCTTATAGGTCGCGCTCATAACTCAATTGATCGAGTAGAGTTTTAGGGTTCTGGTGAAGCTCTCCCGCCACGACGAGCTTTATCATGCCCCGATCCACCCAGTTTCACCGGCGCCTAGCCTCTTTGTTTTCAGGCCATTGGGTGTCGCCCGTGGTCTTTCTCATTCTGTGGGAGGGCGGCTCGCGCCTTGGCCTGATTCCCAAGAGCACGCTGGCCGCGCCCTCTGGCGTGATCGGCACTCTGGTCGAGATGCTGACCACCGGGGAATTGCCGGATAATCTTTGGGTCTCGTTCCTGCGCGTGGCGGCGGGGCTGGTGATCGGCCTGTCGATCGGCATTGGGCTGGCGCTGGCCGCCGGGCTGTCGCGTCAGGGCGAGGCCGCCATCGACCCCATCATGCAGATCAAGCGCACCATCCCGACGCTGGCGCTCACACCTTTGTTCATCGTGTGGTTCGGCATTGGCGAGACGCCCAAGGTGGCGCTGATCGCCTTTGCCTCGATCTTTCCGGTCTATCTCAACCTCTATTCGGGCATTCGCGGTGTCGATGTCCGCCTGATCGAGGGCGCGCGCAGCTTTGGTCTCAGCCGCGCCGAAGTGATCTGGCATGTGATCCTGCCCGGCGCCTTGCCCTCGCTGCTGGTGGGGCTGCGCTATTCGCTTTCGGTGTCGATTCTGGTGCTGGTTGTCGCCGAACAGATCAATGCCTCGGCGGGCCTTGGCTATCTGGTCAACAATGCCCGCGACTTCATGCGCACCGACATCATCGTGGTCTGTCTGCTGGTCTATGCGGCGCTGGGTCTTGGCGCGGATGGGCTGGTGCGGCTGATCGAACGCCGGGCTCTGGCTTGGCGCTCCAATCTTGCGGAGGCTTAAATCATGCTGGCCGAAACCAATTTTACCGCCGCTTTCCCGGTGTCTGAGCCTGTCGTCCGCCTGCGCGATTTTCATCGCAGCTTTGGCGCCAACACGGTCATCGACGGGTTGAACCTGTCGATCGCCCCGGGCGAATTCGTCGCCCTGCTGGGCCGGTCGGGCGGAGGCAAGACGACCTTGCTGCGCACGCTGGCCGGGCTGGACAGCGTGGGCGGACAGGATGTGCTGATCCCGAGCAGCCGCGCCGTGGTGTTTCAGGATGCGCGCCTGCTGCCGTGGAAAAAGGTGTGGCGCAATGTCGCGCTGGGCCTGAAAGGGCCGGGGGTGCGCGAGCGCGCCGAGGCTGCTCTGAACGAGGTGGGCCTTGGGCACCGCATCGACGCCTGGCCCCTGACGCTTTCGGGCGGCGAGGCGCAGCGAGTCGCCCTGGCACGCGCGCTGGTGCGTGAGCCTAAACTCCTGCTTCTTGATGAGCCCTTTGCCGCGCTCGACGCGCTGACGCGGATCAAGATGCATGCGCTGGTGCTGGAATTGTGGCGGGTGCATCGCCCGGCGATCCTGATGGTCACGCATGACGTGGACGAGGCGGTCGCACTGGCCGACCGTATCCTCGTGCTGGACGCAGGCCGCATCGTGGCCGAGGAGCATATCACCGTCCAGCGCGGCGAACGCGGCGATGTGGGCCGCGTGCTGCGCCAGCGTCTGCTGGGCCATCTGGGCTGCGAAGTCACCTCCGAGCATGTCCTCTCGGCCGTCGATGTCGGCGCCAGCATCCTACCTTTCCCGCAAGGGGCATCGGTATGAGCGCGGCGGTTCTGGACCACCCGGTCAATACGTCAGCCAACATTGGTCGCTTGCGCGATTTCGTCACCGCACTGGCCGATCTGCTCGATCACACGTCGGATGAGGGCGAAATCCTCGACAGGGGCGGCGCACTGCTGAGCGATCTGGTGGCCTATGATGACTGGCTGCCTGATGCTTTCGCCGCGCCTTCGCCCGAGCGCTATCAGCAATATCTGCTCCATTGCGACAGTGCCGAGCGCTTTTCCGTCGTCTCCTTCGTCTGGGGGCCGGGACAGGGCACGCCGATCCACGATCACACGGTCTGGGGGCTTGTCGGTGTTTTGCGTGGGAAAGAGGAATCCCAAAATTTCCGCCGCCAGAGTGATGGCTCGCTGGCCCCGGAGGGGCCTCCGCATTCGTTAAATCCCGGCGAGGTGGAGGCCCTTAGCCCGGCCCATGGCGACATCCATCAGGTGCGCAATGTTCTGGCCGACGCGCCCTCGATTTCGATCCATGTTTACGGCGCCAATATCGGCGCGGTCCGCCGCTCGACCTTTGCGCAGGGTGGCGAGGCCAAATTGTTCATCTCGGGCTATGCCAATGCGCTGGTGCCCAATCTGTGGGACCGATCCAAATGAGTGTTACCGCCAAGGACATCCGCAAGGCCCTGATCACGCGTGAGGAAATCGCGCTGATCGACCTGCGCGAAGAGGCAGAGTTCGCGCTGGGCCACCCGCTGTTCGCTGCCCAAATCCCGCTGCGCCGGATCAATGCCGAGGCGCCATGGCGCATCCCGCGCAAGGACACGCGCATCGTCGTCTATGACAATGGCGAGGATCTGACCGAGGCCGCGCTGGTCCATCTGCGCGCGCTGGGCTTTACCCATGTTGAAAAGCTGGCGGGGGGCCTCTCGGGCTGGAAAAGCGCGGGCTATGAGCTGTTCGAGGATGTGAACAGCTACTCCAAGGCCTTTGGCGAACTGGTCGAGCACCGTCGCCACACGCCCTCGCTGCCCGCGCAGGATGTGCAGGCGCTGATCGAGGAAAAGGCCGATATTGCCATCCTCGACGCGCGCCGCTTCGATGAATATGCCACGATGAGCATTCCGGGCGGCATTTCCAGCCCCGGCGCCGAACTGGTGCTGCGTGCCCGCGCCGCCGCGCCCGATCCCGATACCACGATCATCGTCAATTGCGCGGGCCGCACGCGCAGCATCATCGGCGCGCAGTCGCTGGTGAATGCGGGCCTGCCCAACCGGATCTATGCTTTGCGCAATGGCACGATCGGCTGGACGCTGGCCGGGCAGGGGCTGGAAACGGGGCAACAGCGCCGCGCCGCCCTGCCCGATGCGCCGCTGGTGGAGGAAGCTCGCGAAAAGGCACGCGAGGTGGCCTATCGTGCAGGCGTCAAGCGGATCACGCCCGAGGAACTGGACCACTTGCGCGCCGATAACACCCGCACGCTTTACCAATATGACGTGCGCCTGCCCGAGGATTATGCCGCAGGCCATATCCCCGGCTTCCGCAATGCGCAGGGCGGGCAGTTGGTGCAGGAAACCGACCACTTCGCGCCCGTGCGCGGTGCGCGCATCGTGCTGGCCGACGACCTTGGCCCCCGCGCCGACATGACCGCCTCTTGGCTCGCCCAGTTGGGCTGGGAAGTTTACGTGCTGGAGGGCGGCGCGCACAGCGAAACCGGCCCGGACGCCGCCCCCGCCCCGCGCGGGGTGGAGGGCCGCTACAAGCGTCCCTATGAAGGCACAGACAACGCACAGGCCGCCATGCAGGCCTATCTCGATTGGGAATACGGCCTTGTCGCCCAATTGGAGCGCGACGGCACCCACGGCTTTTTCGTCATTTGATTTTGCGGAGAATTTCCATGTCCGAAAACCCCTCTGATGCCGTCAAGTTCATCGGCTATATCGGCTTCAACAATGCCTCGGAAATCCACGCTCCGGTGCGCAGCCGCATTCTGGATCGCGATTATGTCGATGCCGCCGCGCGGGGACAGGAAGAGGTCGGCTTTGACCGCGTGCTGATCCCCTTCGGTTCGAACAGCCCGGAGAGCCAGATCGTGGCCGCCCATGCCGCCGCCATCACCACGCGGCTCGGCTTTCTCGTCGCCCATCGCCCCGGCTTTACCCAGCCCACGCTGGCCGCGCGGCAATTGGCGACGCTCGATCAATTGTCGGGCGGGCGCGTGGCGGTGCATATCATCACCGGCGGCGCCGATGAGGAAATGGCCCGCGATGGCGATGTGAACTCGGTCAAATCCGAGCGTTACGCGCGCAGCGATGAATATATCGATATCCTGCGCCGCGAATGGACGGAGGCCCAGCCCTTTGATCACAAGGGCCGTTTCTATGAAGCGCGCGGTGCCTTCTCCTCGGTCAAGCCCGACAATCTGCCGGTCTTCTTCGGCGGCTCCTCGCCCGAGGCGATCGAGGTGGCGGGGCGTCATGCCGATGTCTATGCGCTGTGGGGCGAAACGCTGGAGCAGGTGCGCGAAAATGTGCTGGCCGTGCGCCATGCGGCGGCCAAGCATGGGCGCCGTCCGGGCTTCTCGCTCTCGCTGCGCCCGGTGATTGCCGATACCGAGGAGGCCGCGTGGAAGCGCGCCGCCGAAATCGAGGATCAGGTCCGCGCCCATCGTGAGGCCGCAGGTCTGCCCACCACCGGTCACCGTCCGCCCAATGAAGGCTCGCTGCGCCTGCTGCAAACCGCGCAGGGCAACCGCCGCGATGGCCGCCTGTGGACGGGCGTTGCCGCGCTGACCGGGGCGCAGGGCAATTCGACCGGGCTGGTCGGCACGCCCGAACAGGTGGCCGACGCCATGCTCGACTATTTCGACATCGGCATTGACCATTTCCTGATCCGCGGCTTTGAACCGCTCGACGATGCGCTGCTCTATGGCCGCGAATTGCTGCCGCTGGTGCGCGCCAAGGTCGCTGATCGTGCAGGTCAGAGCGCCGCGCTGGCCGGCTGAAACCAATCCCCCGATTTCCGCATAAGGAATAATCTCATGTCCAAACGACAACTTCGCCTTGGTTTCATCCTGCATGGCGTCGGCCCCGGCTGGGACGACTGGCGCCACCCCGATGCGCAGGTCGATGCCTCCACCAGCCTGTCCTTTTACAAGCGTCAGGCGCAGGCCGCCGAGCGCGGCAAGTTCGATTACCTCTTCGTGGCCGACAGCGTGTCGATCAATGCGCGTTCCTCGCCGCATTACCTCAACCGCTTTGAACCGCTGACGATCCTGTCGGCCATCGCCGCCGTTACCGAACATATCGGCCTGGTCGGCACGGCGACCGTGACCTATACCGAGCCCTATAATCTGGCGCGCCAGTTCGCCAGTCTCGACCATATCAGCGGCGGCCGTGCGGGCTGGAATGTCGTGACCAGTTGGCTGGAGGGCAGCGCCGCCAATTACGGCAAGTCCGAGCATCTGGCCCATGACACGCGCTATCGTCTGGCGGCCGAATATCTCGATGTGGTCAAGGGCCTGTGGGACAGTTGGGAAGACGATGCACTGGTGCGCGACAAGGAAACCGGCCAGTTCCTCGATCCCGACAAGCTGCATGAATTGAACCACAAGGGCGAGTTCCTCTCGGTCAAGGGCCCGCTCAACATCTCGCGCTCACGCCAAGGGCAGCCGGTGATCTTTCAGGCCGGATCGTCGGAGGACGGGCGTAATTTCGCCGCGAAATCCGCCGAGGCGATTTTTACGCATCAGGAAAATATCGAGGAGGCGCAGACATTTTACGCCGACGTCAAGGCGCGCGCGCGCGGCTTTGGCCGCGACCCGGAACAGCTCTTCATCGTGCCGGGCGCCCGCGTGATCGTGGGCAGCAGCGAGGAAGAGGCGCAGCGCCTGCATCAGGAACTGGCGAGCCTCGTCAGCCTTGAAAACGCCCTGCGCGCACTGGGCCGCTCGTTCAACGATCATAATTTCAGCGTCTATGATCCCGATGGCGCTTTCCCGGTCGAAGTGGCGGTCGAGGGCTATAAATCGAACCAGTCGGCGTCCGAACGCATTCTGGAACTTGCCAAACAGGGCCTGACCCTGCGCGAGATCGCCCTGCGCGCGGCCACCCCGCGCAGCCAGTTCACCGGCACGCCCGAGCAGATCGCCGACCGGTTTCAGCAATGGCTGGAAACGCGCGCCTCGGACGGGTTCAATATGTTTGAATCTTTGCCGGGCCAACTGGACGTGTTCGTCGATCAGGTCGTGCCGATCCTGCAGGCGCGAGGGATCTACAAGACCGACTACACCGGCACCACCTTCCGCGAGGGGCTGGGGCTGGACAAGCCGGTCAACCGCTATACCGCCGCGCGATCGGAGCGCAGCGCGGCATGATCGAAAGGGCATTGTGGAACCGGCGCGGCGCGCTGGCCGCGTTGGGATTTGGGGCGGGCGCTTTGGCGCTCGCCGGTTGTCGGGGGGGCGGCGGCGAAAAGGTGCTGCGCGTCGGCTCGCAAAAGGGCGGGACCAAGGCGCTGGTGCTGGCCTCGGGTGTGCTGGAGGGTGCGCCCTATCGCGTCGAATGGTCCGAATTTCCCGCCGCCCAGCATTTGCTGGAGGCCTTGGGCTCGGACGCGGTCGATATCGGTCTGATAGGCGATGCGCCTTTCCTCTTCGCCTATCAGACCGGCAAGCCCCTGAAGGCGGTGGCCGCCCGGGTTTCGCATCCGCGCCCGGCGGGCATCCTCTCGATTCTGGTGCCGGGCGCATCGCCGGTGCGTAAACCGGCGGATCTGAAAGGCCGAAAGATCGTGACGGGGCGGGGCAGCATCGGCCATTTCCTCGCGCTCAAAGTCTTTGAGAATGCCGGGATCAAGCCGGGCGAGGCTGAGCTGATCTTTATGACGCCATCGGATGCGGCGGCGGCCTTGCGTTCTGGCGCGGTGGATGCGTGGAGCACGTGGGGCCCCTATGTGCCGACCGGACAGGCGGCGGGCGACCGTATTCTGGCTGATGGCAGCGATCTGTTCGACGCCTGCTCCTTCGATGTGGTCCATGAAAACGTGCTGCGCGACAAACCCGACCTGCTGGTCGATTTCCTGGCCCGCGAGGCGCGCGCGATGGAATGGCGGCGCAGCCATGTCGCGGATTACGCAAAGGTTCTGGCCAAGGAAACCGGCCTGCCCTTGCCGATTGCTCAGGCCACGGCCGAGCGTTCGCTGGTGGTGGATGGCCCGGTCACGCCCGAACTGGTGGCGCGGCAACAGGCCATTCTGGACACTTTCGTTCGCGTCGGGGCGCTGGAGGCCAAGCGGCCCGTGGCGGACGGCTATGTACTGACATCGCAATTGCCCAAAACCTAGGAAAAGCGCCGTGATGCCGGGCATTGGCATCACGGCGCATCCTGTCAGACGCCCCTGCGCTGCGCCTGATACCGCCTCGCGGCGATTTCCGCCCCTTCGCCCAGCAGCGGGCCAAGTTTGCGATATTCGTCAAGATGCCCCGCCTCACCGGGCCGGTCCCAGCCATGATCGCGCCGGATCATGCCCAAATGGGGCAGCGGATCGGCGGAGGGTTCGGGCGCAAACTGATCCGGCGCGACAAAGATGGCATCCTGATTGCAATGAAGTTCGCACATATAGCAGGTCTGGCAGGCATCGAGCCGCGCGATGACGGGCACCTGCGGCCCATCATCCAGTACGAAGGTGGGGCATACATTCACGCATTGCGCGCAATTATTGCATTTGTCGGCAAGGATCTGGGCAATCATGCGAATTCGGCCTGTTGAGAGTGGATGCGGACCGTTTCCAGTCCGCTGACCAATTGGCGTTGGGTTGGCCCGCTGGCTTCGGGATAATCGGCGCGCTGGTGCAGGCCACGGCTTTCCTTGCGCCCGCGCGCCGCCGCGATGGTCCAGCGCGCACCGGCCACCAGAGCCGCCGTTTCGCGCAAGGACACTAACGCAGCGCCGGTTGCCTGGCCATGGGCGGACAATTCGCCCCAGATCGCCTCCAATCTTTCGCCTGAGGCGGCATAGCTGGCCTCATCGCGCGTAAAGACATGGGCATAGCCGTGGATTGCATGATCGACGGCGCGGTGGATGGCGGACGCTTCGATGGCGCGATGCGCCGAAAGCGGCGCGATGGCGATGCGGCCAAGCCCATGGACGGGGGCAGAGAAGCTTTTGCGCTTAAGGCTTTCGCGTGCCGCTGCCGCCCCGGCGACCCGGCCCGACGAGAGCGCCCATGCCGAATTGACCGCCCCGCCGCCGCTATTGGCGCCCGCCACCAGTTCGCGCGTGGCCGCATCGCCAATGGCGAACAGGCCCGGCGCGCTGGTGCGGCATTCGGCATCGGCCAGATCGAGGCCGCCGGTGCCCCGGATTGTGCCTTCGCCAAACAGTTTGACCGGAAAGCGGTCGCGGAACAGGTCGATCCCGCGCCGCTCAAAGGGGGCAGGGGTAAAGGGCTGGATCTGACGCAGAATGGGGCGCAGAGCTGCGGGCGCATGGGACAGATCGGCCAATACCGTCCCGGCCAGCATCTCATGACCCAGTGCGCGATTATGCGCATGGCCCGCTGCGCGGCTGGGGGGGATGTCCAGTTCGCGCCCGTCGGCGTCATAATAGACCGCGCCCGTATAGGGCAGCGTGCGGGTGGATGCCCATGCGGGCGAGATCGACCAGCTTGGACCAAACTCCATGCCCGACAGGGCTACACCCGCCTCGGCGGCCATCAATTGGCCATCGCCGGTGTTGGTATGGCTGCCGATCAGGCCGGATCGGAAAGCATTGCCGCCGGTGGCCAGAATGGTGGCATGGCTGCGGATTTCCCAATCCTGCCGCGTACGCAAGGCATGGCCGCGCGCACCGGCGATCCGACCCTCATCATCGCGCAGCAATTCGAGCGCGGGGTGATGGTCGAGCACCGTCACGCCCGCCTCGAGAGCAGCCAAACGCAGGGCGCGCATATATTCCGATCCGCGCACGCCGGAATAATAGGTGCCGCCCGCTCCATCGCTGCCAAAGGGATAGTGCGGCGCAAGGCTGGGCAAATAGCGCCATGTGAGGTCCAAAATGCGCGCCATCCATTCCGGATCGCCCAGCCCTTGCGCCTTGCCGCTCTGGCGGGCGATGGCTTCTTTGCGCCGGGCCGGATCGGGGGCCACCCACCAGTGGTTGGGGCCGCCCATCGCGGTGACGCCGCTGGTGCCCATATAGCCCTTGTCGGCTACCACCACCCGCGCCCCGGCCTGCGCGGCGGCGATGGTGGCCCATCCCGCCGCCATGCCGCCGCCGATAATCAGGACGTCGGTTTCCATTACTCGGCCGCCTCGGCCAGCGGCGCGGCGTTGCGGTTTTCCGGCACAGGCAGGCCCAGATGGCCGCGCAGAGTGTCGGCCTGATAGCGGGTGCGGAACAGGCCGCGCCTTTGCAGGATCGGGACGACGCGCTCACGGAAGATCTGGAAATCGCGCGGGTTGGTGACGCGCAGGTTGAACTCGTCGGCGGCGCGGCCGGTGAACCAGCGCTCGATCACGTCGGCCACGGTTTCCGGCCCGCCGATGAAGGGCGATTTCCAGCGGCCAAGGTGCCATGCCGCCTCACGCAGCGTGTAGCCCTTTTCGCGCGCCACGCGGATGATCTTTTCGGCATGGCCCTTATAGCTGTTGAGCGTGACGCCGGTCAGATCGGGGAAGGGTGCGTCGGGGTCATACTGGCGGAAATCATGATAGTTGAAGGCGCGGCCCAATTGCACCAGCAGCTTGTCGAGGCTGAGCGCTTCCTCCTGTGAAGCGTGGAGGCGGGCTGCTTCCTCGTCGGTGTCGGCCAGCGTGGGGAACAGGCCGGGCAGGACCACGATATGATCGGGATTGCGCCCCAGCGCGGCGGCGCGGGTTTTCAGGTCGGCGTAATACTGTTGGCCCGCCTCGAAATCTTGCGCTGCGGCAAAGGCGCCGTCGGCGATCTGGGCGCCAAGGTTACGGCCCGCATCGCTGTCGCCCGCCTGAAAGATCACTGGCTGGCCCTGCGCGCTGCGTTGCAGGGCAAGGGGGCCATCGACGCGGAAGAATTTACCCTTGTGGTTGAGCTTGTGCAGCTTGGCCTTGTCGAGGAACAGACCCGCCGCCTTGTCGCGGGGGAAGGCATCATCCTCATAGCTGTCCCACAAGCCCTGCACCACGCGGACAAATTCCAGCGCACGGTCATAGCGTTCGGCATGGTCGAAATGCTCGTCGCGCCCGTAATTGCGCGCCGCGCCCTCAAGCCCGGTGGTGACCACATTCCACCCCGCGCGGCCCCGACTGATATGGTCAAGGCTGCCGAACTGACGCGCGACATTATAGGGCTCCCAATAGGATGTGGTCAGCGTGCCGACCAGACCGATCCGGCTGGTATGTGTGGCCAGCGCCGAGAGTAGCGTCAGCGGTTCGAGCCGGTTGAGAAAATGGGGCGCGGTGTCGGGCGTGATATAGGGGCTGTCGACGATGAACACGAGGTCGAAGAGCGATGCCTCGGCCTTCTTCGCATTCTCGATATACCAGTCGATATTGACGCTGGCGTCCGAGGGCAGCGCCGGATCGCGCCAACTGTTCTGATCGGTGCCGACGCCTTCGAGTATGGCGCCCAAATGAAGTTGGCGGGTCTGGCTCATGGGTGGTTCTCTCGCGGTTGCTGAATGGCGCCAAGGATGGGGCCCGGCGCGGCGCGATGAAAACGAGAGCTGCTGATAGGCTTATGAGAAGTGGCCGCATGATGAAGGTTCGGCGTGAAGGATCACAGAAATCTCAATAGGAACAAAGGGCAGCATCATTGGACGGACACGCGGCCCGGCGCTATTTGCGGCGTCAAGGTTCAATTTCTGGAGATGCGCCATGGCGCTTGAAGACCCCGTTCCGCTTGCCGCCCATGATGCGCTGGAGCGCCGCTATCGCTCTGCCGCGCCCGAGCGCATCCTGTGGAATGACACGATTGCCCGCCTGCTCGACCATCGCACGGTGCGCGGGTTTCGCCCTGATCCGCTGCCCGTCGAGCTGATCCCCACGCTCGTCGCGGCGGCGCAAAGCGCGGCCACCTCGTCCAACCTGCAATTGTGGAGCGTGGTGGCGGTTGAGGACGAGGAAAAGCGCAAGGAGCTGGCCCGGCTGGCGGGCGGGCAGAAGCATATCGAACATGCTCCGCTGATCCTGCTGTTCGTGGCCGATCTGGCGCGGACAGGGCTGATCGCTGATGAGGCGGGTGCGCCGAGCGACGGGTTCGATTATCTGGAGAGCTTTACCGTGGCGACGGTAGACGCTGCTTTGGCCGCGCAGAACGCCGTGATTGCGGCGGAATCGCTCGGGCTGGGCACGGTCTATATCGGCGCGCTGCGCAATCATCCCGAGGAAGTGGCAAAGCTGGTCGGCCTGCCTCCCCGCGCGGCTGTAGTGTTCGGGCTGGTGCTGGGGTGGAGCGATGCCACGCGGCCCGCCGCGGTCAAGCCGCGTTTGCCGCAATCGGTGGTTTTGCACCGCGAAACCTATGATCTGGGCGGACAAAGCACGGCGATTGCCGAGTATGACCGCGATGCCCGCGCTTTTCAGGAAGAGCAGGGGCAGGACCCGGTGGGCTGGCGCGCCCTTGTGCTGGCGCGGGGCGCGTCGGCCGCCGCGCTGCATGGACGCGAGAAGTTGAAGGGGGCCTTGCATGCGTTGGGGTTTGATTTGAAATAGAGAGCAAACGCTTTTTTGAAGTCCGCACCGTTCGTTGTGGTTGGCCGAAAAGCTTGAAAATCGGGGGAATTTTGACCCATTCCGCCTTAGTCGTCGCATTATTGTTCACAGCTGTACGCTGATATTTGACGGATACCCGACAGTCTCGGGCGGACAATTTTGCACGCACTCTCAAAGAAGCTTCGCTAACGACGTGCAATGTGCGGGCAAAGCTGCCCGCCGGATTGCACTGGCGGGGCATCGATCCCGAGCCACGTCTTGGCTATGCCTACTCCTCCTTCCCCTTGCGCCGTCGGCGGGAGCGCCTGATGTGAGCTATTTCAGAGATGATTTGCCCAGTTCCTGCACAAAAAGGTCGAGTGTAGCGACGAATGCCCTTGCCGCGGCGGAGCGATAGCCGCCCTCCCGTTGGAGCAAGACCACCCTTCGTTCCTTGACCGCAGGCAGGAGCGGTCGGAAGCGCAGGTCGTCCTTTTCAAAAGCGACTGCATCAGGAAGAATGGTAACCAATGAGCCGGACCTCACAAGCTCGATGAGGGTTGTCATCGAGCTTGTTTCGATGACGACGTTGGGCTTGATCCCATGCTGCTTGAAATGCTTGTCGATGGTTTGCCGTGTCGCAAAGCTCCCGCTCAGCAGAACCATCCCTTCCCTCTCGATGCCCGGAACATCAATGGATTCGGTCGCCATTACCGCGTGATCGTATCGAGCAATCAGTGACAACCGTTCAGTGTGCAGTGGTTGCGCAACGATGCCGGTGACCCTCGACGCCCAGAATGCAATTGCACAATCCAGATGGTCATCTGCAAGATCAGCTTCAATCTCGTCCTGTGACAAGGCGAGCAGGTCGAGCGTGATCCCGGGATATTTCTCGCGGAAACGACGCGCTAGCGGAGCAATCAGATAACCGCTGAAGCTGGGCGTGAACCCGAGGCGCAGCCTCCCGGAGCTCAGATCATTGACATCGCGCGCGGCGCGGCCCGCAGCGTCAATCTCGCGAAAGGCCCGGTGCACATGGCTCAAATATGTCGCGCCAGCATCCGTGGCGCGCACCGCCTTGCCCGAACGGTCCAGCAGTTGCACGCCCAGTTGCTCCTCCAACTGGCGGATCTGCTGCGACAGCGCTGGTTGGGATACATGCAGGGCCTGAGCGGCGCGCGTGAAGCTGCCATGTTCGACAACCGCCGAGAGGTAACGAAGGTGACGAAGGAGCATCTGTATAACGCCTGCTTATAGACCTGATCGGTTTCCAGTCTTGGACAATTATAAGCGGGAAGTCGATACCTGCCTCAACAAGGCAAGGAGATCGATACAATGCAAAGGCTGATCGAAGGCTTCAAAAAATTCAGGGAGGGGGAATATCCCGAACGCATCCCTCTCTTCCAAGACCTCGCAACAAAGCAGGAGCCGGGTACGCTCTTTGTAACCTGTTCAGACAGCCGGGTCGTGCCTGAGTTTATTACGCAAAGCGAGCCGGGCGATATGTTCGTCATCCGCAATGCGGGAAACATCATTCCCTCCTTTGGCCTGCATCACGGCGGCGTCTCGGCAACTGTCGAGTATGCTGTCGCCGTCCTCGGCGTAGCCGACATCGTGGTATGCGGTCACTCCGATTGCGGCGCGATGACGGCCATCGCAAGCGGCGCCGACCTCAGCACCCTGCCGGCCGTTTCGAGCTGGTTGCACCACGCCGATGCCGCAAAGGCGATCAACGACGCCCATTCCCATAGCTGCAAGTCCGGCAAGGTTGCGGGCATGGTGCGTGAGAACGTCATCGCCCAGCTTGCCAATCTGCGGACTCACCCTTCTGTCGCCCTGGCCCTCTCCGAGGGGCGCGTCCGCCTGCATGGGTGGGTCTATGACATCGGTGAAGGCTCGATCGTGACCTATGATGCTTCGAGCGGCCGGTTCATCGATCTGGTCGAATACCCCGAGACGAACGCGACAGACCTCGCTCTCGCTTCCTGACGCCCTGCAGCCGGGACGCCGGATTTCCTCGCCCATCAGCGGTGGGCACACCCAATACCAATAAAGATGAAAGGCATATCCATGACCCAAGTTCAAGTGACCCAGACCGCCCGTAAGGCGCTTACCGAAGCCGTCATTCAGACCAAGGCTGAGAAGCAGCTGAGCTGGACCGCCATCGCTGCAAACAGCGGCCTCTCGCGCGAGTTCGTCACCGCCGCGCTGCTCGGACAGCACCCGCTGCCCGCGAGCGCTGCCGAAGCAGTCGGCGAGACGCTTGGCCTCACCACCGAGGAGATCAAGCTGCTGCAGGCGATCCCCATCCGCGGCAGCTTCCCGGACGGTGTGCCGACCGATCCTACCATGTATCGCTTTTATGAGATCATTCAGGTCTATGCGACGACCCTGAAGTCCCTCGTTCACGAGGATTTCGGTGACGGCATCATCAGCGCCATCAACTTCAAGCTCAAGCTTGAAAAGCGCGAAGACCCCGAAGGCGGCCACCGCTGCGTCATTACGCTCGACGGCAAGTATCTCCCGACCAAGCCCTTCTGACGGGCCGCCCCCCAGATTGAAGAAGGCCGGGATGGTGAACCTATCTTCCCGTCTCCTCCGAGACACAAGTCGCTGAGTGCAGCCTTGCCTCCCCAGCGCCAAGCCGTGTTACGGTGTAGGATTTCATGCATAAACATCTGAAAGTACTGCGTTGTTGGCGGAATGAGCCAAGACGCCGATTGGCTGCCTGAAAAATAACTTGTACCTATCGGTAAAAGATTGTACCGATAGGTACAGGCGGGCAACCCCGCAGGGAAATCCCATGAACCGCCGCACCTTCATAGCTGCCCTCCCTGCTGCGGCCCTCACGGCCCCGGCGCTTGCCAAGACCCTTCCCATCTCGAAAGGAAATGAAATGTCCCGTCCTCCGCTGCCCCCGTTCACCCACGATAGCGCCGTCGAGAAGGTGCGTCTGGCCGAAGATGGCTGGAACACCCGCGATGCGGCCAAGGTTGCCCTGGCTTACACACTCGACACCCGCTGGCGTAACCGGGTCGAATTCGCGACCAACCGTCAGGAGGCGCAGGCATTCCTTGAGCGCAAGTGGAACAAGGAGCACGAGTACCGGCTTATCAAGGAACTTTGGGCCTTTACCGGCAACCGTATTGCGGTGCGCTATGCCTATGAGTATCGTGACGATGCCGGCCAATGGTACCGGGCCTACGGAAATGAAAACTGGCAATTCGCCGAAGACGGACTGATGTCAAACCGCCACGCAAGCATCAACGAAATGCCGATCAAGGAAGCGGATCGTCTGTTTCACTGGCCTCTTGGCCGTCGTCCGGATGATCATCCCTCGCTGAGCGACCTCGGCCTTTGAGAGCCAAGCGCGCCCTCACTGATCGCGAAAGTGCCATTCCGGCGCTGGCAGAAGCCTTCCGTGAACACGGGTTCGAGGGCGCGACCCTGGCCACCCTGTCCAAAGCCACCGGTCTTGGCAAAGGCAGCCTCTACAACTTCTTCCCCGGCGGGAAGGAGGAGATGATGGAGGCGGTCCTTGAAAATATCGACGGCTGGTTCGCCAAAGCGATTTTCTCGCCATTGGAGCATGGGTCTGATCCGTCAGCGGCTGTTACAGCCATGTTTGACGACGTGACCGCCTATTTCCGCTCCGGGAGGAGAGTATGCGTGGTCGGGTGCCTCGGGCTGAACTCTTCGGGCGAGACCTTCGCGATCAAGGTGAAGGATTACTTCGCACGCTGGATTTCGGCTTTGGCCCAATGTCTCGAAGCGGGGAAGGTGCCTCCGGCGATGGCCCTGGATCTGGCTGAAGAGGCGGTTTCCGGAATACAGGGGGCCATCGTCCTGGCACGGGCGCTTGGTGATGAGGCGAGCTTTCAACGGATCGTGCATCGCCTGCGGTCGACCTTGCTTGATACAATCGGCCGCTTTGGCTGACACTCTGTAAGCCGCCGCTTATGCGATTGGCCTATGCCCGCTTCCAGAACAATGCCTGCGGTTAGCCCGATTGGCTCTGCGGTATGCTCACGATCAATCCCGATCCGCTCGCCTTCGTGCAGGGCTGATCGAACGCGCCCGAGGAGGCCCAGTTTCGATGGCACACACATTCTTCAAAACCATGTTTGGCCCACGCTCGCGCGCCTTGCAGGAAGTCGACGGTTCGCGGGCATCCTATGCACGCATGGAGGCCCAGGCGGGCAAGATGGATATTCTTACCGATCGAGAACTGGATTTCATCGCCGCGCGGGACAGCTTCTATTTGGCCAGCCTCAGCGAAGGTGGCTGGCCCTATGTGCAGCATCGCGGTGGACCGGCAGGATTTTTGCGCCGGATCTCCGGCAACAGTATCGGTTTTGCCGATTATCGCGGCAATCGACAGTACCTTTCGACCGCAAACCTGGCCGCCGATGATCGGGTATGTCTGTTCCTGATGGACTATCCGAACCGGCGTCGGCTCAAGATGATCGGCCATGCCCATATCACCGACGATCCCGAAAAGGTCGCCGCCTTGATGGTACCCGGTTACGATGCCGAAGGAGAGAGGGCCTTCGTGATCGATATCGTCGGGTTCGACTGGAATTGCCCTCAGCACATCACACCCCGCTTCACAGAGGCGCAGATTGCAGAAGCCACTCGGCCCCTGCTGGCTGAAATTGACCGGTTGCGCGCCCGCGTTGTGGAATTGGAAGAACTTCATCATGGCTGAAAAACTGACCTGTGGCAGCGGCATGCAGCCTGGAAGGGCCTGACGCCACAAGGGGCGCTCTATTTTTGCGTACAGCTTATGGCAATAACGGCAATAGACGGCAACGCCGCAAGCGATTAGCCCGATGCCGCGCCGCACAGGGACGCGCCATACCAACCATCGGGATCTGCATAGCATGCGCCGCATCGGGGCAAACCATTTCGGACGGGCGGGCCTGATGACCAGCCTGTTGGCGCTGGCGACCACAGGCGCCCTGCATTCGGCGCAAACCTTTGCGGCGTCGCCCCATCTGGCGCTGGCCTTCAACGACAAGGCCGCGCTGTCGATGGTCGAGGATTACTGCGCCTCGTGCCACAACGATATTGACGAGGCCGGATCGCTCTCTTTCGACGACCTGCGCGGGGATGACATACCGCAGGGCAGGCGGGCCGAAATCTGGGAGGCAATCCTGCGCAAAGTGTCGCAGGATGAAATGCCCCCCCACACCAAGCGCCAGCCTTCGCCCGAAATGCGCGCCGCCTTTGTGCGCTGGGTGGCCGCAGGGCGCGATGCCTTTGCTGCGGCCCATCCCGATCCGGGCCGGGCCACGCTGCGGCGTTTGAACCGGGTGGAATATGCAGCCGCCGTGCGCGATCTGCTGGCGCTCCATGTCGATGTCTCGCGCGAATTGCCGCAGGACAATTCGGGCTATGGTTTCGACAATATCGCCGATGTTCTGTCTGTCTCGCCCACGCTGGTCGAACGCTATGTGGCGGTGGGCACCAAGGTGGCGCGTCTGGCCACCGGGATCGACCGCCCGCGCCCCTCGGTTGCCAGCTATATCGTGCCCAAGGACGGTTCGATCATGAATTCGGGCCGCCCGGCCTATAATGAAAGGATGAGCGAGGATTTGCCGCCCGCCTCGCGCGGGGGCGGGATCATGGATTTCTATGCCCGGGCGGCGGGCGATTATGATGTGGTGGGCTGGCTCAACGCCAACACCAATAATGAAAGCGATCGTCTGCCCCAGGACCGGGTGAGCGCGCGGGTGCGGCTGGGGGCGGGGGCGCACCGGATCGGCATGGCCTTCCGCCGCGAGGTGGCGCCCGATGAAAGCGTCCAGTTCCTGCGCAACAATCTGGATGAAGTGCCGCTGCCGGTGAACAAACCGGTGATGCTGCCGCTGGATGTCCTGGTGGACGGGCGGCGGGCGGCCACGCTGATGGTGCCCTCCTATCGGCTGTCGGACCGTTATGCGCAGCAGAATTTCCCGCGCGATGTGATGGAAGTGGACGTGGCGGGGCCGACCGCCATCACCGGGGCGCAGGACACGCCAAGCCGACGCCGCATCTTTACCTGCCACCCGGCCGATGCGGCGCAGGAAGATGGCTGCGCAAGGCAAATTCTGGGGAGGCTGGCCCGGCGTGCCTATCGCCGCACGATCTCCCCGGATGATCTTTCGCCTCTGCTGCACGCCTATAACGATGAACGCGCCGCCAGCGGCCAGTTTGAGCGCGGGATAGAGGCGGGCGTGGCGGCGCTGCTGGTCTCGCCTCATTTCCTGTTTCAGGCCGAGAGCGATCCGGCGGGGGGCGCCCCCGGCACCATCCATCCCGTGGCGGACCGCGATCTGGCCACGCGTCTCTCGCTGTTCCTGTGGAGCAGCCTGCCCGATGAAACCCTGCTGCGGCTGGCCGAAACGCATCAACTGCACCGGCCGGATGTTCTGGCCGCGCAGGCGATGCGGATGCTGGATGATCCGCGCGCCAAGGCGTTGACGCAACACTTTGCGGGCCAGTGGCTCTATCTGCGCAATCTGGATCAGCAGCGCCCCGATACCGATGTCTTCCCCCAATTCGACACGCGGCTGCGCGGGGCGATGGCGGCGGAAACTGAATTGTTCTTTGCCCATCTGGTCAAAACCAACGGCAGCCTGCTCGACTTCCTCTCCAGCGATTACACCTTCCTCAACCAGCGCCTGGCCGAACATTACGGCATTCCCGGCGTGCGCGGCACCGCCATGCGCAAGGTGGCGCTCGATCCGCGCTGGGGCCGGGGCGGATTGCTGGGGCAGGCCAGCATCCTGACCGTAACCTCTTATGGCAATCACACCAGCGTGGTGAAGCGCGGCAAATGGGTGCTGGAAAACCTGCTTTCCTCGCCGCCGCCTCCGCCGCCGCCCGATGTGCCCGCGCTGAAAACCACCCATGACGGCAAACTGCTTTCCGCGCGCGAACAACTCGAATTGCACCGCGCCGATCCGGCCTGCGCGGCATGTCATGTGCGGATGGACCCGATCGGTTTTGCCATGGAAAATTATGATGCCATCGGCGCGCGCCGCACGATGGATGCGGGGCAGGTGATCGACGCCGGCGCCACCCTGCCTGACGGCACGCGGTTTGCGGGCCTGCCGGGGCTGCGCCACATCCTGCTGGCGCGCAAGGATCAGTTTACGCAGGCCTTCACCGAAAAACTGATGACCTATGCGCTGGGGCGCGGGATCATTGCGGGCGACCGGCCCCAGATCCGCGCCATCGCCCGCATGGCCGAAGCCGACAATTTCCGCATCCGCACCGTCATTCGCGGCATTGTTCTGTCCGATGCCTTCCGCCTGCGCAAAGTGCCCGTCGGGGCCGCGCAGATGACCTTGAACACCACCACCTTGAACACAAACGGGGGGAGCCTTCGCCCATGATGATCCCGCGCCCCATCCTTTCCCGCCGCACCCTGCTGCGCGGGGCAGGCGCCGCCATGGCCTTGCCCTTTCTGGAGGCGATGGCGCCGTCGGCCAAGGCCGCCGACCGCATGGCCCGGCCGCGCCGGTTGTTCGTTTTCTATACGCCCAACGGCATGATGATGGACCAGTTCCGTCCCGCCGCAACAGGGATGGATTATGCGCTGACACCCACCCTTGGCCCGTTGGAAAAATTCAAAAGCCGGATGAGCGTGATCACCGGCCTTGGCCATCCGCAGGCCGCCGCGATGGGCGATCTTTCGGCAGGCCACGGGCGGTCGTGCCCGGCTTTCCTGACCGGCACCCATGTCCGCCAGACCGAGGGCACCGACATCCGCTGCGCCATTTCGATGGATCAGGCCTATGCCCGCCATCTGGGCGATGCCACGGCTCTGCCCTCGATCGAGGCGGGGATCGACCAGCCCAGCCTGCTGGGCAGTTGCGACATCGGCTACAGCTGCGCCTATACCAACGGGCTTTCGTGGATGAACCCGACGGTGCCCCTGCCGGTGGCGGCCAATCCGGCCGAGATTTTCGAGCGGATGTTCGGCGATGGCGATGCGGTGGATGCCGCCGTGCAGGCCGCAAGGTTGCGCCGTCAGGCCAGCCTGCTCGACTTCGTGCGCGAGGATGCGGTAAGGCTGAACCGGCAATTGGGCATGGAGGACCGGAGAAAGCTGGACGAATATCTGACCGCCACGCGCGACATCGAGCGCCGCATTCAGCGCGCCGCCAACACCCCGATGGCGCAGGCCGGGATCGAGCGTCCGGCGGGCATTCCCGACAGTTTCGATGAGCATGTCCGCCTGATGCTGGATCTTCAGGTGCTGGCGATGCAGGCCGACATCACGCGCGTCGCCACCTTTATGGCCGGGCGCGAGATCAGCAACCGCACCTATCCCGAAATCGGCGTGCCCGATTCCCACCACATGCTCAGCCATCACGGACAGATGGCGGAGAAGAAGACAAAACTGGCGCAGATCAACCGCTATCACATGACCTATTTTGCCTATCTGCTGGACAAGCTGGATAGCGCCCGCGATGGCGAGGCCAGCCTGCTCGACACCAGTTTTGTGCTGCGCGGATCGGCCTTTGGCGATTCCAACGATCATGATTTCATGGACCTGCCCATCGTGGTCGCGGGCGGATTGGTGCGCCATATCGGCCATGCGCGGGTGGAAAAGGGCACCACCATGTCGAACCTGCTGCTGACCGGGCTGCAGGCGGTGGGGATGCCTGTCGAAAAATTTGGCGACAGCACCGGCGCGCTCAAGGAATTGGCCCTTGCGTAAGGTTTGGCTGTTGGCCGCGCTTGTGGCCGCGCCGGTTCAGGCGCAGGAATTGGCCGACGCGATACGTCTGGGTGATGAGCGCGGGGTGGCGGCCTCTCTGGCACAGGCCAATCGCCCTCTGGCCTATGGCGAAACGCCGCTGATGCTGGCCGTGTCGCATCAGGATCGCGGGGCGGTCCGCGCGCTGATCCGGGCCGGGGTGCAGGTCAATGCCGTGGATCAGGATGGCGTGGGCGCATTATGGCTGGCCTGCGAAATGGGCGATGCGGGCATGATCGGGGCTTTGCTGGATGCCGGGGCCGATCCGCGACGCGCACGCAGTGACGGCGCCACGCCCCTGCATCTGTGCGCCCGTTTCGCGCCTGCCTCGGTGGTGGAGCGGATGGCCCATGGCGAGGTCGATCTGCGCGATGCGCGGGGGCAAACACCTTTGATGTGGGCGGCATCCTCCGGTCGGGCAGAGGCGGTTTCGGCTCTGCTCCGGGCTGGGGCTTCGGCAAGAGCGGTGTCGCAGGGTGGTTTTACCCCTTTGCTCTTTGCGGTGAAATCGGGGGATGTTGCGGCGGTCTCGGCCTTGCTGGCGGCGGGGGCCGATGCAACGGCGCGCGGGCCGGAAAACACCAGCGCGGCGCAATTGGCCGCCTATCAGGGGCGCTGGGATGTGCTGCGCCTGTTGATCGAACGCGGGGGCGTCGATCTGAATGAGCGCGACCGCGAAGGCTGGCAATTGCTGCACCGGGCCGCCGCCGGGGGCGATGTGGGCCTCGTCCGTCTGCTGATCGTGCGGGGCGCGGCGGTGGAGGGGCTTTCCGGCCCCTCGCGCATCACATGGGTGACCGAGGCCAATTTCGGTGTGGCGCCGCCGCCGGTGCCGCCCAAAGTGCCGCTGCTCATGGCCGCCGAAGCCGGGCAGGCCGAGGCGATGAAAGCGCTGATTGCGGCAGGGGCCAAAGCGGATTTCGTGGCGCAGGATGGCGAGAACCTGTTGATCGCGGCGGCCCGTAGCCGGACACTGACCGCGCTGGAAGTGGCTCTGGCCGCCCTGCCCAAGCCGGAACTGGTCGATGCCAAAGGAAACAGCGCGCTGCATGTGCTGGCGGGCAGCAGGCCTGCGGCGGACCTGGCCGCGATGTTCATGGCGATGGCGCGGGCCGGGGCGCGGCCTGATCTGGCCAATGTGCGCGGCGCCACGCCCGCCAAAATCGCGGCCGGGGCACAGACCGAAGTGCGCAACGCCTTCTTTGCCGCCTTTCCTCAGGCACAGGCGGGGCAGGCTTCTCCGGCGACATAAAGCGGAGAAGCCTGCGGCGCCTCACCTACGCGGTAAAATTGATCGCGCCGCAGTTGGCAAAACCTTACGTCAAGCGTGGCAAGAACGATGTCGAAGGCGTTGCCTTTGTTGTATATTCAAGCTGCTTGCTGTCTTCGATCCCAAACACGGTCCCCGTGACCTTGTTCCTCCCGGCGACCTTGGCGAGATAGAGCTGATTGTCTGCGACCTTGACCCAAAGGTCCCGTGTCAATCCCGGCCTGCACCGGGCTGACGCGATACCCACGCTGACGGTCACATAGGGGCTAACCCCCGAGTTCCTGTGCGGTATACCCAGCGAACGGACCTGTTCCATGATGGAGTTTGCCACAATCATCGCCGCTTCGTGATCAGTAGCAGGCAGAACGCAGGCAAACTCTTCGCCGCCATAGCGGGCGGTCAGATCCGAGGCCCGCCGAACTGCGCGTTGCAGCGCCGCCGCGATCATCACGATGCAGTTATCACCTTCGGGATGGCCATAGGCGTCATTGAATTGCTTGAAGAAGTCTATGTCGAGCATGATAACCGAGAGCCAGTCGTCGGTGCGTGAAAGTCTGGCGGTTTCCACATCGAGGGTCTGCTCGAGGCGACGGCGATTGCTCAGACCCGTCAACGCGTCGGTAACCGCCAGTTGGGCAAGTTGATCGCGCATGCGCTTCAATTCGATATGATTATGAACGCGTGCACGCACGATAGCCGGGTGGATCGGCTTGACGATATAGTCGATCGCGCCGAGCAAAAGCCCGTTCGCCTCGGACTCCTCGTCACCAAGCCCGGTGGTGAAGATGATCGGGACATCAGCAATCAACGGATCTGCCTTGCATCTACGGCAAACCTCATACCCGTCCGTGCCCGGCATGAGCACGTCCAGCAAAATCAGGTCGGGAAGGCTCGTCTGCGCGACGGTTATGGCCTCTTCGCCGGATGTGGCGAAACAAATCTCATAATCATCCTCCAGCGCCGCATTCATAATCTCGATATTCGAGACCTCGTCATCGACGATAAGAACCAGGGGCCGGCCCATTACGAGTTCGCCGCCGCCAAAGGCGCCGCCCCGCATTCTCGGTTATCCGCGCCCGGCACCAGATCCAGTTGCGTCAGAGCCTCTTCGAAATTGAGTCTGGCGAGCGCGGCCTTGACCGCATGCAGTCCTCCAGCTTCAGGCCTTGTGCCGAGCGTCTCCTCAAGTTCCTGAAAAGCTTTGCGAGCACCAAGGCTTCGGCGCCGCAGCAGACCGCGAATCTCTTCGATCTTCGAAGCCCATTCGGAATAATCGAGTTGTACGTCTGACTGCGTCAAAGTCGGCTGCTGCATCCCCTTGAGCGTTGCCGAGGCGGTGAGCGCGGGCAGGATAGCCTGTTCAAGCCCATCAATCAGCTCATCGATCCGGCTGAGATCGGATTGGGCCAGCGCGGCTTCCATGCGCTTGGCCGCTTCGGCAACAGCGCCCACCTCCAGCGTGCCCGCAATGCCCTTCAATGTATGGGCAAGGCGCCGCGCCTCGCCCAGATCACCAGCGGAGATCTGGCCGCGAAGCGTCGAAATGACCGTGGCGAAAGTGTCGCCGAAATCAACGATGAGCTTTCGCAGCAGCGCCCGCTTGCCGTTGACGCGCACCAGCGCCGCCTCGATGCCGAACGGAGGCAGGTGGTCAGGCAGGATATCGGCCTTGATCGGCATCACAATCGGGCTTGCTGTCTCGACAAAACCTGCTTGAGACGGGCGCGGCTTCAACCAAAGGTCCAGTTTCCTGACGAGCAATGCAGGATCGACCGGCTTGGGAATATGATCATTCATGCCCGCATCCAAACAGCGCTGCCGTTCGGCCTCATAGGCATGGGCGGTCATGGCGATGATCGGCAAACGCTCGGTCGGATGGATTTGGCGGATGCGCACAGTCGCTTCGATTCCGTCCATTTCCGGCATTTGCACATCCATCAGGATGGCGTCGAAGGGCTCGGCCGCATCCCTGATGCGCTCCAAGGCGATGCAGCCATTTTCGGCGACCTCGACCTGCAAGCCGGCATCCATCAGCAACTCAATCGCAATCTCGCGATTGATCTGGTTGTCCTCGGCCACGAGAACGCGAAGGCCGCGCAGATGGGCTGCCACCATCGGAACCGTCGCGGCCTGAGCGTCATCGGCCGGAGGGCCGGACTGCTCTGCACCGAACAATGTGTTCATTGTTGCCAGCATCGTTGCCGGAGCGATCGGCTTGATCAGCACGGCGGCGATGTTAGCTGTCTCCGCCTCGGCCCTGACCTCGTCATGCCCGTGGGCTGTGACCAGAAACACGCTGGGCACTTTCGCCAGGTAAAGATCCCGGCGGATGGCGCGGGCGGTTTCGATGCCGTTCATGTCCGGCATCCTCCAATCCATCAGAACCAGATCATAAGGCACCGCATCGGCCGCAGCCGTCACAAGGGCGCCCAGGACCTCCTTGCCCGACGCGACGACATCGACGTTCATCGACCATGCCGTGAACATGGCCTGCAGGATCTCGCGCGAGGCCGGGTTGTCATCAGCGATCAGCACACGCAACCGTTTAAGTTCAGGCGAAGGCATGTCCTGCACCGATGGCGCGGCGTCATCGGCCTGCAACATCAGGGTAAAAGTGACCGTCGTCCCTTGCCCGGGGCTGCTTTCGACCCCGATATGCCCCCCCATCATCTCGACCAGTTGCTTGCTGATGGCAAGGCCAAGACCCGTGCCGCCAAATCGGCGCGTGGTCGAACTGTCGGCCTGGGTGAAGGAGTGAAACAGCCGGGCCTGCTGTTCGGGCGTCATACCGATGCCCGTATCCCTGACCGAGATTTCAAGCGACACCGACGCCCCATGCCGCGCCGAAAGGTCGACTGTGACCGTAACCGTGCCGTTTTCGGTGAACTTTACAGCGTTGCTGACCACGTTCAGCACGATCTGGTTGAGGCGCAGACAATCGCCCAGCAGCGTGGCGGGCACGGTGGGGTCCATGACGAGCTCGACAGCAACGCGCTTTTTGGCGGCCTCCACCGAGGCAATGGCCAGTTGGCCTTCGAGCGCGGCACGCAGGTCGAAGGGGGCAATTTCCAGCGAGAGCTTGCCCGCCTCGATCTTGGAGAAATCGAGAATGTCGTTGATCAGCCGTAAAAGGGACAGTCCCGCGCCGTTGATCTTGGAAACATAATCCTGCTGCTTTGGCGTCATGTCCGTGCGCAAGGCCAGATGGCAAAATCCCAGAATGGCGTTCATCGGCGTACGGATTTCATGGCTCATATTGGCCAGGAACAAGCTCTTTGCCCGATTGGCCTCCTCGGCCTCCAGCGTCCTTTCGCGCAGCGCCTCATTGTTGAGGGCAAAGCTTTCCACCAGCGTCCTGCTCAGCCAGACCAGCACCCCGGTCTGCAAGGCAACGATCCCGGCATGCAGGCCGACCCGGCCAACGTCCGCTCCATCGGCGAAAACGGCCAGAGGCAACAGGAAGTCCAGCATAATGTGATGTATGGCAATGGCCACGGCGCCCACCACCACCACGCGCCAGTCACACCAGGCGATGGTCAGCGCCAGAAGCGCAAAGAAATACATGTGCATGTCCATCTGCCACGGGTGACCGGCCAGCAGATAGACCAGCAAGGCCGGTTCGCCCATCAGCGCAACAGCGGAGAGATAGCGCGTGGCAGGGGTAATCCCATGCCGCCACCAGGTCAGATGATAGGCGCCTGCAAGAAGTGCTCCCGCCAGACCGGCCGCGAGGGGCGGACGACCGACAACAAAGGCGACCGCCGCGAGCACGGGAATGTGCAGCCAAAGCAAGATGACCAGAAACCGACCAAATCGAATTCGCAGCTTATCGAGATCGGACATCAGGCAGAGGCTCCAGGAGAGGTTGAAACGCGATGAAATCCTGCGCAACCCCGAAGCAGATGGGGGTCTATGACCAGCCAGGCTCCCGCGTGATAGAGCGCAGCCACGACGTTCTTGTCGGCAGAATGCAGGATCACAACATTCTTCAAACCGCCGACATCGACGATGCTGCCGCCGGCAGCCTGCACCATCGTGATCGTCCGGCCCAAATCATAGGATGGCGGTGCAACGACGGCATACTGGCCCCGATCACCGGAGGGCCAGAGCGTGGCGGCGGCAATTGCCGCTGTCACGACAATCATGAGGACAGCAGCGGGAATGAAATCACGCCAATGCAGTTTGATGGAGGTCAGGGCAGCAGAAAACATGGTTGCCCCTTTTTTCGCCAGAAGCACGCTGGAGGCGCACATGCTCCAGAGACAAATGATCCTACCGTGAAGGGTTACGCTTGAGACATTGCGATATGGTTAAGAATTATCATCGGGGGCATCGCGCCATTGCCAATGGCAGATCACTTTAAGCCTGTTTTCGGCAATGGTGGGAAGCACACCGTGGGGTAAATACGCAATGCCGTTTCTCCATGAGAGCTGGAATCACGACTCCGGCACCATCGCCTCCCACACCGTCACCCATCCCGAGGTGGTCACTGATGCCCCTTTCGGACTACTGCTTGCGCCATGACAGGATTGGCACTTGCTGAGACCGACCAGCGTGCGCCGATTGTCTGAACGGTCGCCCCTGATCGACGCGCGGAGCCGGTTTGGACCGGCAGAAGGCTTGGGCGAGCGTTTCGTCCATATCAATCGGGCCCGCGATGGTATCGCCATCCTCAGCATTGTGCGCCCCGAACGGCGCAACGCTTTGAATATGGCGGTAAAGCGGGAGCTGGTCGATGCGCTGACGCTTTGCGAGAGTGATCCAGGGGTAAGCGCGATCATCCTGCCGCTAACCGTCCAATCGACAACACGCCTGCTGAACAGGTCAACGATGACGGCGAGATAGAGCCGCCCCTCCGTGGTCCAGATATAGCGGATATCGTCGGCCCACTTCTGGTTAGGCGCATCGGCGGTAAAGTTCCCATCGAGCCGGTTCGCCGCGACACCCGGGCGATGATGACTGTCTGCGGTAACCTTGTGCGTGCGGAATGGCTTGATCCCGTTGATCCTGCGGCGCTGTCACCAGGTCTGACGGACGATAGTGTGAAGCCTATTTGTTCAGAGTTGACTTGCCGCCCCCCCAAATCTGACGCAACCCGCTGGTCAGTACAATGCGCATCGCCTCCTGCTTGAACTCTTCACCATGCCTGATCATCTCGTCGATCTCTTTGCACAAGCATTAAACTCTCAGGTGACCGGCGCAAAACCGTTACAAGTCCAGTCCTTGATCCGCATGTCCAGCTCAACCTTGCGGCACTGGCCAAAAATGGGTGCCGCACCCCAGAAATGCCAAATCGGCCGCGTCACCGCCGCATTCCTGCGGCGCCTGTAAATAAACCGGCCAAGGCTATCATCATCGACGCCTATTTAATGGCCCTGCGTCATGTCCCAGACCAGTTTGAGATTAAGCATGACGATCACCACCCCAATGATCGAGGCGCCCAGCGTCAGCCAACGAGGCGATGTCATAGCTCCCATGACATCGCGATTGCGGGTGAAGGAGATCAGGGGAAATACGGCAAAAGGCAATTGCAGGGACAGGATGACCTGGCTGAGCACCAGCAATTTCGCGGTTGCGCCCGAGCCGTAAGCATAAGTGACGAAGAGCGCGGGGATGATGGCCAGGCCGCGGGTGACGATCCGGCGAAGGGATGGCGCCAGCTTCCAGTTCATGAAGCCTTCCATCACGATCTGACCGGCCAGTGTCGCGGTGATCGCTGAATTCTGTCCCGACGCCAGCAAGGCTATGGCGAATGCTGTCGAGGCGACGGCGGCTCCCAACGTGGGGGCGAGGAGTTCGTGCGCCTGCGCGATCTCGATCACGGTATGGCCTGTGGTATGGAATGCCGCAGCCGCCAGGATGAGAATGGCCGCATTGACGAGCAGTGCGAAAAACAGGGCAATGGTGGAATCGATGGTGGCAAAGCGGATCGCCTCGCGCTTGCCGTGATTATCCTGATCGTACATCCGCGTCTGTACGATCGAGGAATGCAAGTACAGATTATGGGGCATGACCGTCGCTCCTACCATGCCGATGGCGACATAGAGCATCAGTGGGTCACTCCAGATCTTGGGGTCGGGGACGAAACCCATGGCCACCTGGCCCCAGATCGGCCGGGCCAGCGTCAGTTCGATGGCAAAGCAGGTGGCGATGCTGATAAACAGAACGACCACAAAGGCTTCAAGCAGCCGGATGCCGCTTTTATGCAGCAACAGCAGCAGAAAGACGTCCAGCCCGGTCAGTGCGACGCCCCAGATCAGCGGGATGTGAAAGAGGAGTTGCAAGGCAATAGCCGTGCCGATCAGTTCGGCCAGATCGCAGGCGCAGATCGCGATCTCGCACAGTACCCAGAGAAGGGCGGCAGTTGCGGGACTGTAATAATCCCGGCAGGCCTGTGCAAGATCGCGCCCTGTTGCGACGCCCAATCGGATTGCAAGATGCTGCAGCACCATCGCCATCAGGCTGGACAGGGCGACGACTGAGAGCAGCGTATAACCAAAGGCCGATCCGCCATAGAGATCTGTTGCCCAGTTGCCCGGATCCATATAGCCGACCGCGACAAGATAGCCGGGGCCAAGAAAGGACAGCAAACGTCGCCAGCCAAGGCCGCGCACCGGCACCGTCCGAAAGGCTTCGGTCAGCGAAGGCTCGTGCCCCCCCTGATATCTTCTTTGTCCGGCCCTTTCGCTCTGGTCCTGCCATGACACGCCTGCCGCGAAAGCATTACTTTCGATCACGTCGCTCTCCTCCCCGTTGCTGCCCATTCTTATGGTGGATGGTGCAGCCATGTTCCTGGATGATCAGATGTTGTTCTTGGCCATCAACTCGGCGATATGGTCGGCCTGACGGATGGCCAGGGCCACGATCGTCAGCGTTGGGTTTTCCGCCGCACTGGTGGTGAACTGGCTGCCGTCCGAGATGAAGAGATTCTTCACCTCATGGGTCTGGCCCCATTTGTTGACGACGCCATCCTCGGCCCTCTCGCTCATCCGGTTGGTGCCCATGTTGTGGGTTGATGGATAGGGCGGGGTCTTGATCGTCCGCTTGGCGCCGACAGCCTCATACAGCGCCACGCCGCGTTGATAGGCGTGGTTGCGCATGGCGACATCATTGGGGTGATCGTCATAATGGACGTTGGCGACGGGCATGCCGAAAGCGTCTTTTACCTGTGTGTTGAGCGTCACCCGGTTGCTAGCCTGGGGCAGATCCTCGCCTACCAGCCACATGCCTGCCAGACGATCATAGCCGTCGAGCACCGAGCTGAAATCGCGCCCCCAGGCGCCCGGGCTGAGGAAAGCCGCTGTGAAAGGAACGCCCAGCGAGATCGTCTCCATCTCATAGCCGCCAACAAAGCCCCGCCGAGCGTCGTGGACCGCTTCGTCGCGCACGATGCCTGCCATGGTCGTGCCGCGATACATATGGACCGGCTTGTCGAACTGGGCATAGACCGATCCGGTCGTATGGCGCATGTAGTGTCGGCCGACGTGTCCTGCGCCATTGGCCAGCCCATTCTTGAACTGGTTGGTTTCGGAGTTGAGCAGCAGGCGCGGGCTTTCGATCGAATTGCCCGCCACCGCCACCACGCGTGCTTTCTGCTTGTGCAGCACGCCCTTGTCATCGGCATAGACCACGCCCGTGACCTTGCCTGCCGGATTGTGCTCAATGCGGATCACCTGGCATCCGGGGCGCACTTCCAGCCTGCCCGTCGCCTCACCCTTGGGGATTTCGGTGTAAAGGGTTGACCATTTGGCACCCGATTTACAGCCCTGAAAGCAGAAACCGATCTGCTGACAACTCCCGCGTCCGTCGCGCGGCTGGCTGTTGATCGACATGTTGCCGGTGTGGAATTCCTTGTAGCCCATCAGCTTGGCGCCGGCGGCCAGGACCTTGTAATTGTTGTTTCCGGGCAGGCGGGGAATGCCATGCGTGCCGGTGGTGCCCATCTTCAACTCGGCCTTGTCATACCATGGGGCCATTTCTTCGGCGCTGATCGGCCAGTCGAGCAGCGCCGCGCCGGGAATGTCGCCATAGGTGCTGCGCGCCTTCCACTCATGCTCCTGAAAACGCAGCGAGGCGCCTGCCCAGTGGGTAGTCGTGCCGCCCACCGCCTTCACGATCCAGGCGGGCAGGTTGGGAAAGTCCCTGGCCACCTGCCAGCTGCCCGAGGTGGTGCGCTTGTCCTTCCAGGCCAATTGGTCGAAACTGTCCCATTCATTGTTGATGAAATCAGGAATTTCGTAGCGGGCGCCCGCTTCCAGACAGACGACCCTGATGCCTTTTTGCGCGAGCTCGTTCGACAGCGTGCCGCCGCCCGCGCCCGACCCGATGACGACGACCACACTGTCGTCGCTCAAAGCGAATTTCGTAACCATGGGGTAAATCCTTTCAGGCCGGCCGCGCGATCACGCCGGCAGCCAGTCGATGTCATTGAAGCCGCGATGGATGTAGCCGCCGTGTTCGGCTGAGGAGCCTTCGTAGCCAAGCTTGGCCCACAGCTCGTCCTGGTTGTAGAGAGCGGTGATCATCTCGCTGCGCATGCGCTGGAAGAAGGGGGTGGTCTCCACGCTTTTGAGCACAGCCACGCGGTCCTTTTCGGCGTCGATGGCGGCATAGGGCTTGGCAAAGGCGCTGTTTGCCGCCTTGTCGAGATTGGCGACGCCATCGGTCAGCAGGTTTGCCGAACCGGGCTCGGCGGCCAGCTTGCCATCGATAGTGGCCACGGCGGTTTCGTAGAAGATGTCGGGCAGACGGTCATGCGGATAGAGGTCCCGCGCCATCCTCACCAGCGTGGGCACGGCAGGAGCGGCCAGGGTCTTGAGCGGCGCGGCCTTCGCCCGCGAGCCGATCGCTCCGGCGATGATCGCCATCCCTGCCGACTGCCCCAGAAACAGGCGGCGGTTCAATATGGTCCTTTTCTCGACCAGTCTCATGAAATTTCTCCTTGGCTGTGCCCGCGTGTGTGGGGGGCACATGTGCTGTGCTGGCCGGTCACTGGTATCGGCCAAGGCGTTGAAGAACCTCGATCTTGTAACCGTCGGGATCGAGGATGAAGAAGAAGCGCGCCATCAGCGCGCCTTCGCGGAAGAATTCCTTGATGGGTTGGGGCGCGATGCCCGCGGCGGCCAGCCTTGCGTGTTCGCCGTCCAGATCGTCGACCGCGATGGCGATGTGGCCATAGCCGTCACCGTGGGTATAGGGCTCGCTGCGGTCATGATTGACCGTCAGTTCGATCTCCATGTCGTTTTCGGCATTGCGCAGATAGACCAGCGTGAAGCCGTCGAAAGGATAGCGATCGGCGATAGAGAGGCCGAGGCAGGTTTGATAGAAATCCAGCGACTTCTGCTCATTGAGGACGCGGATCATTGCATGGATGATTTTGGCCATGGCGGGTCACTTCGCGGTCAGGGTGGAGAGATAATCGATGATCGCCTTGCGTTTTGCGGCATCGGCCTGACGAAAATTCATCACGCTTCCCGGAATCGTCTGGGAACTGTCGGTCAGCCAGCGTTCAAGCGTGGCAGGCGACCATTTGATCGTGCTTTTTTTCAGCGCCGGCGAATAGTTGAACCCTGCCTGCTTTCCGGCGGGTCTGCCCATAATCCCGGCGAGCGAGGGCCCCACGCGGTTTTCGTCCGGCTTGGTCGAATGGCAGGCGCCGCATTGCTGGGCAAAGAGTTTGGCGTCGGACGAGGCGGGCTGGGCGCCGGCCGGGGCGGCAGACATCGCCAGCAGGGCCAGTCCGGTGCCGATACCCAGAAGGGCGGATATATGGGGAGGGCATGTGCGGATATGGGATGTGGCAGTCGCCATCGAATTTTCCTCTCTCTACCGATTTTATCGGCCTTGCCGGGCGGTGAGAGCAATTCAGCAAGCGTCATGCCAAAATAAGAAAATGAACATAAATGCGGCTTTGAAAGGAGAGTCTCTCGACGAAATGTGCGGCACTTTCTAAAAAGTGTGCCATTTTGTCGCACATATAAGGTCAATATGGAGCATGTGTTTCGTGGTTGAAGCGGTGCTGTAGTATTATGATGCTTCTTCCTATGGGCGACACCTTGGGCGTATGTCGCAATTTATAGAAATATCGGTCTTTTCCAATTTTGGCACGCATGTTGCTCCTGTCATCTTCGACAGGCCGGCGGTCCGGCCGAGTCAGTAGGTTGATCGGCGACATGAACGCTGAAGGCCCACATCCGCCTGTGAAGGCAATGGCCGAAGGCTAGGCCAAAGGGAGAAAAAGATGACCGAGGCTCTGACACTCAACAAGATCATCAGCCAGAAAGGGATCAGCATCAGCGAAGCCACAAGGCTCATCGCTGATCTGGGCTGGACGCCGTCCTATGTTCAGGAGGCGATGCATTTCCCCACCGACTACAAGATCAGCAAGACGCCCAAGGATCCGATGAAGCAGGTCCTGCGCTCGTATTTTCCGATGCAGGAGGAAAAGGATAACCGCGTCTATGGCGCGCTGGATGCGGCGCTGCGCGGCGACATGTTCCGTAATGTCGAGCCGCGCTGGATCGAGTGGATGAAGCTGTTCCTGGCGATTATTCCTTTCCCGGAAATTTCGGCCGCCCGTTCGATGGCGACGCTGGGACAACTGGCTCCGGGCGATCACCTGCGCACAGGCTTCACCATGCAGATGGTCGATGAATTCCGCCATTCCACCATTCAGATGAACCTGAAGAAGTGGTACATGGAAAACTACATCGATCCGGCCGGTTTCGACATCACCGAGAAGGCCTTCGGCAAATGCTATGCCACCACCATCGGGCGTCAGTTCGGTGAGGCCTTCCTGACGGGTGACGCCATCACCTCGTCGAACATCTATCTTCAGGTCGCGGCCGAGACGGCCTTCACCAACACGCTCTTCGTTGCCATGCCTTCCGAGGCGGCGCGCAACGGTGACTATGCGCTGCCCACAGTGTTCCTGTCGGTACAGTCGGATGAAAGCCGCCATATCGGCAACGGCCACTCGATGCTGATGTCGATCCTGAAGGAGCCCGACAACCACTTGCTGCTGGAACGCGACATCCGCTATTCCTTCTGGCAGAACCATATGATCGTCGATGCCGCCATCGGCACGATCATCGAATATGGCACCAAGAACCGCGACAAGAACAAGGAAAGCTATGCGGAGCTGTGGCATCGCTGGATTTTCGAGGACTATTATCGCACCTACATGCTGCCGCTGGAAAAATACGGCATCAAGATCCATCACGACGATGTGCATGAAGCCTTCGATTCCATCGTCAAGAAGGGCTATGTCCATAAGATTGCCCAGTTTTTCTCGGCCGGCTGGTGGGCCAACTTCTGGCGCATCGAGGCGCAGACCGAGCGCGACTTCGAGTGGTTCGAGCACAAGTATCCGGGCTGGTACGACGAATACGGCGCCTGGTGGGAGAATTACGAGAAGCTCTCCAAGCCCGGCAGCCAACTGATCACCTTTGCCGACACCGGCTATGTCTATCCGCATCGCTGCTGGTCCAGCCTGGTTCCCGCGGTCGTCCGTGAGGACTTCTGCGTCGACGAGGTGGACGGCGAGCTCTTCACCTATGCCAGCGAAGTGGATCGCTGGACACATAAGGAAGCCTTCGCCGCCGAATATCAGGGCCGCGCCACCCCGGCGATGGGGCGCTTCTCCGGCCGCCGCATCTGGGAAGATGTCTATGATGGTTGGGATGTGGCCGACGCCATTGTCGACATGGGCTTCGTGCGCCCCGACGGCAAGACGCTGATCGCCCAGCCGCACATGTCGTTCGAGGAGAAGGACATGTGGACGCTCGACCACGTGCGCGGCAACACCATCCGCAGCCCGCTCAAGGCGCTGCGCGAACTGTCGCCCCAGGCGCGCGCCGCCCATATCGAAGAGTATCGCAAGGGCTTCAAGATCCGCCGGATCTGATCCCTGCCGGCAGCGGGCGGAGGGAAATTCCTTCGCCCGCCATGCCCCTATAGCGGTCCCGAAAAAACATCAGGGGAGGAGTCCCATGGGACAAGAGATGAAGAAACCGGCAGCCGCCGTGCACACGGTGCGCCTGGAGCCGGTTGGCGTGGAAATGCAGGTGGAGGAAGGCGAAACGGTGCTTGATGCCGCTTTCCGCCAGGGCGTGGCGCTGCCTCACGGCTGCAAGGAAGGGCAATGCTCGGCCTGCAAGTGCATCCTTAACGAAGGGGATGTCGAGATGCTGAAATATTCGACATTTGCCCTGTCGGACCCTGAGCGCGAGAACGGTCAGATCCTGCTGTGTCGGACGCTGGTCTACAGCGATATCGAAGTCGAACTGCTCAATTTCGACGAGGAGGAACTGTCCCGTTCGATCGCGGTGAAGGAGTTCAACGGTCGCCTTGCCAAGGTCGAGCCGCTGACTCACGACATAGTCCGGATCGCGGTCGAACTCGACGAGCCCATGAAATTCTGGGCGGGCCAGTTTGCCGATCTGACACTGGTCGAGGCCGGGATCACGCGCTCTTATTCGATGGGCAACCCGCCCAGCGATCCAAGCCGTCTTGAATTCATCATCAAGAAGTATCCGGGCGGCGCGTTTTCGACGGCCATCGGCGCCGCGCAGATCGGTGCGCGGATCACCGTCAAGGGGCCCTATGGTTCCTGCTCGCGGCGCGAAAACCGCGATGGGCCGATGATCCTTGTCGGCGGCGGGTCGGGCATGGCGCCTTTGCTCTCGATCCTGAAGGACCAGGCGGCCAGCGGCGAAACCCGCCCGGTGCGCTTCTACTACGGCGCCCGCACGGTGAAGGACCTGTTCGAACTCGACGTTTTTGCCGAGTTCGAGGCCAGCATGCCCGATTTCAAGTTCATCCCAGCGCTCTCCCATGCGGAGGAGGGAGATGGCTGGACCGGCGAGGTCGGCTTCATCCACGATGTGTTGCGCCGCCATATCATGACCATGGACGATATCGAGAATGCCGACGCCTACGGCTGCGGCCCCCCGGTCATGATCGATAGCGCGACACCGGTGATGCAGATCGCCGGCATTGATTCCGCACGCATGTATTTCGACAAATTCACCCCGGCAACGAGTGAATAACTGGAGAGGATAAAGACATGAACGCGCCAGTACTGGAAAATGAACAAAAATCGGCCGCCGCTGGGGCCAAGATTTTTCCCGGATCGGACAGCCGGTCCTACAATTATTATGAACCCAAGGGTCGTCGCGCCACCCACTATGAAGACGTGACCGTCGACGTCCAGCCTGACCCGGAACGCTATCTGCTTCAGGACTGGATCATCAGCTTCGGCGACGGCGTGCCCACCTATTCCAAGGACTGGACCGCGCTCAAGAGCAGCGACTGGCATCGCTATCGCGCGCCCGACCAGGAATGGGAACGCACGCATTACCAGCGCCAGTCGACCATCTGCGGGATGATCAAGAACGTCATCGACAATGCCCGCCGCGCCGGTGCGCCCAAACGCTTCGATGCGGCATGGGTTAAGGTGCTGCAAGAGCATCTGGGGGCCTTCAAACATGCCGAATATGGTGCGGGCACCTCGCTGATGCGGGCACAGCGCTATGGCTATACCCAGATGGTCAACAATGCGATCCTGACCAATTCCTCCTACAAGCTGCGGCTGGCGCAGGATCTCACGCTCTATCTGGGCGAGATTGCCCTCGACATCGACGGCTTCGATGTCGATGCGGGCAAGCGGGCCTGGCTGGAAAGCCCGATCTGGCAGAAGACGCGCGAATTGGTCGAATGCGCGCGCGGCGCCAATGACTTCCTTGAACAGTATTTCATCGTCAATGTTCTGTTCGAGCCCCTAATCGGTGAGCTGTTCCGCTCCGGCTTCCTGATGCAGGCCGCCGCGCCCCAGAACGACTATTCGACCCCTTCGGTCGTGTCCGCCGCGGAGGCCGATTACGAACGCAATCTGGCCAATACGGTCGAACTCTTCGCCATGCTGGTGGCCGATGCCGAGCATGGGGAGGCCAACCGCCGGGTGCTGCATGACTGGTTCGACAAGTACCAGCCCATTGCCACCCAGGCCGCGATGGACCTGCAACCCATCTGGTCGCAGCCACGCGTCAAGAGCGCGCAGTTTGCCGAAGCCTATGCCTCGGCGATCAACCGGCTTCAGGCCATCGTCCGGGAAATCGGCGTTTTTGCCACGCAGGTGCCGATGCCCGGTCTGGAAACCGAACCCGCCGAATAAGTGGCGCGACATGGAAAGGAACTGACCTATGGCCCTTACAAGCGAACAGCAACTCTTCACCCCGCTTGACCAGATCAAGCAGGAGCGCACCATCTCCCACCAGTGCGGCGTCACCATGAACGACAGCGTCGAGGCGCGCTGTATCGCCGAGGTGATGCAGGACAAGCCAGGCATCAAGATCACCTATCTGCCTGCTATGATCCGCATGGATGGCGAGGGCAAGATCGTCTTCAACATGGAGGAGATCAGCGACGCTCTGGGCCGCGAGATGACCCCGCATATCTTCGAGATCTCCACCTCGACCCATTATGGGCGGATGGTGATGATCGATGAGAACACCGTGGTCCTCTTCGGCGATATGGATGAGGCGCTGGAATACGAGTGACACCGCGCCGGCTCCGGCAGGCATGGGCTTGCCGGAGCATCTGCCTTTACAACCGGACAAGAACAATCAGCCCGTGCGCAAGCGGGAGATGACGAGGAGATGACTGATGGCCAAGATCATGCTGTATGATGGAGAGGCGAGGGCTGCGCTGGCGCGGGGGGTGGACAAGCTGTCGCGGGCTGTGGTGGGCACGCTGGGGCCAAAGGGCACCAATGCGATCATCGACCGGCCGATCGGGACGCCGCTGGTGTCACGCGATGGCGTGAGCATCGCGGCGGAAATCGAACTGCCCTGCCGTTTCGAAAATCTGGGCGCGCAGGTGGTGCGCGAAGTTTCAATGCAGACCAATGAGGTCGCAGGTGATGGCACCACGACCGCGACGGCGCTGGCCAATGCGCTGGTGCAGGGCGGGGTTCCGCTGGTTGAGGACGGCCACAAGGCCGCCGATGTGATCGCGGGCATCGACCGGGCGCATCAGGCGTTGGCGCGCGAACTGGTGGATCTGGCCCGCCCGGTCCGGCAGGGCGAATTGCGGATGGTCGCCAATGTCGCCTCGACGCAGGAGGCGCTGGGGGCGCTGATCGCGGAAGCGGTCGAGCGGGTCGGGCCTGAAGGTGTGATCAATGTCGAATACGGTCTGCCCGGCACGCCGACTCGGCTGGATGTCGATGAGGGGGTCGTCCTCGACCGGGGTTTCGTTTCGCATCACATGGCTACGGACGCGTCGAGCCTGGCGGCCGATCTGGGGGATGCGGCCATCCTGCTGACCGATAACAAGGTGCTTTCGGCTGAGCCCGTGCTGCGTTTGCTGGCGGCGCTGCGCGCCAGCGGTCGCCCGCTGCTGCTGGTGGCCGACGAGATTTCGCCCGAAGCCATCGCCGCGATCATGCAGGCGCGTGCGCAGGGGCACGGGACGGTCGTGGCCATCAATCCGCCCGAATTCGGCCATTGGCGCAAGGCGATGATGGAAGACCTGGGCATCATGACCGGGGCCCGTGTGATCGCGCGGGATCTGGGCGGCAGGATCGAGGATGCCACGGTTGGGGATCTGGGCTCGGCGGCCCATGTTCACATCACGGCCTCGGCCACGGTCATTCGCGGTGCGCAGGGCGACGAGGACGCCATCGCCGGTCGCAGGCGTCTGGTGAAGCAACTGTGGGATGAGGCGCCGCAGAACATCGAGCGCGACAAATACGCCGAGCGTCTTGCCAAGCTGACACGCGGTACGGCTGTGTTGCTTGCCGGTGGCGCGACACCGGTCGAGCAAAAGCGGACGGCCCAGCTTCTCGATGACGGGCTCAACGCCACGCGTGCCGCGCGGGATGAAGGTGTGGTTCCGGGCGGCGGCACGGCGCTGGCCCAGCTCTCGCGCCTGCTCCAGTCGCTGGTGGATGAGCATGAGGGCGGCGTGCGCGCCGGTATCGCGTTGGTTCAGGAGGCCGTGCGCCAGCCGCTGGCGATCATCGCGCGCAATGCGGGGCGCGATTCCGATCAGGTCGTGGCACAGGTGGTCGATGCCGAAAGCGGTATTGGCTTTGATGCCAGGTCCGGCGTCTTTGGCGACACTTTTGCCGCCGGGGTCATCGATCCGGTGCGGGTAACTCTGGCTGCCTTGGCCAATGCCGTTTCGGTGGCCAAGCTGATTCTGACGACACATTCGCTGGTCGTCGACCTGCCGGAGGACTTCGATCCGACGGCCGGTCCTGCCCGTGGCGGCGGGGCGGAAGTCTACGGCCGGGCATGAGGCGTGACCCGACCGGCAGTGCGAGCGCTCGCCGGTCGGCAGCAGATCAGGCAGGGGTGTCCGTTCATCAGACGGGCATCCTTTGCGAAGGGATGGGGTTGGTGAACCGGGTTGGGACAATGATGAAGGATGCGAGGACAAGGGCGATCAGGCGCGATCTCGGGGCGGTCATTCCGGGCAAGCGGCTGATCGAGGATGAACTGCGACGCCTGGCCTATGGTACGGATGCCAGCTTCTATCGCATGATTCCCGACCTTGTGGTCTTTGTCGAATCCGAAGCCGAGGTCCGCCATGTGCTGGATGTCGCCTGCCGTCACGAGGCGCCGGTCACCTTTCGGGCGGCGGGCACCAGCCTATCGGGTCAGGCGATCAGCGACAGCCTTCTGGTGGTTCTGGGCGATGGCTGGCGCAAGGTGCGCGTCGGCGCCGATGGCGCGACGGTTACATTGCAGCCGGGGGTGATCGGCGCTGCGGCCAATCGGGCGCTGGCGTTTCACGGGCGCAAGATCGGTCCCGATCCCGCCTCGATCGCCAGCGCCAAGATCGGTGGCATCGTTGCCAACAATTCGAGCGGCATGTGCTGCGGCACGGCGCAGAACAGCTATCAGACGCTGGAATCGATGCGCATCATTCTGGCCGATGGCGGAACGGTCGATACGGCCAGTCTTGTCAGCAGAGCACGCTTTCGCAAGACCCATGGCGCCCTGCTGGAGAGGCTTGCTGCCATGGGGCAAGCGGTGCGTGCGGATGCTCCGCTGCGTGAACTCATCACGCGCAAGTTTGCCATCAAGAACACCACCGGCTATGCCCTCAATGCCTTGGTCGATTTCACGGATCCCTTCGACATTCTCCAGCATCTGATGATCGGATCGGAAGGAACGCTCGGCTTCATCGCGGAAGTGGTCCTGCGCACGGTTCCCGAACACAGCGACAAGGCCAGCGCATTGCTGCTGTTTGCGGATGTGGAGGCGGCGGCGCGCGCTGTGATGGCCCTGCGCGATGAGCCTGTCGCCGCTGCTGAGCTGATGGACCGGGCCTCCTTGCGCTCGGTGGAGGGCAAGCCCGGTATCCCACATGATATCGCGGATCTGGGGCCGACGGCGGCGGCGCTGCTGGTCGAGATCCGGGGCAGTGACGAGGCCGATCTTGTGTCGCGGATCGAACAGGTCACGCGCCGCCTGGCCGGCCAGATCATGCTGAACCCTGCCCAATTCGAGCGCGATCCGGCGATCACCGAGGCCTATTGGAAGGTGCGCAAGGGCATGTTTCCGGCAGTGGGAGCCATGCGCCGACCGGGCACGAGCGTCATCATCGAGGACGTGGCCTTTCCCATCGAGCACCTGTCCCATGCCACGGTCGCTCTTCAGCAGCTTTTCGCGCAGCATGGCTATGATGAGGCGATCATCTTCGGCCATGCGCTTGAGGGCAATCTGCACTTCGTTTTCACCCAGAACTTCGACGATACGGCCGAAGTGGATCGTTATCGGCGTTTTATGGATGATGTTGTCCGGCTCGTCGTGACCCGCTTTGACGGATCGCTCAAGGCCGAGCATGGGACCGGACGCAACATGGCGCCTTTCGTCGAGGTCGAATGGGGCGGGCAAGCCTATCGGCTGATGCGCGATATCAAGGCGCTGCTTGATCCGATGGGACTGCTCAATCCGGGCGTGATCCTCAACGACGATCCGCAGGCCCATTTGCGCCATCTCAAGCCCTTGCCGCCGGTCGATCCATTGGTGGACACTTGCATGGAATGCGGCTTTTGCGAGCCGTATTGCCCCTCGCACGGCTTCACGCTCTCGCCGCGCCAGCGGATCGTCGCCGCGCGGGAGATCGCCCGCCGCGAGGAGGCGCGGGAAGACGGCGATGCGCTGAAACAATCCTATGCCTTTGCTGGCGTCGACAGTTGTGCGGCCTGTGGCCTTTGCGCCAATGCCTGCCCGGTGGGCATCGAGACGGGCCTTCTGATGAAGCAGGAGCGCGGCAAGCGGCGCGGGGGCCTGGCGCAAAAGATCGGCGATGTGCTGGCCGACCATCTCCCGGCAACCCTGGCCGCCACACGGGCGATGCTGGGTTTGGGGCAGGGGGCAGGACGGGTGATCGGGCGGGGCAATCTTTCTGCGCTCAGCCGCGGGCTGCGGCGGGCGACAGGTGGACTTGCGCCTGTCGCGCCCGAATATCTGCCCCGGCCTATGCCTCTTGCGCGCCCGATCGCAAACGGGCCTGCCGATTGGCTCTATCTCTCAAGCTGCGCGGCGCGCACCATGGGGCCGGCGGCGGCCGATCCAGCGGATACGCCGCTCAGCGACATCCTCGCGATGCTGGCTCGGCGCGCGGACATCAACCTTGCCGTCAGCCCCTGCGAAAGCGGCCTGTGTTGCGGCATGGCATGGGAAAGCAAGGGGCTGGCCGCGACTGCCGACCGCATGGCCGACGCCGTGCTCGATGCTGTCGAGGCAAGCGGGGCGCCGCGCGTGCTGATGGACACCAGCCCCTGTACCTTCCGTCTGCGGCGGCGTGCGCAGGCGAGGGGGCGCGGCGTGGCCATCGTCGATATTGCAGAGTTCCTGCACGACGCGATCCTGCCCCGTCTGACTGTCAACCAACTGGACGAGACGGTCATGCTGCATATCACATGCAGCAGCCGCCGCATGGGGTTGGAGCCCAAGCTGGCGGCGGTGGCGCGCGCCTGCGCAACGCGGGTGGTGATGCCGCAGGGCATAGGATGTTGCGGTTTTGCCGGCGACAAGGGCTTCACACTTCCTGAGCTAAACGATCATGCGCTGCGCGATTTGCCCGAGTCGGTTCCGTCAGGCTGCACGCAAGGCTATTCGACCAGCAGGACATGCGAAATCGGTCTCAGCGATCACGCAAATATACCTTACTGTTCATTAGCTTATCTGGTGGAGCGAGCTACAAGGCAAGCGGTACGATAATACTACCAACGCCTGAAATGCACGACTAAGATGCATGGCAGAGGTGGAGCGGACCTGGGGTTCGACATCCACACGGATGAGGAGAAGCACATCGGTCGATGCCGCTTCGGGTCACCCTGACCCGAAACAAGCTGCTCGGATCGATCCCGAACCTGTTGGCTTGGGAATGAACCCGGAAAGCTCGGCGTCCACCGATCGCGCAGGAGGATGCTAATGGCTGCGAGTGGAGTGGTGCACTCAGGAAAAACCTCATTGGCGGTGCTGGAAGAGCGTGATCATGTCGTCGCCAGGGCATGGGAGGATTTTGTGTCCGGTTCTGGTTGCGGGCCGAAGCTGGTGCGCGACGTGGTGATTGAAAGCTGGCAGCGTTGCCGCACCTCTCAGGTCAACCTTGGTGTTGAATATGCGCCGCATTTGGCCACCGATCAGGTCCCGCATCTGCGCCAGCGGAACCGTCAGCTCCTGCAGGCTGCCGCTCCTACCCTGGTCCAGGCGGCCGATGTGCTGGCGGGCACCAACTCGCTGATGCTGATCACGGACCCCAACGGAGTCGTGCTGGAAGCGGCGGGGGATGCCCACACTGTTCATGCCGGCATGGATATCGCTCTGATGCAGGGCGGACGTTGGACTGAGACTGACGCGGGTACCAATGGCATCGGTACCGCTCTGGCTATCGGTGGCCCCGTCATGGTGCATGCCGGCGAGCATTATTGCGAGGGCATCAAAGGCTGGAGCTGTGCCGGTGCGCCCATCCGCGATCCGCTGAACGGCGATATCGTGGGCATTCTCGACATTTCGGCGAAGCGCGGGCAATCGAGTGCCCGGATTCTGGCGCTGGCTGTCATGACCGCCAGCCAGATCGAGCAAAGGCTGACACGGCAGGTCGAGGTGCAGCATCTCAGGTTGATGGAGATGGGCCTTGAGCATAGCCAGCGTCACGCTGGCGATGATCTGATTGCGATCGATGCCTTTGGCCGCATCGTTTACACCAGCAGGCTGGCGCAAAAGGTCTTGAGCGAGAAATTCGGCACGGACCTTCCCGATCTCAGGCGCGGCATGCAGATCCTCGACGATTACGGCAAGCCGCTCAGGCATGTGGTTCCGGGCCTGCCGCGTGACTGGTTGCGCCCCTTGATGGCTGACGGTGAACTGGGCGGGCATCTGCTGGTCATTCCAGCCCGTTCGCAACGCCGTCCGCTTCCGGTGAGCCCCGTGCATGACGTGTCGGAGCCGGTACGTTCCCAGTTCGACTGCATCGTGGGAGAAAGCGACTGCATCCGGCATTCCATCGCCATGGCGCGAAGGATCGCTCCGTTGCATGTGCCGGTGCTGGTCGAAGGGGAATCGGGCGTAGGCAAGGAACTGTTCGCCCGAGCGATCCATGGCGAAAGCAAGGTGGCGCAGGGCCCCTTCGTGGCCTTCAACTGCGGTGCTGTATCGAAGGAGCTGATTGCCAGCGAACTCTTTGGCTATGTTCGGGGTGCTTTTACGGGCGCCAGCAGCGATGGCCGTGTCGGTCGGTTTGAGGAAGCCAATGGCGGCACCCTCTGCCTCGACGAGATCGGAGAGCTGAGTCTGGAATTGCAGCCCTATTTGCTGCGCGTTCTGGAAGAGGGCGTGGTCTATCGTGTAGGCGACAGCAAGCCGCGCCGGGTCAACGCCCGCATCGTGGCCATGACCAACCGCGATTTGCGCGCCGAGGTGGCCGCCGGGCGCTTTCGGCTCGATCTCTTTCATCGCCTGAGCGTCACGGCGGTGGAGGTGCCCCCACTGCGCGCGCGGGCGGGCGATATTTCCCGATTGATCGACTATTTCAATCCCCGCATCGCCGACCGTCATGGTCGTCAGCCGGTCCGGTTTACGGCGGCGGCGCTGGCGCGGATGGAAAACTACAGTTGGCCGGGCAATGTGCGCGAATTGCGCAATGTCGTCGAACGCAGCGTCCTTTTCGCGCAGGACGACATCGCCGATGTCGATGTGCTCCCCCGTGAGATTGAGCAGCACGGAATATTCCACACAAGCGATTTGGCTCAGGTGCCGGTTCGTGAGGCTGTCCCGGAAAGTGGAGAGCAGCAGGCCATAGATCATGCCATCCGGATGGCCAGAGGCAATCTGTCGGCGGCAGCAGTCACGCTGGGTGTATCGCGAAGCACCCTTTATCGAAAGATGGGGCAGTATGGCATGCGGCGAATCAGCCCTATTGAGATAGGCCATGCCTTTATGGTTGCGGGTGGGTAATGCGGTAAATCTTTACTGCAAAAAACCCACAATTGAAAAATGAAGTATTATGATGAGTAATCGTGTTTCATTATGGCAACTTTTATCGAATGCTTTGTAGAATATTCGATTATTTTTTAGACTTGGATAAAAATAGCGACATTCTCTCCATTCCTGCAAAGAAAATGGGAGGATGTTATGAAGTGGATTGTTCGTCCTATCGCCGTGACGGCCATGTTGGTGATGGCAGGATTTTTCTGTGGGCAAGCGCGGGCAACCGAACTTGAACCGCAGGAATTCGTGGCCGCGCCGCCAGGGACTACGGTGTTTCTGGGCTATGCGCTCTATGCCAATCATGACCAGTTCGTCCCGGCCGCAGGGCCGAGCTTGAAGGATGGCACCAATCTTGATCTGGAACTGGGCATCGCGCGGCTGGCGCATTATTTCAACATCGGCAAGACACTGGCTCTGGTCGAGGTACTCCAGCCCTTCGGCTCGCTGAATAACGCGCGGCTAGGGGGGCAGAGGCTGAATTCGAGTTCGGGCCTGGGCGACACCATTCTGGCAGCAGCGGTCTGGCCGATCAACGATGTTCAAAAGCAAACCTACTTTGGCGTGACGCTCTACGCCACGCTGCCCACCGGAGCCTATGACAAGACGCGCGTGGTCAATCTGGGCAATCACCGTGTCGCGCTCGATCCCCAGATTGCCCTGTCGCAAGGCATCGGCAAAAAATGGTCTGTCGATCTTACCGCCGATCTGATCTTCTACAGCGCCAACACCGAAGCCGGGCTGAGCGGAGGTCAGCGGCTTTCCCAGTCGGAAACGATGCAGTTTCAGGCCTTCCTCAACCGCAAGTTCGCCCATGGCTTTACCCTGTCAGCGGGGTATCAGGGCATGCGCGGCGGCAAACAGCGGCTGGACGGTGTTGATAACGGCAATCGCACGCATTTCGATGAAGCGCGGCTGGTGGCCTCCAAATTCATCACGCCCCGGGTCCAGTTGATGGGCGAAGTCAATCATCAGTTCGACGTTCGCGGCGGCTTCAGTCAGAATGTTGGGGTGCTGGTCCGCACGCTGTATGTCTTTTGACGCTTCGGAACAAACCGATACAAGTTGACACACATGTGTCTCACGCAGCGTCGGCCCGTGGGCCGCAGGGCGGGCGGGCGCTGCGAATTTGCTGTGCGATCCGTGCGCAGCGGAATTGGCACGAAGCTTGATAGCAATCCCCCGATCCAGCGCCGGACAAGATCGGGATTACCCTGCAGGCGCGTGGTTCAGGGAGAAAAAACCATGTGTCGATTGTATCGCCACACATCGTCAGACAGCTACAGTCCTGCCACGCGCAAATTGCGCATCCACGGTCATTCCACCTCTGTTCGGCTGGAAAAGGGCTTCTGGGATATTCTGGAAACCATGGCGGAGGCAGAGGGCAAGAGTCTGGGGCGCCTCGTGACCATCCTGCATGACGAAGTGCGCCAGTCCGGGGCGGACCTTCCCAATTTCGCATCCTGCCTGCGGGTAATGGCCCTGTATTATGGGACAGGAAGCCGGACGGGCTGCTGTGAGCGTTTGAAGGAGACGGCATGACGATACTCCATCAGGGCATGCGCGTTGACGCGGGGGAGATTGTCCAGTTCCCCTGCCTTGCGGATAACTACGGTTACCTGCTGGCCGACAGCGCGTCGTTCCGGACCGTAGCGATCGACACACCCGATCCGGCAAAGGCGCTGGAGGTGCTGGAAGAAAGGGGATGGAGGCTTACCTATATCCTCAACACGCATTGGCATGATGACCATGTCGGGGGAAACGTTGCGCTTAAGGAGGCGACCGGGGCACGCATCATCGCGCCGGCCGCCGAGCGCAGGCGCATACCGGGGATCGACATAGGCATTCGTGGGGGAACGGTGATTTTTCTGGGAGGGCTGGTGATCCATGCCATCGACACGGCTGGGCACACGCTGGGCTGTCTGAGCTACCACGTTCCAGGAATGGAGGCCGTGTTTACGGGCGATGCCCTGTTCACCATGGGATGCGGACGCCTGTTCGAGGGAACACCGCAGACGGCATGGGGCGGCCTGCGCAGGCTTGCGGAGCTTTCCGATGAGACCAGAGTTTACAGCGGCCATGAGTATGGGTTCAGCAATGCAAGTTTTGCCTTGAGCCTGGGGGACGAGACAGAAAGGGAGGTCACGGCACGGGCGCAGGCCATAGTGATGCATCGGGTAAGCTCTACGGTGCCGAGCACCATCGGCCTTGAGAAGCGCACGAACCCCTTTCTGAGATTACCGTTGGCTGAGCAGTGTGTCGAAAGACAGGTGGACCGATTTCGCGAACTTCGCGAACTGAAAAACGACTTTCGATCATAGTTGCCGTAGCGCGACGAACCGGATGGCTTCGTCAATGACCTCGGCCGAGTTCTACATCTATGGCTTGCCCTGTGTAGAGGATGTCATGAAACATCGGCGCTTCCATTGCGCAGGTACCATCCCCGGCCAGCCTGATCCGCAAGCGCCGTTGATTTGCCATGCCTGAAAATCGGCCCACGCGCGGGCCGATTTTCAGAACGCGTTTCGCATCCTGCCAGATCAAAGTCGTACTTGCGCTCTCACCATGCTCATAGGCATAGCTGAGGGCATCGTCCTCGTAGAGCATCATTGCGCCGTCGCGGCCGGGAAAGACCACGATGTCGAGATCCTTGCCCAACGCGTGCGCGCTCGATTCCACTATTGGCCCCAGCGGAAGGATGCTGCCCGCGCGGACATGAAGCGGGATCCGCTCAATCGGGCAGTCCACCTGATGGACCTGCCCCCCGGCCCGGCGAGAGCCAGTCCAGAAATCGTACCAGCCCCCGGTCGAGGCGGGCAGATAGACCGGCCATGACGCGGCGTCCGGAGCCAGCACCGGCGCCACATGCAGCGCGGGGCCGAACATATAGCTGTGGCTTTGCCCAAGAGCTTGGGGATCGTGGGGGAAATCGAAGACCAGCGGGCGTAGGACCGGCATTCCGACCTGATGGGCCTGCGCCGCCAGCGCATAGATATAGGGCAGCATGCGATAGCGCAGTTCAAGATAGCGCCGCGCCACGTTCTCCACCTGATCGCCATAGCGCCAGAATTCGGTGTCGGTCATATAACCATGCACCCGTTGCAGGGGCAGGAAGGTGGCATACTGAAACCAGCGCAGGAAACGTTCGTGATAGGCAGGGTCGGTGTATTGCTCCTTGCCGGGGCGGAAGAAGCCCCCGGCATCCACCGTCCAATAAGGATAGCCCGCCGCCGCCATGTTGAGCCCGGCGGGTATCTGGCGTTTTAGCGTTTCCCAGTCATGGCCGATATCGCCCGACCATGTGGCGGCGGCATAGCGCTGCTGGCCCGGAAAGGCCGATCGGGTCAGGATCATCACCCGCTTGTCGGGCGCGGCGCGGCGCTGGCCTTCATAGACCGCGCGCGAAACCTGAAGGGGATAGGACAGGCGGACCTTCTCGCCCGGCCCGGCGGCGGTATGGCGGCCGACCAGATCGTCATTCTCCGGCTCTGTGGCATCCTGCCACCATGCGTCGATGCCCAGCGAGGCCAGGCGCCGGTTCTGGTTATAGGCATAAAACGAGGCGGCCTGAGGGTTGAAGAAATCGACCCAGTCGGTGTCGCGGATATAGAAATCCCTTTGCGCGAACTGTCGGCCCAGATCCGTGTCGCGCGACACTTTCGCCCAGACCGAAAGCATGAAGCGCATATCCATGTCGTGGAGGGTCCGGCAAAGGCCCGCCGGATCGGGATAACGGCTTTCATCGAAACGCATCGCGTTCCAGCCATATTGACCCCAATATTGCCAATCCTGGACCATCATGTCGACAGGCAGGCGGCGGCGGCGGAACTCGCGCGCGGTCTCTATGATCTCGTCGGAGGAATGGAACCTTTCGCGGCAATGGATATAGCCCAGCGCCCAGAGCGGCATCATGGGTGTTATCCCGATCAGCGCGCGATAACCGGCCATGACCTCGGCCGCCGAGGGGCCCGCGATCACCACATAATCGATCGTCTCGGCTACGGGAGAGCGCCACCGTGTGCTCTCATCCATCGGCGCAAAAGCCAGCGAGGGGGTGTCCTTGTCATCGGCGATCACTCTCACCCTGTGCTCGCCGGCGCCCAGATGGGCGATGAAACCCGCCGTGGGCGGCAGCCAGAGATTGGTGTGATCGGTAAGAACCCTGCCGTCGATTTCGACATGGTGGCGCGAGGCCATCTTCTGGCCGATGTCGAGCAGGAAGGCATGGGGCCCCTCATGGTCGGTGACAAAACGACCCTCAAAAACCGCCTCTCGACGCGCGACGCGGGCATTGCCTTGGGTGGTGGTGACATCGGCCAACTGGGCGGCGCCATCCTGCTGTTGCCGCACCAGCGCGATGGGGCGGTCAGGCGGGTTGATCTCACTCATCCCCTGCTGGTGCCAGAGCAGGCCGTAGCCCTTGCTGGAGAGAAGGAAGGGCAGGCTGATCTGGGTGTTCACCTGCGTCAACCGGCGCGGCAGGCCACGCAGGTTAAGATGGCCGTCCTGAAAACAGCCGGTGCCGTAGAGATGTTCATCGGCAGGGGATTCGAAAGCCTGTTCGACCGAAAAAACCCGTTCTGTGCCCAGCATGGCGGGGGCAAGCCTGCGTCCACCGGGCCTTTCGGCCAGCAGCAGCGCCCCGTTGCGATCAAAAAAACGGAGCGCGGCGCTGTCCGGCCTCACCTCGCAGCGGATGTGGGGCAGTTCCAGCCGGATGGCGCCATTGCTATCTTTACGCCGAGCCGGGCTTGACCTGTCATGGAGGGGCGCCAGAATGTCGCTGACGGGCATGGCGGGAGCGGCCTGTCCCGGCACAAAACGGATGCGAAAAGCCCGGTCGCTGAGCGCGGCAATCTGGAGCAGACCGTCGGCCATCGGCAGCAAGAGATCTGCTGCGCGGCCTCGGGCCGGGTTCGCCAACAAAGGCATGCCAGGTGCGGCCAGTGTCGCGCCCGCAACCCCGGCAGACAAGAGTTTGCGACGACTGAGTGACCTGACCATATTTCCTCTCTTCAACACACGATATGGTTTTGTTTTAGGCAGGTAGTACTGTTGCACTCTCTTTAGGTAGCGTTACCATATCCGGCAAGGCGAAGCAAAGAGTCATAAGCGCCGACAGATAAAGTTTCGCAAAGCGGGAATGGAACAATCATAACTTTCAAGGTGGAGTGCCGCACCCCGCTGCCCCCGCATATGAGTAAGCCTTGACAGCGAGTTTGTTAGCGATACCATGTTCTGGCAATAGAGATAAGAGGCCATGCGCTATGGGAACGGATGTTGGCAGGCTTCGGCGGGGCTCCGTCTGGATTCCAGCGTTGATGATGGCTTTTGCGGCCAGCCTGTCGGCACCGGCAAAATCTCAGGCGGCAAGCGGCCTTGACGCGCGCGGCCATCTGCTGGCCGTGGAAGCGGAGGCGGGGGACGCCTTTGCCTATAAGCTGCTCAGCGATGGCGTGCAGATTCATCTCCACGGGCTGACCAAAAACATCCTCTTCTATGGTCCCGATACGGTAAGGGTGAATGCCAATCTCGGCCGGAATTACTGGACGGCGCCCAGCCTTGTCGTGGTGAGACCGCCCGCAGCGCAGCCCTTCACCGTCGCGGAAAAACCCGACACGCTGACCATCATCACCCCCCGCCTGCGCATCGAGGTCAGCAAGGCTACCGGCGCGCTGCGTTTCATGGACGCATCGGGCAAACTCTATACCGCCGAGAATGCCGCGGCGCCCGAAACGGTCAAACCCGTCACCGTCGAGGGCGCCCCCAGCTATGAGGCCACCAACCGCTTCACCCTGCAAGGCGACGAGGCGATCTATGGCTTTGGCTTCACCGCCGATGATCGCTCCAACCGGCGCGGCAGCGACCTTTTACTGGTACAGACCAATGTGGGGATCATCATCCCGGTGATGATGTCCTCGCGCCGCTATGGCATCCTCTGGGACACCTATTCCCAGATGCGGTTCAAGGATGACGCGGGCGACGCATCGCTGTGGGCCGAAAGCGCGCCGGGCGGTGTCGATTACTATTTCATGGGCGGACAGACGCCCGACGATGTGGTGGCCGCCTATCGCCGTCTGACCGGCGATGCGCCGATGGTGCCCAAACAGATGCTGGGCCTGTTCATGTCCAAGGAGCGCTATAAGACGCAGGCGCAATTGCTCGACATCGCGCAGACCTTTCGCAAAGAACAGTTTCCCCTCGATACGATCGTGCAGGACTGGCAATATTGGGGCGGCGACAAGGACGGCACCTGGAGCGGGATGACCTGGGACAAGGCCCGCTATCCCGATCCCGAGGGCATGACGCGCCGGCTTCACGCCATGCATATGAAACTGATGGTGTCGATTTGGCCCTCGGTGGGTGATGATACGGCGCTGGCGCATGAGCTGGACGCGCAGCATTTGCGCTTTGCCCCGCTGCACTGGATTTCCAAACATGCGCGGGTTTATGACGCCTACAGCCCCGTCGCCCGCCGGATCTATTTCAAACACATCAAATCGGGCCTGCTGGACAAGGGCGTCGATGCGCTGTGGATGGACGGCACCGAGGTCGAGGTTTCCAGCGCCATGTGGAATGCGGCCGACAACATCCGCGATACCAAGGCGTTGGGGGCCAACGCGCTGGGTGATTTCACGCGCTACCTCAACCCTTATTCGCTGATGACCACGCAGGGCACCTATGACGGCCAGCGCGCCGCCAGCAACAAGCGCGTGTTTACTCTTACCCGCTCGGCCTGGGCGGGGGCGCAGCGCACGGCCGCCGCATCATGGAGCGGCGACATCTTTGCCAGCTGGAAAACGCTGAAGCAGCAGGTGGCGGGCGGGATCAACGTCACCGTCACCGGCAATCCCTATTGGACACAGGACACCGGCGGCTTCTTCGTCTCCGACTTTCCCGGTGGCGAGCAGAACGCGGGCTGGCGCGAACTCTATGCCCGCTGGCTGCAATTTGCCGCCTTCAACCCGCTGATGCGCATCCACGGCACCGATGTCGAGCGCGAGCCATGGCGCTTCAAAACGCTCGACCCTCAGGTGTATGATTCCCTGCTGAAGAGCACGCAGCTGCGCTATCGTCTGATGCCCTACATCTATGGCCTTGCGTGGAATGTGACTCATGCGGGGGGCACGATGATGCGCCCGATGATGATGGATTTTCCCGACGACCGCGCGCTGGACACCATCGACGATCAGTTCATGTTCGGTTCCTCGCTGCTGGTCCACCCGGTCACGCGCGCGATGATCCATATCCAGCCGCCCCCACCCGCCACGGTTCCGGCTGAAGCGCTCACGACGCAGGACGGCAAACCGGGTCTTGCCGTCCAGTATTTTGAGGGCGAGAACTTCGAAACGCCCAAGGGCACCGCCATCGACGCCAGGCTGGACCATACCTGGCCCGATCCCCCGCTGGCCGAGATTCCGGGCGGACTTTCCGGCCTCAGCCATTTCTCCGCCCGCTGGACCGGGACGCTTACCGCGCCTGAGGCGGGAAGCTATGAACTGGGGCTGGAAGGCGATGATGGCTATCGCCTGACGCTGGATGGCGAAACGGTGATCAGCCGCTGGGGAAAGGGCACCTTGCGCTATACCGGCAAACGCATCACGCTGGCCAAGGGGCAGAGGGTGAGGATCGGCATTGATTACTTCAACGGCGATGGCAATCGCGCGCTGCGCCTTGCCTGGCGCCGCCCCAGCGATGGCAGCGGCGAGGCGACGGGCCCTGCGGATTTCAACGTCACCACCACGCTGCCCAAAGGCGCGGACTGGTACGATTTCTGGAGCGGGCAGCGCTTGCGGGGCGGCGAAAGGGTAACCCGTCCGGCTCCGCTTGATCTGGTGCCGCTCTATGTGCGGGCCGGGTCGATCCTGCCCATGGGACCGGTGCTGCAATATGCCACCCAAAAGCCGGACGCTCCGCTGGACATCCGCATCTATCCCGGCGCGGACGCCCGATTCACACTCTATGACGATGACGGCGAAACCTATGCCTATGAGAAGGGGCAGCGCGCCACCACCGAACTGGTCTGGCACGACCGCACCCGCACATTGATCATCGGCGCAAGACAGGGTGCTTTTCCCGGCATGGTGAAAAGGCGGATTTTGAATATTGCGCTAATCCGCCCAGACCCGGCGGGAGGATTGGCGCCCGCATCGTTCCTTCGGCGCGTTCAATACTCAGGCAAGAAGTTGTCCGTCCGTCTGTGATCGGAATTATTTTCCGTTGAAGCAGGCCCTCGTGCTTCTGTTGAAGGCTTTCATCAGGTCTGACGTGATCCACCGTCGTGGCGCACGGCGGCCGGATGATGCTTTTCGGGACGAGACCTGAGGATCAAGAAGGAATGGCCCGTATCGGTGGCCGGCGAGTCCGTGACAGGTCAGTCACATCAGGGGCGGTTCGGGCAGGCTGGCCCGCGCACCCGGCAACGTGCCGTACAATCGATGTCGGCTGGTTTCGCGCTGTCTCGGCTTGTTGGTCCTGAACGACAATGCTCGCGGAACCATGATGCGAAATTTTGCTTTCATAACGTATGGATTATTGCATGTGTTATGTATGCATTGTAAGTGGGATGCAGAATCAGTGCCCCTCTAAGGGATATGGCCGATGAAGCCCGCAAATCTCGTTGAAAATAAAGGAAAATGGATTTTTCGTTGCGGCATGAAGGGCTGTTGCCCCAAATGTGGCAAGGCATCCATGTTCAAGCGCTGGCTCAAGCTGCAGGACCGCTGCCCCAATTGCGGGCTGAATTATAACTTTGCCGCGCCGGACGATGGCCCGGCGTTCTTTTCGCTCTGCATCGTGGCCTTTCCGCTGTCCTTTTTTGTTGTCTGGCTTCAGGTGGCGTTTGATCCGCCCTACTGGGTGCATCTGGTCACATCGCTTCCGCTGATGATGCTCGGCTGTATCTTGCCATTGCCCTATATCAAGGGGTGGTTGGTCGCCTCGGCCTATGTCAATCACGCAAAGGAGGCAGGCACCGAAAGGCTGTGGGCCGAACTGCATGCCCGCGCCGAGGACAAGGCTGATTGACATGCAGACGCAGAATGTCGATCTTGCTGCGACAGACGGTAACGCACTGACTTTGGCCGCACATCTGGTTGCAAAAGTGTATGATGCGATCAACAGGTCAGATCTTGCTGCCATGATCCGCGCCGGCCAGGCAGAAGATTTTCCGGAGATCGCGGACGCTGCGGCACTGCTGGAACATGAAACGGCCCGCATTGGCCGTTATGAATCAGCGCTGCGGCAATATGCCGATCCCGGCCTTTGGGATGACACGACGCCGGGCGGCATGCTCGCGTTGCATGATGCTGGGGAAATGGCGAGGAACGTGCTTGCGGGCCGCCCCGTTTTCAATCATCGGGACTGATGATCCATGCAAAATGCCTGCAAAAAGGTTGGAACCTCATAATGACCGATTGGACGCCCGACATTAACGCGGCGAGCGGCCCTAAATACCTGGCGATTGCCCAATCTCTGGCCAATGCCATCGAGGCGGGGGTTCTGACGCCGGGCGACCGGCTGCCGCCGCAAAGGGCGCTGGCTGATCTGCTTGGTCTGGATCTGACCACCGTAACCCGCGCCTATGGAGAGGCCCAAAGGCTTGGTCTGATCGAGGGTAGCGGCCGCCGTGGCAGCTATGTGAAGGCCCGGGATAAAGCGGCTCCGTCGATTTCCGCTGACGATCCCGGCGATACCGGGATGAACGCCCCGCCCGAAGGCTTTGGCGGCACGCTTGCTCAGGCCTTTCGCGACAGTGTGGCGGGTCTGCTCAGCGCCGACATGGCCGCGGCGCCCCTCCAGTATCAGCGCAGCGGCGGTGCTCCGTCGGCGCGCAGGGCTGGCGCCGAACTGCTCATGGCGCGCGGCATTGCCTGCTGCGAGGACACCGTGCTTTTGGCGGCGGGTGGTCAGAATGCGCTTCATGCCATCTTCAGCGCCCAGTTCAGGTCGGGCGACAGGCTTGCGGTCTGCGCCCATGCCTATCCTGGATTGCTCGCGCTGGCCCGGCGGTTTGGCGTGACGTTGCAGGTCATCGCCTCGGATGCCGATGGCATGGATCCCGCCAGTTTGGACCAGGCTTGCGCGGGCGGCGGGGTGAAGGGCATTTACCTCGTACCGACGAATGACAATCCGACCACCATCACCATGCCTGATGCCCGCAGGCAGGCGATGGCCGCAGTGATTGAAAAGCACGATCTGCTGCTGATCGAGGACGATGCCTATGGCTGGCTGCCAGACCATCCTCTGCCCCCGATCACCTCCTATGTGCCCGATCAAAGCTGGCACATCGCGAGCGTTTCGAAAGTCCTGACCCCGGGTCTGCGCGTGGCGTGGCTGCGCGCACCCAATGTGGCGGGTGCGTGGCGACTGGCCGCCGATATGCATGAAACCGCCATCATGGCGCCGCCGCTCAATGCCGCCATTGTCACGGATTGGGTCAGGGGCGGCCTCTTCCACAAGCTGATTGACGAGGTAAGGTCCGAGGCCCGCCTGCGACAGGATATCGTGCGGGAAAGCCTTTCGCCGGGCAGCTTCCGCGCGCAGGACTATGGTTATCACCTGTGGGTCGAGGTGCCGGAGGATCTGGATGCCCGCCATGTTTGCGATGCGCTGCGCCAGCATGGCCTGGCCGCGATCCCCGGTGATGCTTTCGCGGCCGAAAAATCATCAAGCAGGCCCGCCGCCATGCGCGTTTCAGTTGGCGGAGCGATAGGGCGCGATCAATTGCGGCGTGGCCTCAACCTGCTGTCTGCCCTGATTGGTCCGCAGGCACCGCGCAAGATCAATCTGGTCTGATACTCTGGGCCGATATGTCGGAATATGGAAGGGTGAGGATGCGGTTCCAAACCTCACCCTCAATGAACTTTGTTAGGACGTCGTGATGGATTGGGCTCCCGTAATATTGCTGATCGTAAAGGCTAGTGTCATCGGCACCGCCATGTTCTTTGCCGTCAAATGGCATTACGATCAGGATCGGAAAGATGAAGGCACCGACGCGCAATGGACCAGCGAATTGCGCATTTTCATAACGATGCTGGTTGCCCTCACTTTATCCCTGATCGGGATTGTTTACGCCGGATGCTGGGGCGACAGGGCCGTGGGCGGAACGGGCGGCGCCTTGGCTTTCGTGCTTACGCTGGCGGTGTTTCTGGTGGCGAAGCCGACCGCCGAGGCCGATCTGTATGATCGCCTCGGACAAGCCGGCCACGCCCTTGATGAAGAAGGGATTCAGCATATCGAGGCGTTGCGTGATGCTTTGATCCGCCGCCGCGACTCCCTGCTGCGCGAAAAGATCTATTTCAGCATCGCGGTGACCATCAGCGCGCTTGCGTGGGCCTATGGTAATGTTGCCGCCGGTTGGTTCAGTTTCGTGCGTTGAGGCGTTTTGAACCTGTCGCGGGAAATGCCTCTACCAGCGCCCATCAGGCGACGGTGATGGCGATCTTGCCTTGTGCGCGCCGGGCGCCATTGCGGCCGATCACCGCGTCATAGGCATCCCCGATCTGCTCCATCGTGAACGTACGCGGGTCGAGCCGGGGCAGCAGGTGGCCGCCTTCGGCAATGGCGGCGGCGGCGCTCAGGATCTCGCCATAATGGGCGCGCCCTTCGTCGGCGAGTAGCGTATGCAGCGTGAAGACGCCCGAATAGGTGGCCTGTTTGAAGGACAGCGGGGCCAGCGCATGCGCGCCCCAGCCAAGGCAACTGACCACATGGCCAAAGCGCCGCACCGCCCGGAACGAGGCATCGAGCAGCGCTCCGCCGCCGGTGTCATAGACCACATCAAAGCCGCGGCCTGCGGTGTGTTCGGCCACGTATAGCTCCACATCCAGCGCGGCGTCGATCGGGGTGGCGCCCAATGCGCGCAGGTAATCGTGATCTGCGGCAAAGGCGGTGGCGAACACGCGGGCGCCATGGGCCAGTGCGATCTGCACCGCCACATGGCCCACGCCCCCTGCGCCGCCCTGCACCAGCACGCTGTCACCCGGGCGGATGGCGGCGCGGTCGATCAGCCCTTCCCACGCGGTGATCACCACCAGCGGCAGGATCGCCGCCTCGCGCATGGTCAGGTTTGCAGGCTTATGCGCCAGCAGGCGGGCATCGGCGGCGACATACTGCGCCTGCGTGCCGGGCAGGGCGCCCACACCGCCGATCAGGCCATAGACTTCATCTCCAGGCGCAAAACCGGTGACGCCCGCGCCAACCTGTTCCACCACGCCCGCCACATCCATGCCCAGCACGGCGGGCAACGGACGGCGGGCATGGGCGGCCTCGCCTGCATGGATCTTGGTGTCGAGCGGGTTGGTGCCGCTGGCATGGACGCGGACCAGAACCTCGCCCGTGCCAGTGGCGGGGCGGGCGACGGTGCGCAGAGTGAAGGGGCCATTGGCGGTATCGGCGATGGCGGCGAGCATGGTGGAAGTATGGGTCATCGGGGTATCTCCTGTTTGACGCCCTGATGATGCGCTGATCATCCTTGAATGAAAATCGACGATGATGCATGCTGTTCATTCATATTTGTTTGGATGCACCATGTCTTCCCCGCCGCTTGAATGGAGTGATCTGCCGGTTTTCCTCGCCATTGCGCGCGAAGGCACGCTGGGCGCGGCCGCGCGAAAACTGGGTCAGTCGCAGCCCACCATGGGCCGCCGCCTGCGTGCGCTGGAGGAAGCCACAAGCACCGCCCTGTTTCAGCGCACCGCCGATGGCTTTGTGCTGACCGATGAAGGCGCGGTGATGCTGCGCCATGCCGAGCGTATGGAGGCCGAGGCGCAGGCGCTCTCACGCGAATTGGCGGGCAATGAACAGCGCTTGGAGGGCATGTTGCGGCTGACCTGTTCGGACTGGTTCGGGCGGATCGTGCTGGCGCCCATGTTGGCCGAGTTTCACCGGCGCCATCCCGGCGTGGTGGTCGAAACGCTGACCGATCCGCGCATCTACAGCCTTGCCCGACGCGAGGCCGATCTGGTGCTGCGCATCGCCCCGTTTGATGAGCCCGAAGTGATCGCGCGGCGCCTGATGACGGTGCCTTACGCGCTCTACGCCCCGGCCGATTTTGGCCCGCTGGGGGATAGCGTGCCGGTGGTGGTGATGGACACCGGCTTTGGCGGGATGCCCGATGTGGGCTGGCTGATGCAGAGCCTGCCCGCCGCACGCATCGTGGCGCGCAGCAACAGCCGCGAGATGCAGGCGCAGCTCTGCGCGCTGGGCACGGGGCTGGCGGTCCTGCCCAAGCCTTTGGCCGCCGCCACGCCGGGTCTGGTCGAGGTGGATCTTGGCAGCGACCCGCCGAGCCGCGAGACATGGCTCGGTTATCATCGTGACATGAAACGCTTGCCGCGCCTGCGTGCCTTGGTCGACCTGATGGTGGAAAGCGTGGCTTTCAGATGATGTAACCGCCCGCCACTTCGATGGTCTGCGCATTGATCCAGCGGTTGTCGTCAGACAGAAGGCTCGCCACCATCCGGCCCACATCGTCGGGTTCGCCGATACGGCCCAGCGCCGTCTGTCCGGCCAGCATGGCCTCGAACTCCGCGCTGATGTCGCCGCCAAGATTCGTGCGGATCGCCCCCGGCGCGATGGCATTGGCGCGAATGCCGCGTTCGCCAAACTCCTTGGCCATATAGCGAGTCAACACCTCCAGCCCGCCCTTGAACGCGGCATAGGGCGCGACGCCCGCCGTGGCGACGCGGGTGGTGGCGCTGGTGACATTCACGATGTGGCCGCCATCCGCCATCAACGGCAACAGGGTCTGCGTCAGGAAAAACGGCCCTTTGAGGTGGACGCGGAACAGGGCGTCAAAATCATCTTCGGCGACATTGGCGATAGGCGCGAATTGCCCATGACCCGCATTGTTGACCAGCGCGTCAAAGGTCGTGGCCTGCCATACGCTGGCCAAGGCGTCGCGCAGCATCGCACAAAAGGCGGGGAAGCTGGCGATGTCGCTGACATCGAGCGGCAAGGCCACTGCTTTGCCGCCCTCGGCCTCAATCGCAGCGACCAATTGCCCGGCTTCCTGCCGGCCTGTTCGGTAGGTGATGATGGTGCCAAACCCGCGCCTGGCGCAATGGCGGGCCATGCTGGCGCCAAGGCCGCGACTGGCGCCGGTGATGATGACAATGCTCATGGTCGTCCTCTTCGCTATGATGGTGTGGATCTAGTCGCCCCAAGGAGGGAGAGCGCCCATGATCCTCCTTCATTCATGCCTATTCCTGCTTTGTCATTGCCGGGCCCAATCGGGTGTGACACAGCGCGACACATGGAAACCCGGCTGTCCGAATTGCGCAGATTGGCATCGCGGGCCGAAAACCGTCGGACCGAAACGGGAATTGCGCGCGTGGCCATGGTGCAGGGCGAAATTGCCGAGCATCGCCTTGCCGCTGTTTATGAACCCATGATCAACCTGATCCTGACAGGCGCGAAGACGATGACGGTGGGCGGGCGCACAATGCGTTACGATCCGGCCACCTATTTCGTGATGTCGGTGGATCTGCCTGCGGTGGGCAGGGTGCATCCGGCCGATGATGGCGCGCCCTATCTGGCGGTCAGCCTGACGCTGGAGCCCAGGATCATCGCCGCGCTGTTGGCCGATGCGCCCAACGCCCCCGGCGGGCCGGTGGACGGTGCTGCCTTTTGCGTGGCGCCCATTACCGAGGATTTGCTGGATGCCTGGGTGCGGCTGCTGCGATTGATGGATCGCCCCGACGAGATCGCTGTGCTGGCGCCAGCCTATGAGCGGGAGATCCTGTTTCGGGTGTTGCAGGGGCCATTGGGCTGGATGCTGCGCGCGATCGCCACGCCGGGAACAGCCTTGGCCCGGGTGGGCGCGACGATCCAATGGATCAGGCATAATTTTACGCGACCGCTGCGGGTCGAAACCCTGGCGGCCATGGCGGCGCTCAGTGTTTCGGCCTTTCACCGCCAGTTCAAGGCTGTGACCACGTTGAGCCCTCTGCAATACCAGAAACAGGTGCGCCTGTTGCACGCGCGTTCGCTGCTGATGGCGGGCGAGGGCAATGTCACATCGGTCGCGATGGATGTGGGCTATGAAAGCCAAACCCAGTTCAGCCGCGAATATGCCCGCCAATTCGGCCTGCCGCCATCGCGCGACATCACCAGATTACGCGAAAGCCTCTGAAGCCCGCGCTCCAGCTTTGCTGATCAACGCGGTCCGGCGCGCGCCCTGAAACGCGTTGCTCGTTGCCGATTTCGAAGCGTTGAACCAATGGCCGCTTCGCATATGTTGCGTACAGGGCAACGAAAGTGAACAATATTATGCATTGAGCGCAGCGACCGCTTCTATGACATTTCCGTGGCTATCCGGCGGCTCAACAGCCGGAGGCTCGCAGGCGGCAAGAGTCCTCCACTTAATCAAGGCAGGGAATAATATGCGCTACTCCAAGCAGATCGGCTTTCGTCTGGCCGCGACCAGCAGTCTTATGATTTTTGCTCTTCCGGCCTATGCCCAGCAGGCCCCGCAGGCGAGCAATGTGGCAGGCGACGGCATTGTCGTGACCGCAACCAAGCGCACGGCCTCGACCATTCAGGCCACCCCGATTGCCGTGCAGGCGATCGGCGGGGCCGATCTTCAGGCCAAGGGCGCGATTGATTTTGCCGATTTCTATCGCACCGTGCCGGGTCTGTCGGTTCAGGACGAAGGTCCGGGCGACAAGCGCTATGTCGTGCGCGGCATCAATGCCAGCGGCGCGGGGACGGTCGGCCTCTATCTGGACGAAGTGGTCATCACCGGCGAAAACTCGCAGGATGGCGGCGGTCAGGCCCCCGACATCAAGCTGTTCGACATCGACCGCGTTGAAGTGCTGAAAGGCCCCCAAGGCACCACCTTTGGCGCCAGTTCGATGGCGGGCACGATGCGCTACATCACCGCCAAGCCCGATCTGGACAAGGTGACCGGCTATGTTCAGGGCGGATTGCGCACCACCAAGGGCGCGGATCTTGGCATGCAGACCGATGGCGCGGTGAATATTCCGGTCATTCCGGGCCGTTTTGCGGTGCGCGCTTCGGGTTTCTATGCCGACCTGCCCGGCTGGATCAACAATCGCTTTGAAAAGGGCGCGAATGCGGAAAAGAGCAAGGCTGCGCGCCTTTCCACCCGCCTGAAGGCCACCGATGACCTGACCATCGACACGATGATGATGATCCAAAAGGTGCATCAGGACGCCAAGAATTACTATAACCTTCAGGATTTTGGCGGGGCCAAGCTGCCCGCCAATTATCAGGCCGATGTGGTCCGCTCGCCCTATGATGACAAGAGCGAGATCTATAACGTCACCGCCAATTACAAGCGCAGCTTCGGTACGGTGACGGCGACGGGCTCGCGGTTTGTCCGCGACACCGGCTTTGTGCGCGATGCCTCGCTGGCGGCACAGGCGTTTTTCGGCCTGCCCTATGACACTACCGGCCGCAGCGCTCTGGTGCAGAACAAGCACCGCAAGGTGGACAGCGCCGAATTGCGCTTCGCCTCGGACTTCAAGGGCCCGGTGCAGATGCTGGTGGGTGCCTTCATGCAGAATGAGGACCGCTATTACCGTTCGTCATGGCCCAAGGCCGATACGACCGGCAATATTCCGGCCAATGCAGCCTTGCTGCTTGACCGCGCCGTGAATACCCAGATCCGCGAACGCGCGATTTTCGGTGAACTCAGCTACAAGATCCTGCCCGATCTGACGTTTACCGCCGGCGCGCGCTGGTTTGATTTCAAGCTGGAGCAGCAATCGGTGGCGTTTGTTGCAGCGGGCGGCGGTGCGGGCGCGGGCGCAGGGCCGGTGCTGAAAACCAAGGATCGGGGCGTGATCGGCCGCTTCAACCTTGCCTATAAGGTCAGCAGCCACACCAATGCCTATGTTCAGGTCGCGCAGGGCTATCGCTCGGGCGGCACCAACGACCAGACGGCGGCTGCGCTGGCCAATGTGGTCGTTCCCGACGGCTATGGTTCGGATCAGCTGTGGTCCTATGAATTCGGCCTCAAAAACACGCTGCTCGACCGCAAGCTCTATCTGAACGGCGCGGTCTATTACATCGACTGGTCGAACATTCAGGTCTCGCAGCAAGCCACGAACGGCACGGTTTCCTTTGGCTATACCGGCAATGGCGGCAAGGCGAGCGTGACCGGCTTTGAGGCCGAGGTCGATGCGCGCCCGTTGCCGGGCCTGCGCCTGACGGGCAGCCTGAACTACAGCAATGCCAAGCTGGACCGCGACAATCCGGTGGCCGCGACCGGGCGCAAGGGCGATCATATTCCCTATGTGCCCACATGGTCGGGCGCCACGGGGATCAGCTATTCGGCGCCTGTGGGGTCGAGTGGGCTGATGGGCACGATCGGCGCGGATGCCACCTATCAGGGGCCGATGGACACCAAGTTCAACTCCACGATTGACAACTGGCAGCATCTCAACGGCTACTGGCTGATCGGCCTGCGCGCCGGAATCAGCAAGGATGCATGGGCGGTCAATCTGAACGCCACCAACCTGTCGAACAACCAGACCGTCATCAATTTCAACGAAATCGTGCCGGGTGTCTATCCGCTGGGCTATTATGTCAGCCGCCCGCGCACGATCACCCTGTCGGGTTCGGTGAAGTTCTAAAAGAGTAATGCCTATGTTCTCCCGCTCTGCTGTTTCGTCTTTTCGTCTTGTCCTGATGGCCGGCGCGGCGCTCTGCGGAACAGCGGGGTGGGGGAATGTCGCTGCCCAAACGCCGGAAAAGGCCCAGCCGTGGATGGAGGCGAGCCGGACCCCGGCGCAGCGGGCAGAACTGCTGATCTCCGCCATGACGATGGATGAAAAGCTGGGCCTGCTTCAGGGCGACACGGTGCTGGACGGCAACGGGACCGGGGTGAACCCCTGTGTCGGCCATATTTCGGGCCTGCCCCGGCTGGGCCTGCCCGCGCTGTGTATGGGCGATGGCCCGGCGGGCGTGGGCAATGGCATGGTGGGTGTGACACAGTTTCCCGCCCCCTTGATGACGGCCAGCACGTGGGATGCGGGCCTCATGCGGGAATTTGGCGCCGCGCTGGGGCGCGAACATGCGGCCAAGGGGCGCAATGTCGTGCTGGCCCCCACTATCAACATCATCCGTACGCCCAAATGGGGCCGCATTGCCGAAACGCTCAGCGAGGACTCCTATCTGACCGCCATCGGCGGCGCGGCGATCACGGCGGGCATACAGGCGCAGGGCGTGCTGGCCACGCCCAAGCATTTCGCCGCCAACAATCAGGAATGGCTGCGCCTTGGCGATGCGCCCGCCTATGAGGCCATTGATGCGCGCGTCAGCGAACGCGCCCTGAACGAGATCTATTTCCCCGCCTTCGAGGCAGTGGTGCGGCGCGCGGGTGCCGGATCGATCATGTGCGCTTATAACCGTTTCAACGGCACCTATGCCTGCGAAAACAAGGCAGCGCTGGATCAGCTGCGCGGCTGGGGCTTTGACGGCTTTGTCGTTTCCGACTGGTATTTCGCCCATCGCAGCACCGTGGCCAGCGTGAAAGCCGGGATGGATATTTCCATGCCCGGCGGCCCCAGCCCCTTTGGCTTTGCCGAATTCTACGGCCCGCCCTTGCGCAAGGCGCTGGCCAAGGGCGAGGTGACGGGCGGCGATATTGACAAACTGCTGCGCCACATCCTGACGCCGATGTTCCGGCTGGGCGTGATCGACCGCCCGGTCAAGGGCGATGCCAATGCGCAGGCCCGCTCGCCCGCTCATCTCGCTCTCTCGCAACGTATCGCCGAGGAGGGCAGCGTGCTGCTGCGCAATCAGGGGGGCATTCTGCCGCTTGGCCCCGGTCTGGCGCGCGTGGCGATCATCGGCGATGATGCGGGCGAACATGTCCAGACCACCGAGCGCTATGGCGGCTTTGTCAAGAATGACGAGATCAGGCCCATGGCCCCGCTTGCCGCGATCCGGGCCGCGCTGCCCTTCAGCGTTCAGGTCGATTATGCGCCCGGCACGCTGGGGATTGCGCCTTTGCCCGCCATTCCCGCCTCGGCCCTGCGCGATCTGACGGCCAGCTATTACGCTTCGCCTGATTTTTCCGGCAGCCCTGCGCTGACCCGCGCCGAAGCCGCGATTGATTATGAGCAGGCCGGTACCAAGGAGCTGGGCAGCGTCTTTTCCGCGCGATGGCGCGGCACTTTGGTGCCTCCGGTGGGCGGGCTCTACCGCTTCTCGCTCAATGGCGGCGGAGAAATCCGCCTGCGCATTGATGGGCGCGAGGTGGCCTATACGCCCAAGCAGAATTTCCGCCTGACCACCCATGGCACGATCACGCTGGAGGCGGGCAAACCGGTCTCGTTCGAGCTGGACTATTCGACCGCGCCCACCCTTTCTCCCCCCGAATTGCGCGTGGGTTGGCAGGCGCCCGACGCAAGCCTGATCGCGGACGCCGTGGCCGCAGCGGCCAAGGCCGATGTCGCGGTGGTGTTCGTGGCCGATCACATTTCCGAAGGCGCCGACCGCATCGACCTGCGCCTGCCCGGCGATCAGGATGCGTTGATCGAAGCGGTGGCCAAGGCCAACCCGCGCACGGTGGTGGTGATGCATACCGCCGGCCCGGTCTTGATGCCGTGGCGCGACAAGGTCGCGGGTATCATCGCGGGCTGGTATCCGGGCGAGGTGGCGGGACCGGCCATCGCGCGCCTGCTGACCGGGGCGGCCAATCCCTCGGGCAAGCTGACCGTCACCTTCCCCGCCGACGAAACGCATGGGCCTGCCGATGGCCCTGCGCGCTATCCCGGCAAAGGCACGAGGGCCGATTACAGCGAGGGTCTGTTGGTGGGCTATCGCTGGTATGATGCCAAAGGGCTGACCCCGCTTTATCCCTTTGGTTTTGGCCTATCCTATACGCATTTCGGCTTTTCCGGGCTGAAGGTCGCGCGCCGGGGCGATAGCTGGCAGGTGTTTGCGCAGGTCCGCAATCTTGGCGCGCGGGCGGGGGCTGAGGTGGCTCAGCTCTATCTGGCCATGCCCGCCGCCGCAGGTGAGCCGCCGCGCCAGCTCAAGGGCTTTGCCCGCGTCGAACTGGCGCCGGGCGAGACGCGCGAGGTCAGCTTTGCCCTTACGCGCCGCGATCTGTCGGTGTGGGATGACAAGGCCCATGCGTGGAAGGTTCCCGCCGGGACCATGCGCATCTTTGTGGGCAACAGTTCGCGCGACCTGCCTTTGTCGGCAAATCTGTCGCGCTAAAACGGGAAGGGCCGCTCTCCACCCCGGAGCGGCCCTTCTATCGATCAACCCCTGGGCAGCACCGCTACCGCTTCGATCTCGATCAGGAAATCGGGCAGGGCCAGCGCCTGAACCCCGATGATGGTGTTGGGCGCGGGGATGACATCGCCGTAAAACGCGGCCAGTTCAGCGCCCACGGCCTCCAGCTTGGACATATCGTAATTGACGATCAGCGTGCGCAGACGCAGCAGATCGTCCACCCCCGCGCCCGCCTCGGCCAGAACGGCGCGGATATTGGCCAGCGCCTGACGGGTTTGCGCGGCCAGGTCATCGCCGCCCACCACATTGTAATCCTTGTCCCACGCGACTTGCCCCGCCAGATGGAGCGTGTCGGTGGCTTCATCCAGCGCGGCATGGGAAAAGCCGAAGCGGGTGCTTTCATAAAGGGATGCGGGATTGATACGCTTTGCGGTCATGATGGTGTCCTGTTGTAAAAAGAGGGGGGTCAGTCCACGATTTCAAGCTGATGGCCCCAGGGGTCGAGCAGATAGAGGTTCTTCTTGCCCGCCAGCGGCCCTTCGGAAATCTCGATGATCTCCATCGCGGTGCAGCCATGCGCGGCGAGATAGGCCGCCGCAGCTGGCACATCATCGACCCGCAGCCCCAGATGATGCCCGCCCGCATCGCAATTGCGCGGCAGGGCGGGGCTGCGGTCATCGGGCTTGTCATATTGCACCAGTTGAAAATTGAGCGTCTCGGTCAAACGCAGCATGATGAGCGTGAGCCGCGCGCCCGGCACATTGACATGCGCCGCCATCCAGTCGCGCCCATCGGGCATGGGGGGAATGTCGGCGGCGTCAATCGGCCCCATGCGGAACAATTCGGATGCGCCGAACACGTCGATGTAAAAGCGCGCCACCGCTTCGGCATCGGCCACGGTCCATGACACGTGATCGGCGGAGAAATGGGGGCGGGGAGGGATGGCCTCGGTCATGCGGACGGCTCCTGTGAATGGTGCAGGAGGCGAGGATGACAAGGGGTTTGCGCCGCAGCAATGACATCGCCGGGACCACATTGTTGCGGCGGGCGCAACGGTCAGCCGATGATCTCATCCACGGGCAAGGGCCGCGCGGGAAAGCGCACACGGAACGGGGCGACCGCATCGGGATCACATCCCTGCGCGGCGGCAATCCGACGCACCAGCGCATGTTCGCAGGACCGCCCCTGACACAGGCCCATCCCGATCCGGCAGCGATGCTTGACCGCCGAAGCGTCAGCCATGGGCGAGAGCCGGGCCATAGTTGCCTCGACCTGCGCCACGGAAATATCCTCGCATCGGCACAGCAGCGTTTCGGGCGTCGCCTGCGGCCAGACATCGCGCGGATCGGCCACCGCGCGCAGCAGGTCGATGAAGGGTTGCAGCCTTGCGCGCCTTGCCTGCGCGCGGGCCATATCGGAGGCAGGCTGCGCGCCTGCATCCAGCGCTATCGCGATCCCCGCAATCTCGCCCTCGGCCATGGCGGCATCCGCGCCTGCCACACCGGTGGTTTCGCCCGCGACATAAAGCCCCGGCACCGAGGAGCGCATCGCCCCATCACAGACCGTTTCCCACCCGCCCGCAGGTCGCGCCCAGCGCACCGCCGCGCCGACCTGACGCGGCAGATCCGATTGGGGCAGGAAGCCATAGGACACAGCCGCCACCTGCGCCGCGATACGGTGGGTCCGGCCGCGCCATGCATAATCAACCGCCTCCAGCCGCCCATTGCCGATAAAGCCGATAGGCCGCGCGCCCATCATCAGGGGCACCCCCGCCCGGCGCAGGCGCGCCATGGCCGCCCCCGCCGCAATCAAAGGGCCGGGGGCGAACATCGCCCCCGGCAGATGGGGCAGGGCCGCGCGCATCATCCGGCCATAGGTCTGCGGCATCAGCACCGCCGCGACCTCGGCCCCGGCGTCCAGGATTTGCGTGGCCAGCACCAGGAGCAAGGGATGGCTGCCCAGCAGGACGATAGGCTGGCCGGCCACCACCTGCTGCGATTTGAGCATGGTCTGCACCGCGCCCGCGCTCATCACGCCGGGCAGGGTCCAGCCCGGCATCGCCACCGGCATGTCATAACAGCCCGCCGCGATCAGCACCCGCCGCGCCAGCAGCGTGCCACCATGCGCACCCGAGAGCGTAAGACGGAAATGATCGGCAATCCGCTCGATCCCGGCCACGCTGGTGCTTCCCCGCCAGTCGAGCCGCGTGTCCGCCTCGGTCTGGGCGAGCAGGTGGCGCAGCGGGCGATAGAGGCGGCCCGCCATCCATCCTTTGACCGCAAAAGCGGCAGGGGGCTGGCGCAGGATCTGGCCTCCGGGCCGGGCCTGCTCGTCGATCATGGTGGTGGACAGGCCCGCAGCCAGCGTTTGCCGTGCGGCGGCCTGTCCGGCGGGGCCGCCGCCGATGATGGCGATGTCGATCATAGCGGCACCTCATGCGTGGCAATGCGCAGGCCATCCTCCACCGGGGTCAGGCAGGCGCGACGGCGGCGCCATCCGTCCTCCATGGCGATCCAGACGAAACATTCGCTGCATGTACCCATGTTGCACAACAGGCCGCGCGGGGCGCCGGATCGGTCGTCGCGCATCCGGTAGATTCCGGTTGCGACCATGGCGGCGGCCAACGTTTCGCCCGGATGGGCCGGGATCATCGCGCCGTCGATCTCGACGGTTATGGGGGCGGGGCGGGTCACGCCATCGACGATCCGGCTCATGACGGCACCACAAAGGCGTTGAGATGAGCAAAGCGGGCGGCGCTGAACAGGGCGATTTCCTCGGGCATGGCGCGCTCGATAATGCTGCGCGCCAACATCCGCGCCAGCAGCGGCCCCAGCGTGAACATCGACCCGCCCGCCGCGACATGGAGGCCGGGGGCGGCAGGAACTTCGCCCACAATGGGCAATTGATCGGCGGAAATGCACGTCATGCCGGTCCAACTGCGGATCAGGCTGCGCCCGCGCAGGCAGGGCAAAACGCCCGCCGCCACCGCCAGATTGGCGCGCAGATTGCCGGGCACCAGATGCGGCGGCGCGTCCAGATCGGGCAGGCCGTCGGCCATCTTTTGTGGGGCCGAGGCCCAGCCTCCGCCGATCACCATATTGCCGTCATCTGTCTGCTTCATCGACAGCCGTTTGCCGACATGCTGGATCAGATAGGGCAGGAAGGGCGCCGTACGATCGGTCACACTCATCATCAGAGGGGCCAGATAGAGCGGGATGTTCAGCCCCATGCGCGCCGCGATCCGAGCGGTCCAATGGCCGGTGGCCAGAATGACATGGCGCGCGCGGGCGGTGGTGATCTGGCCGGATTGCTCAATGGTGGCCTGCCAATGATCGCCATCGCGGCGCAGGTCGAGCAGGCGGCTGTTGGTTTCGATCACCGCGCCCGAGGCACGCGCCGCATCGGCAAAAGCATCGGCCAGAATGCGCGGATTGGCATGGCCTTCCTTTGCCAGCCATGCTGCACCGGCAATATGGGGGGCAAGGCGCGGCACCAGATCGCGCGCCTCGGTCCCTGAGAGCAATTGCGTGGGCAGGCCCAGTTCGTTTTCGCGTGCCACCTTGAGGGAAAGCAGCGCCAGATCCGCCTCATTTTCGGCCAGCATCAGCCCGCCATGCATGTGAATGTCGAGCGGGCGGCCAAGCTGATCCTCCAGCCCCGCCCATTCCTCGATCGCCAGACGGTTGAGGCGAACGATATCGCCGCCCTGCGCATGGGCCGTACCGCCCGGTTCGAGAAAGCGCCGCTCGATCTGGAAATGCAGCGAACCTGCGTTCTGGCCCGAGGCGCCCGCATTGATGCCCCGCGCCTCAATCAGGCGCGGGGCAAGACCGGCGCGGGCCAGATGCCACGCCGCCGCGCAGCCCAGCAGGCCGCCGCCGATGATCAGGACTTCATGCGTCATGGATCACAGGATTTGCAGCTTTCGCAGCGTTTGGGCAATCTCTTCGCGCGCGGCATCGGTGATAGGCAGCAAAGGCGCGCGCACCGGCCCGCCGGGCAGACCCTGCGCATCGAGCGCGGCCTTGAGGATCGCCGGGCCGGAACCGAAGCGCCCCACCAGTTCGGGCGTGTACCATTCGCGCATCAGCACGCGGTCCTTGGCCCCGCAGGCGCGCGCACCTTCCAGATCGCCCGCCCAGAAGGCATCGTAAAAGCCCGGCTGATAGCGCCCCAGCACACCGCCCGCGCCCATCGTGCCATCGCCGCCATGCACGCGCAGCATCGTCAGCCCGATCTCGTTCATCGGAAAGCCGAACACGCGCACCTGATCCTTGAGCGCAAAGAAGGTCTCGACAAAGCGCTCGAAAGAGGAGGAGGATTGCTTGATCGCCACCACGCCCTCGATGTCGGCAAGGCGCGAGAGCAGGGGCAGATCCATGTCGATGCCCGTGCCCGGCGGCCAGTTATAGATGCAGATGGGCAGGTCGATGGCCGCGCTGACCGTTTCATAAAAGCCGACGATTTCATCGGCGCGCGGGCGAATGTAGGGCGGGGGCGTCAACAGCACGCCGTCAAATCCGGCCTGCGCCGCATGGCGGGCAAAGGCGATGCTCTCAGTCGCGGTAAAGCTGGAGCAGCCCGCGATCAGGGGCAGCTTGCCCTTCATCTGGGCGCCGGTCAGGGCAAACAGGCGGGCGCGTTCGGCTGCGCTCATGCTGGTCCATTCGCCTGTGGTTCCGGCCAGAACCAGCCCATGCATGCCTTCGCCGTGCAGCCATTCCAACAGGCGGCCAAGACCCGCCTCATCCAGCCCGCCATCGGCGGAAAAGGGAGTTGTGATGGCGGGAAGATAGCCCTGCCAGTTCACTCGATCACGCTTGATACTTGCCATTCATGCCTCGTTTTCATCCGAAAAAGCGATGCGAATGACCGCTTTGCCCGGCGGGGGACGGCCTGATCTGGCATTCCCCATATGCGCAGGCAATGGCGCTCTTTTGTCAAAGTTGTTGCGTTGAGCGCAAACTTGGGCAAGCTGATGCCGGGTTTGCAAAGAATGATAGGGGGCTTGCCGAATGTCGGAAACGGGTTTGCGCTATCTGTTTGAGGCGCTCAACGCAGGCTCGATGCGCGCGGCCAGTGACCGGCTCAATGTCGCGGCCTCCTCGATCAGCCGTCAGATCGCGCAACTGGAGGAAAGCTATGGCCTTGCCCTGATCGAGAAGGGGCGGCGCGGGGTGCGGCTGACTCATGCGGGCGAAATCGTCATCGCCCATTACCGCAACCAGGTGGCCGACCGCGAGGCTCTGCGCGCCAAGCTGGAGGAATTGCGCTCGGTAAAAAGCGGCCATGCCGTGCTGGCCGTGGGTGAAGGCTTTCTGGGCAGCGGTTTTACCGACATGATCGCCAGTTTTACCGCCGCCAATCCCCAGATCCATCTCGACCTCTCGGTCAATTCATCGCAGCAGATCGTGCGACAGGTGCTCGATGACGAGGCGCATCTGGGGCTGGTGTTTCAGACGCCGCATGACATCAAGATCCATGTCCGCTCGGTGATCGCCCAGCCTCTGATGGCGATTGTTGCCGCGGGTCATCCGCTGGCGGGGCAGACCAGCGTGTCGCTGGCCGATCTGGCGCGCCATCCTTTGTGCCTTTCACCGCGCCATTTCGGCCTGCGCCAGATTTTGGCCGGGGCGGAGCTGCGCCACAACACCTATCTCGAACCGGTCATCACCACCAATTCGATCCATATGATGCGCGAAACCGTGCGGCGGGGGGCGGCGGTGACGATCCTGCCGCAATTGTCGGTGTGGAGCGAGCTGGAAAGCGGCGAGTTGACCAGTATCGCGATTGCCGATGATGCGATGGAGGATGCCACGATCAGCCTGATCCTGCGCGCGGGGCGGCAATTGGAGGGCGCGCCCGCCCGCCTGCTCAAAATGGTGGAGGCGCAGTTGCGCCAGTGGAACCGCCCCTTGCGCGTGGCCGAGGTCTGATCGTTGCGTCTGTGGCAACATAATCCCGCATTGCCTAGCATTGAATGCAGCGTTGAATGCGGCAAATTCTGCCATTCCCACGCAATTCCCACAGGCTGGATAAACCATGGATGATCCCGAAGGCGTCGAGGTCGCGGCTTTTCGCCGGGCCGACGCGCTGCTTTTGCTGCCCTTTGTCTGGCAACTGGGCCTTGCGCCATGGGCCAATGGCATCGTGTGGCGCCCGTTTGGCCTTCCTTTCCCGATGGTCTGGCAAATGGCGGGAATAATGTTCGCCACCTTTGTGCTGGCCCTGCGCTACTGGCTGGATCGCAAGCCATGATCCGCATGATGATCCTGCTGATCGTGCTGGGCACGACGATCGGCGCGATGGCCTATGGCCGCGCCAAAACCCGCAGCAAGTCGCTGGAGGACTGGGCGCTGGGCGGGCGGCGGATGGGGACACTGGTGTTCTGGTTCCTTAATGCCGGTGAGATTTACACGACCTTTGCGGTGCTGGGCATTTCGGGCTTTGCCTGGGCCTATGGCGCGCCGGCCTATCTGGCGTTCACCTCGGTTTCGCTGTCGGCGGCGGTGGGCTATTGGCTGACGCCGCGCATTCATGCCTATGGGCGGCGGCATGGGCTGATTACTCAGGCCGATTTCTTTGCCCATCGCTATCAATCGCGCTGGCTGGGCATGGTGGTGGCCTGCGCGGGGCTGATCGCGTTGACGGTCTATATCCAGATACAGGTGACCGCGCTGACCTTCATCGTGCGTCTGGTGGCCGGGCCGGTGATCGGGGGCACATGGGCGGCGGTGATCGCGGTGGCGGTGATGCTGGCCTTTGTGTTTTTGGCGGGTCTGCGCTCGGCGGCTTTTGCCGCCGGGGTCAAGGATGTGCTGATGCTGATCGTGGTGGCGGTGCTGGCTTTTGGCGTGGCCGGGATGGTGGGCGCGTCGTCGATGCTCGACGTGTTCGCGCGGGTTCAGGATCTTTATCCCGCCGCCACCCGTTTCCCCGGCTTACAGCCCCACGCCGGGCTCAGTCTGGTGTGGCTGAGCACCTCGGCGATCAATGTGGCGATCGGCACCTATATCTTCCCGCATATGTTCCAACTGTGCTTTTCGGCGGGCAGCGGCGATACGATCCGCCGCAATACCGTGCTTCAGCCGATCTATTCGCTATCCTATTTCTTCATCATCCTGCTCGGCTTTGCCGCCTTGCTGGCGGGCACGCGGCCCGAGGGCGGGGATCTTAACGCGCTGTTGCTGACTTTTGTGGTCCAGCATTGTCCCGTCTGGCTGATCGGCCTGTTCGCGGGCACGGCCAGCCTGTTGGCGCTGGTGCCGGGTTCGGTGCTGATGCTGACCTGCGGGTCGATTTTCGCGCGAAATATCGTGCGGCCGGTTTGGCGGAACATGGACGACCGGCGCGAATTGCTGGTGTCGCGCTGCTCGATGGTGGGCTTTGCGGGGGCTGCCCTGTGGCTGGCGTTGGGGGCCAGCGCCTCGCTGGTCGAGGTGGGCCTGTCGGCCTATGCGGCCATCGGCATGTTGGTGCCGGGGGTGTACCTTGCCTTTATCACGCGGCGGGTTTCGGGTCTGGCGGTGATGGCCGGGCTGATCGCGGGCTATGCCGTGTTGTGGGTGCCGATGATCGGCAAGGCGCTGGCGGGGGTTTTCGTTGAATGGGAAATCGGACTGGTGGCGGTGCTGTGCAATTTGACGGTGACGTTGGTCGCCATGATGGTTCTGCCTTCGGGGGGCGATGGGGCGAAATAATACCGGTATAGGAAGGGCCGCCATCCCGCCGGTTTCACGCAATCCCAAGGCCGATTTCCGGGCGTTTGGATCATTCGAATTTGATCTGAAATTGCCCCGAAGGTTGCGAGAAACCATAGCCATAAGCGATAGCTTATCAGTATAATAACCGGCTGATCGCTTGCTTTTAAATGGGAGTGACACGACTGCTGGCGCCAACTTGCATAGGCAGATGCAAGAAAAGATCCGAATTTACGGGAGATTTAAAATGCGCTTTCGGTCAAAGCTGCGTCTTGCGCTCATTTCGGCCGCCTCGATCGCGATTTCGGGTATCGGCTTCACTCCGCAAGGCGCGCTGGCCGCGGCAAAACCGGCGCATCATCCCAATGTTCTGCTGATTGTGCTTGACGATGTCGGCCTGGACACAACCAGTGATGCCTATCCGGGCCTCAAAGAAAGTCTTTCTCGCCAATATGGTCCGCAAGGCCGCAATGATCCTGATTATCACCTTATCAACGGCAGGCCCGCCTCGACCCCGGTTCTTAACCGTTTTGCCGCGCAAGGATTGGCGTTCCGTGAGGCATGGGCGCACCCGTTCTGCTCGCCCACCCGCGCCTCCATGCTCACCGGCCTTAATGCCAACAAAACCGGGGTGCGCGATTACACCAATTATCTGACCCAGCATCATCATTCGCTGGCCCAGGATTTGAAGACCGCAGGATACAGTACGGCCATTTTTGGCAAATGGCATATGGCCGGTCTCAATCAATATCCCGGCCTGAAGCCCAAGGAGGCATCGTTCGATCTGTTTCGGGGCAATCTGAATGGCGCGATTAACGACTATTGGGATTACGATTACCAGATACAGGATGAGACCACGCCGCCCGACAAATGGCGCTCTGAAAAGGCTCCTACGCGTGCTTTGCCGGGGATCGCGCCAACGACATATGCTCCTGTCACCAAAGTGTCGGATGCAATTGGCTGGATGAAGCAGCAACAGAGTGCGGGCAAGCCGTGGTTTGCCTGGTTTGCCTTCAATCTTTCACATATCACTGCAGGACAAAGTCATCCGCCAACCTTTGTTCCCAATGCCGACATGCTGGACAAGGCCAGTCAGGATGAAATGAAAGCCTGCGGCGGGCAATTCGGCACGACGAATTTGGGCAATTGTTCGGCGCCAGCGCTCAACCGGGCGATGACAAATTCGATGGACACCGCCGTCGGCAAGCTGCTCGATGCGCTCAAGAACATCGACCCCAACACCTATGTCATCATCCTTGGTGACAATGGGACGCCGATGTACGGCAAGCCCAATATCAATTTTATCGACAATATGTATATCAAGCGCGACCATCGCGGCAAAGGAACCGGCTATGAAAGCGGGATGCGGGTGCCGGTACTGATCCGGGGGCCGGGCATCAAGCAAGGCGTAAGTGATGCGGTGGTCCATACCACCGATCTTTTCTCCACCGTTCTCGATCTTGCCCACGTGACTATTCCCAAAACAGTTTCGAACCGCGATGGAACTGGACAGGTTGCGCTCGATTCCCGTTCCTTGGCTCCCATTCTTTTCGGTCGTGACAAGAATGTTCGTGATCCTGTTCACGACTACATCATATCCGAAACAGCCATTCCATCGATCTCGCCCGAAGGGCTTCCGGGGCCTGCGCTTGAGCAGCAGGTGGCGGTGAAAAACGCGACGTTCAAGGTGCTGTGTATCCAGAAGACCGGCAAGGTGAATTGCGAATTCTATAATCTGGTGCGTGATCCAATCGAGGAGTATCCTCTTAAGGCCCCATCCTCCTGTCCCGCGACTGTCAGGGTAACCTTCTCGGCCGGCGACGAGGCAGCCAATTACTGTTTCCTGCGTCAGGCTGTTCATATCCAGTCGGGTTTGTAAGCAGCCATGCCGCGCTCGTCCCTCTACGCTTCGCGCCCGCAAGGGCTGACCATTTCAGTGATGGCGCGCCTGAAGCCATGTATGCAGCGCCGCTTGGCCAAGGCTGCGCTGCTGTCATTGATCCTTCCCGCAACAGCTCTGGCCGCGCCCACTGAGCCGGGCTGGCAGGCTTATCCCAAAAGCCCGAATGCTCCGTCGGGGGCGCCCAACGTCTTGCTTATCCTTGCCGATGACGTGGGCTTTGGCGCTTCTTCCACCTTTGGCGGCGCAGTGCCGACGCCCACATTCGACGCTCTGGCCATGCAAGGCTTGCGCTACAACGCGTTTCACACGACGGCCATGTGTTCGCCCACACGGGCGGCTCTGCTCACCGGTCGCAACCACCATGCGGTTGCCAGCGGTTCCATCGCGGATGTCTCGCTCGATGATGCGGGTTACACGTCGGTCATTCCCAAAAGTGCAGGAATGATAAGCCGTGTTTTGAAGATGAATGGCTATGACACAGCCTTTTTCGGCAAGAATCATAATACGCCCGTATGGGAAAACGGTCCTTTGGGACCGTTCGACAATTGGCCCAACGCATGGGGTTTTGACTATTTCTATGGATTTAACGCCCCTTATGCCGACCAGTTCAATCCTGCACTGATTGAAAACCGCAATCCGGTAAGGCCGCCAAGCGAGCCGGGCTATATCCTCGACCGTGATCTGGCCGACCATGCCATCCATTGGATCAACATGCAGCGCAACCTGCATCCTGATCACCCTTTCTTTGCCTATCTGGCCACCGGGTCCATGCATGCGCCGCATATGGCGCCTGCCGATTGGATCGCCCGTTTCAAGGGCAGGTTCGATCAGGGGTGGGACAAGCTGCGTGAGGAAACTTTCGCCCGGCAGAAAGCCATGGGGATCATTCCCCAAAGCGCTGTTTTCAATCCCCGTCCCGACGGGGTTCCTGCGTGGGATGATCTCAGCCCCGACATGAAGCGCACCTATGCCAGAATGATGGAGGTTGCCGCCGCCCAATTGGCCTATTTCGATGCGCAGACTGGCCGGATTATCGAGGCCCTGCGCGTATCGGGCCAGCTTGATAACACTCTTGTGGTCTATATTCAGGGCGATAATGGCGCGAGCATGGAAGATTATCGCGGCTCCAGCCAGGAATTGTTGACCATCGCAGGCATAGAGACAAGCGATGCCGACATGGTGCATGATGCCGCTCAGCATGGCGGACCTGCCTCTTTCGGCAATTACCCTGCTGGCTGGGCCTGGGCCACGAATGCTCCCTTCCAATGGGGCAAGCGGGTCGCTTCGCATCTGGGCGGATTGCGCGATGGCATGGTCATCAGTTGGCCTGCCAGGATCAAGCAGCCGGGACAGATACGCGGGCAATTCACGCATGTCACCGATATTGCCCCAACCATTTATGAAGCCGCAGGGATCAAGGCCCCAACCTCGATCGACGGTGTCCGGCAACAGCCTATCGAGGGAGTGAGCATGGTCTATACGTTCGACCATGCTGATGCCGCCACGCGACACCGCGAGCAATATTTCGAGATGCTGGGCAATCGGGCCTATTACAAGGATGGCTGGATGGCATCCACGCTTCCCGGCAACATGCCGTGGACCGCGGCGGGGGCCGTTGATCCCGGGACCTTCAAGTGGGCACTCTACGATTTGAATAAGGACTGGTCGCAATCGCGGGATGTATCGACCCTGTTTCCCGGGAAGCTGGCCGAGTTGAAGGCCGATTTTGATCGAGCCGCAAAGAAATACCATGTCTATCCCCTCGATGCCAAATTGATGGCGCGAATGGACCCGGCTCTTCGTCCCTCCCTGATCGGAAATCGGACCAGCTTTCACTATGAGCCGGGCGATACGCGTTATCCGGCATCGTCCTTTCCCGTGACGGGGCCTGGCTGGACAATCTCGGCTACCGTCGGCGTGGCAGGAAGGCGGGAGGGTGGTCCAATTCTGGTTCAGGGTGACCACTTCGGGGGGCAGGCGCTGCTGCTCGACGATGGCCGCCCAGCCTATATTTACAACGCCGGGGACGGCAGGAATTTCGTTGTTCTGCGCGGCCGACAACCGCTGAATGCCGGAACACACCGGATCGAGGTCCGATTTGCCGCTGCAGCGGGAAGCACCACCTTGCAGTTGAGCGTGGATGGCCTGCAGGTCGATCAAGCCCAAACCTCGCTCAAGGTGCGCGGTCGCGGAGATGCCTATGTCGGTCGCAACAGCATCGCGCCCTTCAGCTATAATCCGGCTCTGCCGACGATTCCTGCATCTTGCGACTGCAACATTCAGACGCTGAAGATCGAGATGCAGAGCAAAGTGAAATAGAGGGAATTTCCAGCGATTTGATCAATCCCTCATCCGCCATTTGCGCGATGAGGGATTGGCAGAATTACCTTTGTTGCCGGGCCGATGGCCGTCACACTTCGGGCGAACCAATTTGCTCCGATGCGGCAACCGCATTACGGAAAAACGCTATCATCTTTTGCAAATGCGGTTCTTGCTCACTCACTGAGCTGATAAGCACGCTGTTCCAATGCCCAATCGGTGAACTGATGATAGCGGCGCGGCCGTCGGCCAGATGTCGCTCCATATGCCCCATGAACAACAGGCCAATGCCCCGTCCTTCGACGACCCAGTCTCCCAGCGTTTCGGGAAACTGTGATCGCGCGACCACATTTTGCGGTATAATGCCGTTTTCCGCCAGCGTGCGCTCGATCGCGTTCCCCATCTCCGTATCTTTTTTGGGCAGCAAAAAGGGAAGCTCATTCAACGGAGTCCCGTCACGCGCCTGTTGCGCCAAGGCCGGAGATGCAAAGAGATAGGTGCCCGAGCTTCCCAGGATGATTGACCGCAGCCTGTTATCCGAGGCAGGCGCGTAACCTCGATAAATGCCGAAGTGACTTTTGCGTGAGGAAACTTTCGCGATGATATCCGGAGTTTTTTCAACAACGTCGAATTCAATGTCGATATTGGGGTTCTCTTCCAGAAACGCCGGCAAGGCAGGCATGATAGTTTGCCTTAGCATATAGTTTCTGACGGAAACATCGAACCGGACCTTTCCGCCCTCTATGCTTTGGGGCGCGTCCTTCGCCCGAAAGGCCTTGGCGGCGTCGAGCGCAGCCTTGGCCTGTTCAAGCAGCGCCTTGCCGGCCGGGGCCAGGGTTGGTGTGCTGCCCCGGTGACGCTCGAAAACGGGATATCCCAATTCCTTTTCCAAAAGAAGAATGTGGTTGCTCAGTCCTGCCTGGCTCATGTCAAGGCGGTCAGCCGTCTTGCGAAAGTTGCAATCTACGGCAGCTTCCACAAATACCTCCAATCGCCTGAGCGTTGGCATGCCTCTCCCCCCCCCCAACCAATAACCTTTTACTTGATGGTCCGATAACATGTTGCCCCGTTGCTGTTCAAGCCTTTGCTACGCAAGAGTATGTGCAGATGAGGGGAATGCGACCTTTTGGCAGCCCAACGAATAGACACGCTGGCTTTCGCGGTCCGCAATGCTTCCTCCTCCTCAACAACAAATTCAAGTGAATTTCTAGCCAGGTAAACTTGGCAGATCTGGGGGCAGGGATGATCTATCGGCGTCTTAAAAAGGCGATCAAAGGCGGGGTCGGGATGGCTATGGCGATTGGCCTTGTTGCCAATCCGGCGTTTGTGGTGCCCGCTGCCGCTGCGCGCACGCCCGGCGATTTCAGGAATTACCCGCAGCAGCCCAGCGCTCCGGCACAGGCGCCCAATGTGCTGCTGATCATGACCGATGATGTCGGCTTTTCTGCCTCAACCTCGTTCGGCGGCGTTATCCCGACGCCAACTTTTGACAGCCTTGCGCTGACCGGCCTGCGCTACAATGCGTTTCATACCACGGCCATGTGCTCGCCTACTCGCGCCGCCTTGCTGACCGGTCGCAATCACCATGCGGTGGGATCGGGCGCGATCAGCAACCTTGCCACCGATCAGGTCGGCTATACATCGGTCATTCCCGATAGCGCGGCCACCATCGGCCGCGTTCTTCAGCTCAATGGCTATGACACGGCCTGGGTGGGCAAAAATCACAATACTCCAGTGTGGGAGACCGGGCCTGCGGGGCCGTTCAACCATTGGCCCAATGCCATGGGCTTCGATTACTTCTATGGTTTCAATGCCGCGATGGCAGACCAGTTTTCTCCCGAGTTGGTCGAGAACCGTAATCCGATAGATCCACCGGCCAGGGATCCCGGCTACAATCTGGATCGCGACCTTGCCGACCATCTTCTTCACTGGATGCAGATCCATCATACGGTTCGCGGCGCCCGCCCGTTTTTTGCCTATTGGGCGCCCGGCACTTTGCACTCACCTCACCAGGTCAGCGCCGACTGGATTGCGCGGTTCAAAGGCCAGTTTGCAATGGGCTGGGACAAGCTGCGCGAGCAGACATTTGAAAGGCAAAAACAGCTTGGCATCATCCCGGCCGATGCGGTTCTGACACCGCGGCCGGAGGCCATGCCTGCCTGGGACAGCCTGACGAAGGATGAACAAAGCGCCGCATCCCGCATGATGGAGGTGGCCGCAGCACAGCTCGCCCAAAGCGATTACCAGATTGGTCGGGTAATCGATTGGCTGAAGAAAAGCGGTCAGTTTGATAACACGCTGATCATTTTCATTCAGGGCGACAACGGCGCAAGCGATGAAAGCATCAACGGCGCCAACAACGAAATGGCAAGCCTGAACGGCATTGAACCGACATACAGGGAACTTGAGCGCAATATCGAGAGCCATGGCGGACCATTCGCATTCGGCAACTATCCGGCGCCATGGGCATGGGCAACCAACACGCCTTTTCAGTGGGGCAAGGAGATCGCCTCGCATCTGGGAGGCCTGCGCGACGCCCTCGCGATCAGCTGGCCAGCCCGGATCCGGTCCGCAGGGCTGCGCACGCAATTTGCCCATGTCATCGATATTGCGCCCACCATTTACGAGGCCGCGGGTATCAAGCCGCCGCTTTCCGTGGACGGCGTGAAACAGCAACAGATCGACGGCACCAGCCTGCTTTACTCCTTCAACGACCCGGCTGCGCCAAGCCGCCACACCGAGCAATATTTCGAGATGCTTGGTAATCGCGCCTATTACAGCAATGGTTGGCTGGCTTCCACCACCCCTGTTGTGGCTCCATGGGATCGTCATCATGCGGCGGTCGATCCATACAAGTTTCATTGGGAACTGTATGATCTTAACAAGGACTATTCGCAGGGAACCGATGTTGCCGCGCAATTTCCGGCCAAATTGGCCGAGCTGAAGAAAAAGTTTGATAAGGCGGCAACCCTTAATCACGTCTATCCGCTTGGTGCCGATCTGATGACGCGCTTTGCGCCATCGAACCGACCCGATCTGCTGGCCGGGCTTAATCATTTTACCTATTATCCGGGCGATACCCGCTATCCTGCCAACAGTTTTCCAGGCCTGCAGAAGGGATGGTCCGCAACCGCCCATGTCACTGTTGGCAGCAGTCAGGCACGAGGACCCCTCCTTATTACGGGCGACCTTTTTGGCGGCTATGGGCTGACGATCGAAAACGGTTTTCCCGTGTTCCTCTACAATCCCACAGGCCGGGACCAGGAGCGCGTCGAATTGACGGGGCAATTGCCGCTCGCACCCGGCTCTCACGATATTTCGGTACGCTTTGAGCCGCACCCTGCGGGCGGCGCGCAGGCGGCAAATCTGATCCTGTCGGTTGACGGCAAACAGGTCGACGCCCGCCAGCTTTCAAAACTCTTCCGCGTTTTCGGGAACACCTATGTGGGCCGCAAAGGGTTGGGTGAATTGATGCCCGGTTCACGCGTGGAAGCGCTTGTCGATGCAACCCTTCAATCGGTTGATGTCGATCTCAAAAAATAACTAATCAATATATTGGGGGATTTGCATGAAAGGTATAATTTTAAAGAGCGGCTGCGCTGTGCTGGCACTGGCCGTTCCGGCTTTGGCTAATGCGCAGGCCACTGCTGACAAGCCAAAGACAGAGGCCGCCACGGTGAATGATATCATCGTCACGGCGCAGTTCCGTGGCCAGAGACTTCAGGATACGCCGATTGCGATTACGGCTCTAAGCGGCGATGCTTTGCTTTCCCGCAGCTATAATACGATCACAGACCTCAGCAACACCTCGCCCAATGTCGTACTCAAGCCGACCGGCTCTGCTTTCGGCCCGGGCGCCGCTATTTACATTCGCGGCATCGGCCAGGCCGACACCAGCTTTGCCTATGAGCCAGGTGTGGGACTTTATGTCGATGATGTCTATCGCGGCGCCGTTTTCGGGGCTCAACTCGACCTGCTTGATCTGGACCGGGTGGAAATTCTGCGCGGGCCGCAAGGGACGCTGGCGGGTAAGAACTCCATCGGCGGCGCCGTCAAGCTCTACACCAAAAAGCCGAACGGAACCAATGGCGGCTTTATCGAGGCCACGACGGGTTCTCGCGATCGCGTTGACGTTCGCGCCGGCGCCGACATCACCCTGGTGCCCGACAAGCTCTTTGCACGCATTTCCGGGGTGACCCGTCACCAGAACGGATACCTCACGCGCTATGATTTCGGCTGCCGTAATCCTGCTTACGCAAGTGCGGTGCCTGCGACGGCGGGCAGCACGGGTAATTGCGTGATCGGCCATGAGGGCGGCACCAACTACACGGCGGCGCGCCTGGCTCTTCGCTGGATTGCCACCGACAATCTGGAGGTGAATGTTTCGGCAAGCCGTCTTGTCGACGATTCCGAGCCTTCCGCAACCAAGCTTATTGCCATGGCGGTGTCCCCAATTCTGACACCCGGTGTGGCCAATCAGTCGATTTTCCTCACGCCTGCGCGGGAATACAGCAACTATTCCACTTATCAGACGCCCGCGTTCACCGATGCGGCCGGGTCGCATCCGACCACGGTCTGGCAGCCGAACACAAGGCTGCGGACCTGGGATACGGCGATGACGATTGATTGGAAGCTGGGCGATATCGCGATAAAATCGGTTACGGCTTACCAAAATATCTCGGGCCGCTATGGCACCGATTTTGATGGATCGCCCTTTGGCATCAATACGGGCACCATTACCAATGGCCATCGCCAGTTCACACAGGAACTGCGCATCAGTTCGTCGAGCTTTAACAAGATGCTCGATTGGACTCTTGGCGCTTATTACTACAAGGCCACGAGCACCATCGTCGGTGGCGACATTATTGCGCCCGGAGCACCATTCAGTTCGGTATTTTATTCAGATGACCGGATTCCGGCGCGCAGCCTTTCAGGATTTGCCCATGGGGTCGTGCATGTCACCGACAAGCTCGATCTGACCGGTGGGATTCGCTATACCGATGACAAGAAAGATTACTATTTCGAACGGCAAAACCCGTTCAACACAAGCCAAACTTCTTATACGGCGCAAAGCCTGATCGACGGCGCGGTCGGACGGTTTTCCGGCAGTCGTTTGGACTATCGCGCCAATGCCAGTTACAAGTTCACTCCGGGCATCATGGCCTATGCCCAATTTTCGACCGGCTATCGTGGCGGCGGTATCAACCCCCGGCCGTTTGTTGTGCAGCAGGTGGTGCCGTTTAACCCGGAAACACTTTCGGCCTATGAAATCGGCCTGAAGAGCAGTTTGTTCGATAGGGCGGTGCAGTTGAATTTGTCGGGATTTATCAATGATTATAGCAATATAATCTTTATGAATACCGCGCCCACCGTCGTGGGCGGCGTGCTGATTACGCCGCAGAACTCCACGCCGACCAATGCGGGCAATGCTCAGTTGAAAGGCATTGAGGCCGAACTTCATGCCACTCCGGTCAATGGACTGAGTATTGATGCGAGCCTGAGCTATCTTGATTTCAAACTCAAAAGTATTGGTGCCAGCGGCGCCACCATCGCCAATATCACACTGGCCTCGCAAGCTCCTTTCATCACCAAATGGAAGGGAAGCGTGGGTGTTCAATATGAAGCCATGCTGGGCAGCAGCGGCAGTATCACGCCGCGCATTGACTTTGCCTATCAATCCTCATTCTACACTAATGTCGACAATAATCCTTTGTCGAATGTTCCGGGCTATACGATGCTTAATGGCCGCATCACCTGGAATTCTCCTGAACACAACTGGTCACTTTCCTTGGCTGTGACCAATATGGCCAATAATTTTTATTATCTGAACAAGGTTCGTCTGCCGATCGGCATCACGACCGGAACTTTGGGAGCGCCACGGGAATGGTCGCTTTCCCTGCGGAGGAAATTCTGATCTGAGAACTTGTGGCTGGCTCGAAGGTTGAGCCAGCCACAAGCTCATTTCACTTTATCGACGCGGGCGTTCGCCCCGGAGCCGGATGGATCGCCAGATCCCGGTCCGAAATCTCGCAGCCTTATCACGATCTGCTGGTCTGCCTTTGCGTGCACCAAATCGCGAGGCCAAATTCCAGAAGCCGCTCCGCCGCGTCGGAAATCAATGGAGCTGCCGGTGCTGATGAGGCCGAGAAACGGTAATGTTCGAAAATTCCGAACATATCCTTCAAATTTAATCAGCTGTTTTGGGGGTCTGAATTTCGCCATGGTCGCCTCGTCACGCAGGATAACCGCACATTCCTGACGTTGAGGAGCATTCTTATGGCCTATCTGGATCTCACGCAGGGTTTTATCTCAACCGGCCCCGCCGCAGCCCCATCTGCGCAAAATTCGCGGTTCATTCCGGCGCTGACAAGGCTTGAGCGACTGGCCATCCACATTGCCCAGAGCGATGGGATCGACAGTCTGGCACAGCCCGAGCGCGGCAATCGTTTCATGCGTTGGCTGTTCAGGGCGGATCGCCCCAATCCACTGGCCGATCCGCGACTGGAGGCATTGCGGCGCTATGCAGTCCTGTTACGCTTGCGCGGGGACGCCATGCCTGCCGGTGAAACGCGCCGTTTGCTTGACGCCGGTTTTGCCCGCGAAACACTGAACGAGGTCCATCAGCTCGTCTATGGCGCAGCAAAAGAAATTAACAGGGCTTTTCAGTCATGACCTGGTTGCCTGTGATCCTCACCCTCTTGGGTTTCAACCCGATGCAGACCGCGCAAATCACCGCCGCGCTTGATGCCATCCACGCCACGGGCTGGGGCTCCCTGCGTCGGCGCCAGTTGGACGCCGAATAGCTTCTTGCTCTGGCGCCAAGCATGCAGGGAAAGTTCTCGTGCTTCGCAAAACATAGGGGGCACCACGGTGAGCGCTCTGGTTTTGCTTGTGGCAGCAAACCCTGCGGCAACCATCAGATGGTTGCGCGATCGCTTACGGCAGCCATCGTCATTCGCGCACAAAAACCGGTCTTTCCGGATACGGTGCCAGTGCCGTCATTGCTTCATTCGATATGTTGCGGTTATACTGATCTTCAACTGCCGCGAAACTGTCGTATGTCCGGCTAGGGGCCCGGACCTCGGAATGGGCGATTAGCTCACTCCAGAGCCTGTGACGCTCACTGATAGCGCAACGTGTTCTCGAACCCAACGTTGGTCCTGGTCATCTTGGTCAGTTTTCTAAGGTTGGCGCGGACATATCTTTCGAAGCGCCGGTCATCATAAATGCCCGTGGCCCGATGCTCGTCTTGCCCCAGCAATTCTTTGAGGCGCGCGGCGAAAGCGGCCTGATCGCCCTGGCGTGCGGCGGCCATCAGGGTTCGGCAAACCCATTCCTCGGCGGCTGCCTTGTCATAGTCGTCCTGACCTTCATATCCCCGCATGTCCGCTGCGGTCTGATCAAGTCTCGCGGCTTCGATGCGGCATTCCAGCCATTTGCGAACCAGTTCGCCTTCCCATGCTTTTGCCGAAACGCTCATCATGCTCTCCAACCTTGGTCTGTTACGGCAATCGGCGACTAGTTGCCGTCCGCGTCGACAACGAACACCATGGGCTTGCCGCGAGACATCGGTTCCCACCCGGCCAGCAGTGCCGCACGAATTCCCCGGGAAACAAGGGCGTCGCTGATTTGCAGGCGGCTCGGTGGCAAGCCTTTCAGCAGACGTTTCGGCGGGGGAAATTCCAGCACGGCTCCGCGCTGGCCATCTTGCTGGAGCAACGCAACGGCCATGCCCTTCCAGCCTTCAAACTCGCTCCAGTGCGGCTCGCGTCGAAGTTCCCAATCATAGTGAAGCCCGTCAACGTCGACGGTACCGGCAAGCCTGTGAATGTTTGACATGTCGACGCGATTAGCAGGTTTCTGTCGGCAAGGAACAGATTTTGCGCCCATGGGTCAGGCCGCCCACGGTTGGTCTGATGGCGCGATATAGCCGCCCGCGAAGCGATGGGCGCGGTTGGCGGCCAGAGGATCTGCGGCCCAGTCCCTGATCAACGTGGCCTGCGGGTTTTGCGCTTCCGTACCGAAGATGCGGGCCAGTTGAACAACGCATGCGGCCGTTGGGGAACGTCTGCAGTTGCGGATTACGCTTCTGCCATCATTCTGGCAAAGCTGCCCGGCGGAGTGCCGTTGTGTTTCCGAAAGGCGGTGCTGAAAGCGCTGGCGGATTCATAACCGATGTCATCGGCGATGCGATCCAGTGATTTGCCACCACGGGAAAGCGCATCCTTGGCAACCGCCATGCGCCAACTGGCGAGATATTCCATGGGCGCACGGCCAACGATCAGGCTGAACCGCGCGGAAAAGGCCGACCGCGACATGCCGGCGATCCTTGCGAGCTGCGCAACGGTCCAATGGGCGCGGATATCGGCATGCATCGCGTGCAGCGCCCGGGCCAGCGCCGGATCGCGCAGCCCGGCCAGCAAGCCTGCCGAGGCGGCATCATGTCCCACCCCTTGCCACCGAAGGGCCTCGACCAGCAGCACTTCGAGCATGCGTTGCACGATCAGATCCTTGCCCGGATGACTGGATGTGCATTCTTCGGCCAGCAGGTGGATGGTCCGGCCCATGCGGTCCATCATGCCCTGCGCAGCGGGAATGTGGATCAGGCCGGGCAACAGCGCGAGCAGGAGAGGGGCATTGGCCCGCTCAAAGGAAAAACTGCCGCCTAGGGCCGCAAAATCAGGCTCGCCGTCCTGTTCCCCATGCCGGACCGCCTCCTTGCTCGGCTCCAGCAGAGGACCGGCCAGTTCCGGCTCACTGGCCAGAGCAAAGGCGGGCGTTGTCGGCATCAGCAGGAAATCCCCCTGCGCCAGTCTCAGCGGCGCCGATCCTTCGAAGGTCACCCATGCCTGTCCGGCGAGTATGAGCGTGAAGCCCGGCGCATCATGCGCCTGATAGCGAACCGCCCAGCGCCCCCGCGCCGTGATCGGCTTTGACAGGGCCGCATGGGGGCGCAGCAGGGTGATAATTTCGCTCAGGGGATCCATGGGTTTGGACGATCTGTAAATGAATATGGATCTATGATTATATATTGTCTTCCACTCAGCGTCTATCTCTCCCTGCATCGACATCAAGGAGACAGGCAATGACCAAGACGATCCTCATCACCGGCACATCCTCCGGTTATGGCCAGGCAACGGCGGAGCATTTCCTCGCCAAGGGCTGGAATGTGGTGGCGACCATGCGCAAGCCCGACCCGGCGGTGTTTGGCGGCGCTTCTGACCGGCTGCGCATTCTGCCGCTCGATGTCACCTCGCAGGAGAGCATTGCGACTCTGGCGGAGGCGGCAGGGCCCATCGATGTGCTGGTCAACAATGCGGGAGTGGGCGGGGTGGGCGCTTTCGAGGCCATGCCGATGAGCCTGATCCGGCAATTGATTGAGACCAACACAATCGGCGTGATGGCCATGTGTCAGGCCTTCATCCCCCAGATGCGGGAACGTCGCTCGGGCTGCATCGTCAATGTCACCTCAAGTGTCACTTTGGGCGCTTTTCCGCTGGCCGCAGCCTACACCGCGACCAAGCAGGCCATCGAGGGCTTCACCGGCTCGCTGGCGCATGAGTTGGGTTATTTTGGCCTTCAGGTGAAGCTGGTCGAGCCGGGCTATGCGCCGACCACGCGGTTCGGGGCCAATGCCATCGTGCCGGTGAGCGATCTGCTGCCGGGCGGCTATGCCGACTTTGCCCGCCCCATTCTGGAAGCCTTTGCCGCGCCCGCCCTGACCACGCGCGAGAGCGATGTTGCCCAGGCGGTGTGGGACGCGGTGCAGGACCGGACAGGCCAGCTCCGCTTTCCGGCGGGGGCGGATGCGCTGGCATTGGCAAAGGGCGCATAGCTCCAGTCCTTTTCGACCTGCAGCCCTGTTTCGACCATGACACGGTGTTGGTGGGCGGCGCGGGCCGGGCGCCAACCTTGTGCACGGCTTCTTGCCAATACCCGCCTGTTCGATGTCATGTCAGCGGCGATGGGGTGGAAGAAAGAGAATTGATGGGCGTCGGCGCATCGGGCTAGCCGGGAGGGGCGTATCAGGAGGCGTTTGGCCCTTGTGGCAGGCCGCGTCCCCGAATGGGCGATGGCGATAAGTCGGCCTGCAGCCAGATGCGGGACTTCCCTTTTGCGCAATGGCCGGTTTATCCTGCCCCAAAGGCCCAGGCTGATTGAAATAAGGAGCTTATATGACCACGCGTAATGCCGATCACCCGATCGATCCCGATTTCCTCGCCCGCTGGAGCCCGCGCGCCTATAGCGAGCAAGGGGTGACGCAGGCCGATCTGCTGCCTTTGTTCGAGGCCGCGCGCTGGGCCCCCTCCGCGTTCAATTATCAGCCTTGGCGCTTTGCCTATGCGCTGCGCGGCGATGCGAACTGGGATGCGTTTGTCGGCGCGCTGCTGCCGTTCAATGCGGGCTGGGCGCAGAAGGCCGGGGCGCTGATCTTCGTCCTGTCGGACAAGCAGATCACCGCGCCGGGGGCAAGCGAGGCGACGCCCGCCAAGTGGAACTCCTTCGATGCGGGCGCGGCATGGGCCTATCTGGCGCTGCAGGGGGCCAAGCGCGGATTGTCCACCCACGCAATGGCCGGTTTCGATCCCGAAGCGGCGGCCAAGGCAACCGGCGCGGGCGAGCGTTACAAGGTCGAAGTGGCCGTGGCCGCGGGCTGGCGCGGCGATGCGGGCGATCTGCCCGAAGCGCTGCAGGCGCGCGAAAAGCCCAGCCCGCGTTTGAGCGTGAACGAAATCGCGTTCCACGGCCCACTTCAGGGTTAAGGCAAAAAGGGGCGGCGCTTTTCAACGCCGCCCCCTCGCTGTCAGAACGTCTTGCGCAGCAGGATGCCGCCATAGCGCACATCGTCGCGGGGGACGAGGCGGCTGGTCCCGGCATTCAGGCCATTGGTGATCGCGCCGGTGATGCCCGCCTTGGCGCGATATTCCTGATCAGTGGTGGCGCTCACCTCGCCACAGCCGCCGGTGCGCTGGGGCCTTTGGTGGCGATGCTGATGGCACCTGCGCTGGCATTTTTGCCGAACAGCCCCGCCCAGACCAGCCCCGCCGCCCCCCCAGTTCAAAAGCCGCCCGCCAGCCATATTCGGCCGCCACAAAAGGAATCGCCAAAGGCGCCAGCATCGCGCCAATACTGTTCATCGCATTGGACAGACCAAAACTGGCGCTGCGCAGTGGAGCATGGAAAATCCTGGCGATGGTTTTCACGCTCGATGGCGTCCCCATCGCCTCGGTCGCGCCAAGGGAAAGGCGGGCGGCGGTAAAGCCTGCCATCGAGCGCACCCAGCCATGCGCCATCACGGCCAGCGACCATACCGCCATCCCCAAGCGGATTGGCCCATTTCACCCCCGGCCTGTCCACAATCCAGCCCCTGCCAGAAAGCCGAACGCCGCGCCGGTCTGAAACCATGTGGCCAGCGTACCGTAATCCTCGTCATTCCAATGCAATTCGGCCGCGATGGTGGGTTTCAAAACCGCGATGATCTGGCGGTCGATCAGATTGAGAATGCCCGCCGACAAAGCGAGGGCAAAGAGCAGATTACGGCGAAAGGGGGCGTCAGCAAGTTTTCCTACCATACTGGTAGAGTATAGGGGCGGCCCGCGCAGCCATTGTCGACGGCGGATTTTGCGACACATTGATGGCGATGGCACGCAGGCGATGTCGCGGCCGCGATCTGCACAGGATCCTCAGGCCCAGTGCCTTGACCGCACGCGGGGCTTGTGTTGCGCGCGCCGGCCGTTGTTAGGCCAATTGCCGCCCAACGGTCTTGCCCGCGCGGATGCGTGTCGTCTTGTCTCGGATGTTGATCGCGAGTGTCATTTGCGCAACACCCTTGGGCAGAACCTTTCGGGCCCGTTTCGCCCCGGCCTCACGATCAAAGGTGGGATTTGAGAGATTGACGTCATGCCCGACGTTCGTCGTCCACTATAGGGGTATGTCAAATTATTATTTTATTATCATTGGTTTGATGGCGATGATCTGGAGATTTTCATACCGGTATGACGGCGGCCATGTGGTCTCCGAAGAATCACCGGGACGATTTCGGCCAAACATCTGATTGCCGCGACCCATGACCAATCATAAGGCCATTCATCCGCAATGTGCCAAACCGGTCTTGCATTTGGTCAGGCCATTATGTAGAACATCCTTCGAAACAAACAGGACGATTCAGTCCGGCATCATCAGGGGATGGTATGAAGAGCTTCCACAACTCCGTGTGCGTCGCCGCGCTCGCGGCTGCAATTGGTCTGTTGGCTGGCCCGGCCCATGCACAGAGCGCTGCGCCCAAGGCGTCTGACAAGCCTGACACGGGCGAAATCATCGTGACCGCGCAAAAGCGCGCCGAAAACGTCCAGAACGTGCCGCTGGCCGTCTCGGTGCTGGGCGCGAACCAGCTTCAGGCCGCAGGCGTACGCAACTTCCAGGATCTCGGCGCGGTTTCGCCCTCGCTGACCATCCGCCCGGCCGAACATCCGGTGAATGCCAACGTGTCGCTGCGCGGCGTGGGCACTTTCGCTTTCGGCATTGGCGTTGAGCCGAGCGTGGCCGTGCTGGTCGATGAAGTGCCGATGGCGTTTCAGGCCCGCGCCTTCACCGATCTGCCCGATGTGGAGCGTATCGAAGTTCTTCGCGGCCCCCAATCGACCCTGTATGGCAAGGCGGCTTCGGCTGGTCTGATCAATATTATCACGCGCGGTCCCAGCGACACGCTCAAGGTTCGCGCGAATGCGACCGTGACGACCGATCAGGAATATGCGGTCAATGCCAGCGTTTCCGGCCCGATCAGCCCGACCGTGGGCTATGTGTTTTCGGCGGCCTATTCCAAGTGGGAAGGCAATGTGCGCAACCTGTTCAACGGCCAGAAGCTGAACGGCCGCGAAGCAGGCAATGTCCGCGCCAAGATCCGGTGGGAGCCGAGCAGCGATGCCAAGCTGACCCTGTCGCTCAATTACATGAACGGCAACACCAATATTGGCCGCCCGATCATTGCCCAGGCCGCCGGCGCCAATTTCCGCGGCACCGCTGGTCAGACCATCAGCCAGGTGCTGCCCGGCGTGGTGGTTGGGCCCAACAACCAGAACGCCAGCATCAATTACACCTCGCGCACCAAGTATCAGGGCGGCGGTGGCAATCTGCGCGGCGAATTCACGCTGGGCGATCACTCGCTGGTGACCATCACCTCCTATGACAAGTTCCGTCTGGACGACTATTTCGACTCCGACGAAACCTCTTCGGCGCTGACCGGCTTCAACAACATTCAGGTCGGCACGTTCAAGTCGACGCTTTTCACGCAGGAAGTCCGCCTGCTGTCCGACGGCAGCAAGCCTTTCCATTATACGGTCGGCGCCTATTACGCGAATGTCGATTTTGAGCGCCCCTTCTATCGCGGTCCGGCCTTCTCGCTGGCCAATTGGTACGCCACCTCCAAGTCGTCCCAGATCGCCGGTTTCGTTCAGGCCGACTGGCAGTTCATGCCCAAGGCGACCCTGACCGGCGGCGGGCGCGTGCAGAATGAAAAGGTGTCCTACACGTTCCAGGACATCCAGAACGGCAACGCCCAGTTCAGCGGCAGCGCCCAGGATACGGCAGCCACCTACCGCATCAGCGCGCGCTATGAATTCACGCCGCGCGTCAACGCTTTCGTGACCTATTCGACCGGCTACAAGGGTCAGACCTATGACCTGACCACCGGTTTCAACGCCAATCGTGCGGCGGCCGGGCCGATCAAGCCGGAAACTTCGCGCGATATCGAATTCGGTGTGCGCAGCCAGCTTTTCGACCGCAAGGTCACGCTGAACGTCACCTATTTCGACACGACCTACAAGAACCTGCAGGCCCAGACGATCGAAACGCTGGCCGACGGCACGACGAACTTCCGTCTGACCAACGTGGGCAAGCTGGGCACGCATGGCTTTGAAATCGATGCGGGCTATCGCCCCAGCTCGGATTTCAACTTCAACTCCTCGCTGGCCATTCTGGACGCGAAATATATCGACTATCCGGTGGCCCAGTGCTTCCCCGGCCAGACCGCCGCTCAGGGCTGCGTGGCGGGCACGCCCTCAAGCCAGAACCTGACCGGTACCCGCGCGGTTCAGGCCCCGCAGTTCAAGATGTCGGCAACGGCGGAATACACGCCCCAGATCCGCGATGGGCTGCGCGGCCTGGCGCAGGTCAATGTTCAGCATCAGAGCAGCGTCTATTACGCGGCCCGCGATCCCCAGACCTTCCAGAAGGGCTATGAGATCGTGAATATGAGCCTTGGTATCCGCGATGAAAATCGCCGCTGGGAAGTGGCCGCTTTCGTCAACAACCTGTTCGACCAGCAGTATTATCCCTCGCTGATCAACTCGAACGGCAGCTGGGGCAATGCCATGACCACGCAGGCGGTGCTTCCGCGTGACTTCCGCCGCTATGGCGGGCTGCGCGCCAGCCTGAACTTCTGATAATACCGGGCCGGGCGGCCAAAACCGCCCGGCCTTTTTGCGCGCGCCGCGCGCGGAAAAATCAGCCAGCCACAAGGGGCAGGGCCAATCCCATTCTTGGAGACGGTATGCGCAAGACCCACGCAATCAGGTTTTTCGCCGCAGCCCTTATGACGGGCAGCTTTCCGCTTCTGGCCGAAGAGGCGCCCAACGCGCTGCCTCTGGCCACAATTGCCAATGAGCCGTTGCTGGTTTCGGCCGACATGCGCGAGGGCACCGAACTCTCCGGCACCTGGAATTATTCAATCGACCCCTATCGCTCCGGCATATCGGGTTTTCATGGCGAAGCGCCGGATCTGGGGCAGCGGCGCTGGTTGGACATCGACGTGCGCAAGACCATGGCGCAGGACAACCGGACCATGTTCGAATTCGACATGGCCCATGCGCAAACCACCTCGCTGCCCGGATCATGGCTGGCCGCGACGCCCGAAATGCGCCATTATCAGGGCCTTGTCTGGTATCAGCGCCATTTTGACGCCCCGGCCAACCGCAAGGGCCGCTATTTTCTGCGCTTTGGCGCGGCCAATTATGCCACCACGGCCTATCTCAATGGCAAGCCCCTCGGTCGCCACGAGGGCGGCTTCACCCCCTTCGCCTTTGAGGTGACGCAGCAATTGCGCGATGGCGACAACCAGATCACCTTCGCGGTCGACTCGCAGGCCACCGCCACCACCGTTCCCCCCACCGTCACCGACTGGGAAAACTATGGCGGCGCGACGCGCGGCATCCGTCTGGTCCATACGCCCGCAACCTATGTCGACAATGCGATGGTCCGCCTGACCACCGACGGCAAGCTGGAGGCTGCGGCGCATCTGGATGGCGCATCGGCGGCGGGGCAGAGCCTGCATCTGACGATCGCCGGGCTCAAGCTGGACGTGCCGGGTAAAACCGACGCGCAGGGCAATTGGAAGGCTTCGATCCCCGCGCCGCGTTCGCTGGTGCGCTGGTCGCCGGAAAATCCCAAGCTTTATGATGTGACGCTGAGCGCGGGCGAGGACGTCTGGCGCGACCAGATCGGTTTCCGCACCATTGAGCGCAAGGGCGCGGACATCCTGCTGAACGGCAAGCCGATTTTCCTGCGCGGCATTTCGATGCATGAGGAAGAGATCAGCCCCAATCCGGCCCGCGTCATCACCCCCGAGGCCGCCAATGCCTTGCTGGGCGAGATCAAGAACGGGCTGCACGGCAATTACGTCCGCCTCTCGCATTACCCCCATTCCGAGGTGATGACCCGCGCCGCCGACAAGCTGGGCCTGCTGGTGTGGAGCGAGGTCCCGGTTTACTGGATGGTGGCGTGGAATAATCCCGGCACGCTGGCTGCCGCGCGCAACATGCTGGCTGAAAATATCCTGCGCGATTCCAATCGCGCCTCCGTGGTGATCTGGAGCGTGGCCAATGAGACCCCGGTCAATGATGATCGCAACGCTTTCCTGCGCACGCTGATCGGCGATGTGCGCCGTCTCGATCCCTCGCGTCTGGTCAGCGCCGCCCTGCTGGTCAAGCGCGAGGAAAATGCCAAGGTTCCGACCATGACCATGGCCGATCCGCTGGCGGGTGATCTCGATATTGTTGCCATCAACACTTACAACGGCTGGTACACCGGGGATCGCCTCTCCGACCTGCCCGCCAGCGTGTGGAATGTGCCTGCCGACCGTCCGCTGGTGTTTTCCGAATTTGGCGCGGATGCCAAATCGGGCTTCCACAGCCCGGACAGGATGCAGAAATTCTCCGAGGAATTTCAGGCCGAATATTACCGCAAGACGCTGGAAATGGCCGATCATGTGCCGACTCTGCGCGGGCTCTCGCCGTGGATCCTCAAGGATTTCCGCTCGCCCCGCCGCCAGAATCCCGACTTCCAGATGGGCTGGAACCGCAAGGGGCTGATTTCGGAGACCGGACAGCACAAGCTGGCCTTTGACGTGCTGGCCAATTACTACACGCGGAAATCCAAGGAGACGCCCAAGTGAAGCGCCTTGCCCTGATCGCGGCCCTTTGGGCCACTGCGGCAAGCGCTGCGCCGGGGGCATGGGTCGATGGCGTTCTGCCCGTCACCAATCCTCCGGTCAGCAAGGCGGTGGATCTGCCCATCACCCTCCCGCGCGAAAACCCCGCGCGTGAGGGCTGGGCACAGCAGACGCCCGATCAGCGGCTGGTTTATAATGTCAGCAAGCCGCAGCTCCTGCTCTGGCCCGGCACACTGGCGGCGGACAAGGTGGCCCCGGCGGTCATTCTGGTGCCGGGCGGGGGCTATCAGTTCCTCGCGATGGACAATGAAGGCTTTGACGTCGCCAAGCGCCTCGACAAGCAAGGCGTGCGGGTGTTCATCCTGAAATATCGCACCTTGCCAATAGGTAATGGGCCCGTCGGCGACGGTTTCCCTGCCTTCAAACAGGCGCTGGCCGGTCTGTTCCAGCGGGGCGAGCAGCCCAAGGAGGACAACCGCCCCTATGCCGTGGCCGATACGCAGGCCGCGATCCGCATGGTGCGCGCCCATGCCGGGGCGTGGCATGTCGACCCGGCAAAGGTCGGCATTCTGGGCTTTTCGGCAGGCGCGGTGACGGTTCTGGCCACAACGCAGGCCAATGCGGCGGATGCGCGGCCCGATTTTGTCGGCATGGTCTATGGCCCGACCCAGGGAACCGAAGTTCCCGCCCACGCCCCGCCGCTCTTTTCGGTCATCGCGGCCGATGACCGTTTCTTCAAGGCGCAGGACCTGAGCCTGCTTCACGCATGGCGCATGTCGGGCAGCTCGGTGGAGTTCCACCTCTACAGCGCGGGCGGCCATGGTTTTGCCTCACAGCCCAATGGCACGACCAGCGATGCATGGTTTGACCAATATGCGCTGTGGCTCAAAGACAATCATATAACCGGGCACATCACCGGCCAATAAGCGGAAAGTACCCCCGATGATCGCACGTCTTCTCGCCTGTACCGCCGGTTTTGCCCTTGGCGCCGCGCTTGCCTCCCACGCCGCCGCGCAGGAGGCCCGCACGGTCCTCCCGCTCGCCTCCGACTGGCGCTTTGCCGGGCAGGATGTCCCCGCTGATGCCGCCAAACCCGATTTTGCCGATGGCGGATGGCAGGCGGTTTCCGTGCCCCACACCTGGAACCGGGTGGGCTATTACCACCACGATCTGGGCGGCACGAACACGGCGGCCACGGTGGCCAAGAAAATGGGCGTGGGCTGGTATCGCAATCGGTTCGATGCGCCCGCCGATCTTGCCGGGCGCAAGACGTGGATCGAATTTGATGCGGCAAGCCGGGTGGCGCAGGTCTGGCTCAACGGCGTCCTGCTGGGCGAGCATCGCGGCGGCTTCGGGCGTTTCCGGCTGGATGCGACCGCCGCGCTGAAGCCGGGGCAGAGCAATGTTCTGGCCGTGCGGGTGGACAATTCGCAGCCTGCGGCCGGATCGTCCACATCTGACGTGCTGCCCCTGTTCGGCGACTTTTTCGTGCATGGCGGGCTTTATCGCCCGGTGCGGCTGATCTCTACCGCGCCGCTGCATGTCGATATGCAGGATTTTGGCGGGCCGGGCCTCTATGCCAATACGGCGGCGGTTCAGGGCGGCGATGCGCAGGTGCATGTCCGCCTGCGTCTGACCAATGATGCGGGCAAGCCGGCTCTGGCCTCGGCGCGGATCGCCCTGATCGACCGCGATGGCAAGGTGGCGGCGCAGACCACCGTCAAACAGGCCCTTGGCGTCAAGGCGACGCAGGAAGTGGCCGCCGATCTGACCGTTGCGGGTGCCCATCTGTGGCAGGGCGTGGCCGATCCCTATCTCTACCGCCTGCGCGCCGAGGTGCTGGGCGCCGATGGCAAGGTCAGCGATGCGGTCGAGCAGAATTTCGGCATCCGCACCATGCGTTTCGATGCCGACAAGGGCTTCTTCCTCAATGACAAGCCCTATGTCCTGCATGGTGTGGGCTATCATCAGGACCGCGACGGCAAGGGCTGGGCGATCAGCCCCGCCGATGTCGAGGAAGACGTGGCGACGATGCGCGAAATGGGCGTCAATTCGATCCGCCTGACTCATTATCAGCATGGACAGACCATCCACGATCTGGCCGACCGCTATGGTTTTGTGCTGTGGGATGAAGTGCCGCTGGTTTCGGCCTGGACCACGATGGGCAAGATGGAGCCGGAGCCCGCGCTGGTGGCCAATGTACGCCAGCAATTGAGCGAATTGATCCACCAGAATTACAACCACGCCGCAACCGCCATCTGGAGCATCGCCAACGAGGTCGATTTCGGCAACTCGCTGCCCGCTTTTGTCCGGGGCGGCACCGATGGGCAGACACCCGATCCGATGCCTTTGCTTAACATGCTGCAGAAACAGGCAAAATCGGAAGATCCCTCGCGCCCGACCGCTCTGGCGACCTGCTGCGAAGGGCGGCTGTTCGGCGCGGATGTGGCCATTCCCGAAACGGCGGTGGCCGCCGATCTGGGCGGGGCCAACCGCTATTTCGGCTGGTATTTCGGCAAGGAGCAGGATCTTGGCCCGGCGCTGGATCAGTTGCACGCCAAGCGTCCGGCCCAGCCTTTGTCCGTCACCGAATATGGCGCTGGCGGGGCGTTGACGATCCATACGGACAATGTGCTGGGCGGGATGCCGGATTCGCGCGGCGCGGCCCAGCCCGAAGAATATGAATCCTATATCCACGAAACCGCGCTGGCCCAGATCGCCGCCCGGCCTTATCTCTATGCCTCTTGGCTGTGGAATTCCTTCGATTTTGCCACCACCGTGCGCACCGAGGGCGATGCGCAGGACATCAACACCAAGGGTCTGGTCGCCTATGACCACAAGACCCGCAAGGACGCCTGGTATTTCTATAAGGCGAACTGGAGCGACGCGCCCACGATCCGCATCACCGGGCGGCGCTATGCAGCCCGCGCCTATGGCGTGACCGACGTCAAGGTTTACAGCAATGCCGAGAGCACCGAGCTGCTGCTAAACGGTCGCTCCTTGGGCAAGCGCGAGGGCTGTGCGCAGATGGTCTGCGTCTGGCCCGCCGTGGCGCTGGATGCGGGTGAGAACCGGCTGGTGGCGCGCGGCATCCGCCATGGCGCGGCGGTCGAGGATCAGATCACCTGGACGCTCTCGCCCGAAAAGCGCGGGCATATCGCCATCGACACCGGAACTCTGGTTGCGGCGAAAAGCAAGACGCGCCTGCTGGGCTCGGACAACTGGTTTGAAGGCGGCGAGGTGGCCAGTCTGGACAAGCCCGCCGATTACGGCCGCAAGGCTGAGCCTGCCCGCATCGACGGCACGGGTGAACGCGACGCCATCGCCACCTATCGTAAGGGCAGTTTTGCCTATCACATTCCCGCGCCTGCCGGGCGTTACAAGCTGACCCTGTGGTTCCCGGCCATGGCCGGGCAGGTCAAGGGCGGTTTCGATGTCCGCGCCAATGGCAAACCCATCCTGCGCGCCTTTGAACCGGCCGCCCCGGCGGCGGATGCGGCGGCTGTGGCGCGGACCTTCGATGTTACGTCCAAGGGCCGGATCGATCTGGAATTCAAGGCGGGGACGGCTCCGGCGCGCGTTTCGCTGATCGAACTCGACGCTCAATAAAGGTATCCCGCGTAAATGGCTGGCAAAGTAAAATCCCTGCGTTGGTGGATCATCGGTCTGGTGACGCTGGGGACCGTGCTCAATTATCTGGCGCGCTCGACGCTTTCGGTCGCCGCGCCCACGCTGAAGGCGGAACTGAGCATCACGACCCAGCAATATAGCTGGATCGTGATCGCCTTTCAGGCCAGCTATACGGTGATGCAGACGGTGGCGGGCGCGGTGCTGGATGCGCTGGGCACGAGGCTGGGGTTCATGATCTTTGCGGTGGGCTGGGCGGTGGCCAATGCGCTCCATGCGCTGGCTGGGGGCTGGGTTGGCCTTGCCTTTTTCCGCAGCCTGCTGGGCGCGAATGAGGCCGCCGCCATTCCCGCCGGGGCCAAGGTCGTGTCCGAATGGTTCCCCGCGCGCGAACGCTCGCTGGCCACCAGCGCGTTTCAGATGGGCACCAGCGTCGGCAATATGATTGCCCCGCCCTTGGTGGCCTTTTGCATCCTGTGGTGGGGCTGGCGCTCCGCCTTTGTGGTGTCGGGCGCGCTCAGCATGGTGTGGGCGCTGATGTGGTGGTTTTGCTATCGGAGGCCTGAGGAACATACGCGGCTTTCGGCGCAGGAACTGACCATGATCCGCGAAGGACAGGGCGGGGCCGCGCCCGATGGCCCGGTGCCCAGCCGCTGGTCGCTGCTCAAAGAGCGCTCGTTCTGGGCGATTGCCCTGCCGCGCTTCTTTGCCGAACCGGCGTGGCAGACCTTCAACTTTTTCATCCCGCTCTATCTGGTCAGCGCATGGCATCTGGATTTGAAGGCGGTGGCGCTCTGGGCATGGCTGCCGTTTCTGGCGGCGGATTTCGGGTCGCTGGCGGCGGGGGTGCTGCCCGGATGGCTGATCCGGCGCGGGGCGGGGGTAGTGGCTTCGCGCAAGATCACCATGACCTGCGGGGCGCTGTTGATGGCAGGCCCGGCCTGCATCGGCCTTGCCACCAGCCCGATGATGGCGATCGTCTTTTTCTGCATCGGCGGTTTTGCGCATCAGATGCTCAATGGCGCGCTGATTACACTGTGTTCGGACATGTTCCCCAGCAACCGGGTCGGCACGGTCAGTGGTCTGACCGGATCGGCGGCGTGGATCGGGGGCATCCTGTTCACCTTCCTGATCGGGCAAAGCGCGGATTCCTTTGGCTATAACCCGCTGTTCGTCAGCCTGTGCGGGCTGGATCTGGTGGGCTGCGCGGTTTTGTGGATGCTGGTTCGCAAGATCAAGGAATGATGAGTGGCAATTGCCTGCTAATTGGAATGACCAATTGACAGGATTGGAATGATGGCCTAGGCAGGAATCCGCAGGAACGCGCCCTATGGCGGCGTACCTGCCGGTTGCACACGATCAGGAAAAGTCGATGGCTCAAGCTCTTCCCCCGGTTGCCGATTATGACCTGCTGGTGATTGGCGGGGGCATCAATGGCACCGGGATTGCGCGCGATGCGGCGGGACGGGGGCTGAAGGTCCTGCTGGTCGAACGCGACGACCTGGCCGCGCACACCTCCTCGGCCAGCACCAAGCTGATCCATGGCGGCCTGCGCTATCTGGAATATTACGAATTCCGTCTGGTGCGCGAGGCTTTGCAGGAGCGCGAAAGGCTGATCCATATCGCTCCGCATATCAGTTGGCCGCTGCGCTTTGTCCTGCCTCAGCCCAAGGGCGGGCGGCCCGGATGGATGATCCGCATCGGCCTGTGGCTCTATGACCATATTGGCGGGAAACAGACTTTGCCGCCCTCGCATGGCGTTGATCTGCGCGATCCGCGATGGGGGGCGGGGTTGAAGCCGGGGTTGGCCAAGGGTTTCGTCTATTCCGATGCATGGGTTGATGATGCGCGGCTGGTGGTGCTCAACGCTATCGACGCGGCCGAGCGCGGGGCCGAAATCCGCATCGGCGTGACCGCCACCGGTGCGAAGGTGGAGGGCGATCACTGGCTGGTCGATCTTTCCGGTGCGGCGGGGCCGCAGCAGGTGCGCGCCCGCGCCGTGGTCAATGCCGCAGGTCCGTGGGTGGGCGCGATGCTGGGGGGCATTCCGCAGGCGCAGGCCCATGGCGGTATCCGTCTGGTCAAGGGCAGCCATATCATCGTGCCGCAGGTCTACCCCGGCGACCATGCCTTTATCCTGCAAAAACAGGACGGGCGGATCGTTTTCACCATCCCCTATCAGAACGGCTTCACGCTGGTGGGCACGACCGACCTGCTGGTGGGTGAGGCCGAGCGCGATGCGCCCAAAATCTCGGCGGAGGAGGTCGATTACCTCTGCGCCACGGTGAATGATTATTTCGAGGGCGAGATCAGCCCGGATGATGTCGTCTCGACCTATTCGGGCGTGCGTCCGCTCTATGACGATGGCGGGGCGGACGCCAAGGCGATCACGCGCGACTATGTGCTGAAACTGGGCCGCGAAAGCGGGCCGCAGGTGCTCTCGATCTTTGGCGGCAAGCTGACCACCTATCGCCGTTTGGCCGAACATGCGCTGGAAATGCTGGAGCCTTTCCTGCCGCCGATGCGCGGCGGATGGACCGGCACGGCGCCTTTGCCGGGCGGGGATTTTGCGGGCGGGTTTGCCGCTTTCCTTGCCGATGTGCGCCGCCGCTGGCCGTTCCTTTCGGTCGAACTGGCTGCGCGTCTGGCTCATGCCTATGGCTCGCGGATCGAGCGGATCTTGGGCAATGCGCAATCGCTCAATGATCTGGGCGAGGATTTCGGCAATGGGCTGTACGAGGCCGAGTTGCGCTATCTGGCCGATCATGAATGGGCGCGCACTAGCCGCGATGTTCTGTGGCGGCGCAGCAAGCTGGGCCTGACCGCGCAGGGCGATATGGCGCAGCGCATCGACCAATGGTTTGAAAAGAAAAAATAGGCGAGGGGCATCATGAGCGGCCATATTCTCAGCATCGATCAGGGCACGACCTCGACCCGCAGCCTGATTTTCGCGCCCTCGCATCAGGTGATCGCCAGCGCGCAGCAGGAATTTGCCCAGCATTATCCGGCCGATGGCTGGGTCGAACATGATGCCGAGGATATCTGGCGCGACACGCTGGCCACGGCGCAGGGCGCCATGGCCAAGGCGGGGATGGGGCCGGACGATATTGCCGCCATCGGCATTACCAACCAGCGTGAAACCGTGGTCCTGTGGGACCGCGCCACCGGCGCCCCGCTCCACCGCGCGATTGTCTGGCAGGACCGGCGCACGGCGGAAATCTGTGCCCGGTTGCATGAGGCGGGCCATGAAGCGCTGGTGCAGGAGCGCACCGGCCTGCTGCTCGATCCCTATTTTTCCGCGACCAAACTGGCTTGGCTGCTGGATACAATTCCGGGCGCACGCGAAAGGGCGGAAAAGGGCGAACTGGCCTTTGGCACGATCGACACTTTCCTGCTCTGGCGCCTGACCGAGGGGCGCGAGCACAAGACCGATGTGACCAATGCCTCGCGCACGCTGCTGTTTGATATTCGCAAACAGCGCTGGTGCCCCGATCTTTTGGCCCTGTTCCGCATTCCCGCCGCCGTTCTGCCTCAGGTTTGCCAGAGCGCGGATGATTTCGGCGTCACGCATCTCTTGGGCGGAACGATCCCCATTCGCGGCATCGCGGGCGATCAGCAGGCCGCGCTGGTGGGGCAGTCCTGCCTGGCACCGGGGCAGGCCAAGATCACCTATGGCACCGGCGGCTTCATGCTGATGAACACCGGCGAGGTGTTGACCCGCTCGCGCAGCCGGTTGCTGACCACGATTGCCTATCGCATCGATGGCGTCACGCATTACGCGATGGAAGGCTCTTTGTTCGTCGCGGGCGCGGCGATCAAATGGCTGCGCGATGGGCTGGGCATCATTGTCGAGGCGCGCCAGACGCAGGAAATGGCCGCGCGCCTGCCCGACAATGGCGGGGTCTATATGGTGCCCGCTTTCGTCGGCCTTGGCGCGCCGCATTGGTGCACCGAGGCGCGGGGGATGCTGACCGGCATGACCTTTGACAGCGGGGCGGCCCATATTGCGCGCGCGGCGCTGGAATCGGTGGCGTTTCAGACCGCCGATCTGGTTGCCGCGATGCAGGCCGATGGCGCGGGCGCGCTGGCGGCTTTGCGGGTCGATGGCGGCATGGCGGCCAATGACTGGTTCTGCCAATTCCTGGCCGACATTCTCGACATTGTGGTCGAACGCCCCGCCAATCTGGAAACCACCGCGCTGGGCGCGGCGATGCTGGCGGGTCATGCCAGCGGAGTCTGGCCCGATGCGCTTTCGGGCGCAAGCCGGGGCGAGGTGGTGCGTTTCCATTCGCAGATGGAGGCGCCCGCGCGCCAGAAATTGCAGGCCGGGTGGCAAGCCGCCATCCGCCGCGCCACTGCACGCTGAACCTCTCACCAGTGTTGCGGTCTATCGGCCGGGCCGCGCTTCCCTCAAGCGCGGCCCGGCCTTTTCTTTAAATGGCTGCGTCCACAACCTTGCGCGCAACGCCCAGCACATTTTCAAGGCGGGCAGCCATCACCGCACCATTGAGCGTGATCGCACGCGCCTCGGCGGCAGGCAGAACGATGCGCAGCGCCGGGGCCGGGGCGGGGCCATGGCCGGTCCATGCCGCCACGATGGTGATCGCATCCGATGCGCTCTTGACCCAGACATTCCACAGCGGCGGATGATCGGCATCGGGCCAAGCATTGCCGCTCTCGTCAAACCCGCTCCATGTGAATTGCCCCTCGCCCGGCGCGGGATAGAGCAGGACGGCGGGCTGGGGCGCAGCCTGTACGAAACCGGCCGGGGCCAGATCGAGGAACAGGCCCGAACCCTCACGCGCCAGCATTGGCGGCAGGCCCGAAAGCGGTGCGTCCAGCGCAACCTCTTGCCCGCCCGCGTAGGCGCGGTCATCGCGAACATCATACCAATTTGCGCCCATCGGCAGATAGGCCGTGACGCTCTCCACGCCCTTGTCCATCGCCGGGGCCACCAGCAGATCGGGGCCGAGTAGATGGGTGTCTCCATCCTCCCACGCCCGCGGGTCATGGCCGAAATCCAGCCAGACCGGGCGGCTGACCGGCTCATAATGGGCATGGTGGCGCCAGAGCAGATCATGCAGCATCGGCTGCAGCGCGCGTCGCAATTGCATCATGCCCACGATGGCCGGGGTGGCCTCGGGATACATCCATGGTTCGTTGACCGTGCGATCCGAATTCCAGCTGTGGATCGAGAAGCGCGGCATGACGATGCCAGCCTGAATCCAGCGCAGCAGCAGTTCCGGTTCGGGCGCGGGGCCGGCGAAACCGCCGATATCATGGCCGAAATTCGACACGCCCGACAGCGCGATGCCCAGCGCCATCTTCTGATTATAGCGGATCGTGTGCCACGCGGTGTAATTGTCGCCCGACCAGCTTTGCGCATAGCGCTGCATCCCGGCCATGCCGCTACGCGTCACCACATAGGGGCGCTCGTCGGGGCGATAGGCGATTTGCGCGGCGCGGCTTGCGCGCATCATCAGCAGGGTCTGCACCGGGCGTTCGGCGGCGGCCGGGCGGGGCGCGCCAAAGCCGGAGATCAGGGCGCGCTTGTCCCAGATCTCATACTCATTGTTGTCATTCCATGTCGAATGGATGCCATATTCCAGCAATTGCTGCGTCACCTGCTGGCGCCACCATGCGGCGGCGTCCGGGTTGGTGAAGTCGACATAGGCGCCCACCTCGTCCCAGAATTGGCAGACGATGGGATCGCCATCCGCGTCCGACACGAACCAGCCCTTCGCGGCCAGCTCATCATAGCGCGGATGTGTGACCAGCAGCGCGGGCTTGATATTGGGGACCAGTTCGACGCCCGCGTCGGCATAGGATTGTACGAAACCGCCGACATCGGGGAATTTTTCGCGGTTCCAATGGAATACGTAACGCTTGTCGCAAATCGAGGTGTAGCCCGAGGAGAGGTGGAAGCTCTCACACGGAATGTCGTGGCGCTTGATGCCTTCGATGAATTCGCCCATCCGCTCTTGCGCATTGGGGGCGTCGGTATAGGTCATGGTCGAGCCGGAATAGCCTACCGCCCAGCGCGGCTGAAACGCGGGCCGCCCGGTCAGCCATGTGTAGCGGCGCGTGACCTCGCGCGCGTCGGGCCCGGCGATCATGTAATAGTCGAGATCGCCGCTTTCGGCCCGCATATAGCGATAATGCGGGTGATAATTGTCATGCTCATGGCCGAAATCGAAACTCGGATCGGCGGTGGTGTCGTAAAACACGCCATGGGCCGCGCCCTCTGCATTGACCACGAGGACATAGGGGATCGACTTATACAGCGGATCATTCGCGCTGGCGTCGTAGCCCATCGGGTCCAGATTGGTGAGGCGGAAGCGGCGGCCCGCGCGGTCCATCGCCCCGGCCTTTTCGCCAAGGGCATAATAGCGCTCGCCGGTCTGGCGGGTGACGTAATGATAGGTGGCATCGTCCCACCAGCCGAAATTATAGGCTTGGGTCGGGCGGTCCTGGGCGATCAATTGCCATGCGCCATCGACCATCTGGTGCCATGTGCAGAAGAACCCTTCGCGCGCGATGGAGAGGCGCAGGAGGGTGGTGGCAATGGTGATGTGGGTTTCGGTTTCTTCGATGCTGAAATCGGGCGCGGCAAAGCCTTTGACGCTCATTCGGTCGCGGCCCGGCTCGGCAATATCGCTCTGCCCCGGCGCGATGGCCCAGCTCGGCGCGGATGTCACTTTGCCCTGCGTCAGCAGCAGGACGCGGATAATATCCTCTTCGGCCACGAAAATATGCGCAATCGCGCCGGTGTCGGCATGCAGGGTAACGCGCGGCCCCTCCCGCTCGGCCAGCGAAAAGCGGGGCGGATGGGCAAGGCTGGATTTACGCATGGGGGTCAGGCCTTTTGCAGGATGAGGTGGCGGCGCATGGCAAACAGCCACACCGCGCCGATCAGATCGAAAGCGCCAAGGCAGGCGAATAGCGGGGCGTAGCCGATCTTGTCGGCCAATTGCCCGATGGCAAGCGAGAAGAGCAGCCCGCCGGTCCATCCGGCCATGCCGACCAGCCCGTTGGCCTTGGCAATATCACCCTTGGGAAAGACATCGGCGGAGAGCGTGTTGATGAGCACCGAGATGATCTGATGCGCAAAGCCGCCAAGGGAAAGCAGCGCGATGGCTGCATATGGGCTGGCGACAAGGCCGACGCAGCCCGGCGCGATCATCATGACCGCGCCCAGTGAGATCCCGGCGATGCGCGAACCTTCAAGGCTGAGGCCCCGCGTGCGCTGCAGGAAGGGCGCGAGATAGCCGCCCAGAATGCCCCCCGCATCGGCGGCCAGAAACGGCACCCATGCGAAAAGCGCGATCTGGGTGATGTCCATGCCGCGCTCCTTGGCCAGATAGAGCGGGATCCAGAAGGAGAAGGTCTGCCACGCCGGTTCGGCCAGAAAGCGGGGGACGGCAATGGCCCAGAAACGCTTGGTTTTGGCAATCGCGCCCAAGGTCGTTGCGCTGGCTTCGACCGGGCGCTGGCCCTCGCGGATTTCGGCCAGTTCCTGGGGCGTGACATAGGAGGCGTCGCCGGGCGAGCGATAGAATTTATACCATGCCCCAGCGAATAAGACGCCCAGCGCCCCGGTGACGACAAAGGCTGCCTGCCAGCCATAGACCTTGGCGACCACGGCGGCCAGCACCGGCGCGATCACCGCGCCAAGCGACGTGCCCGCATTGAACCAGCCCACCGCCACCGAACGTTCGCGATCGGGGAACCATTCGCCGATCGTCTTCATCCCCGCCGGAATGGCGGCGGCCTCGGCCATGCCCAACATGCCGCGGAACGCCGCCAGCGAAAGCCAGCCCCGCGCCGCGCCATGGGCCATATTGGCCAGACTCCACGCCAGCGCGAACAAGGCGAAGCCTGCGGTCAGACCAATCTTGTCGATCAACATCCCGCCAATCGGCTGCATCAGCGTATAGGCAAGCTGAAAAGCGCCGACGATATAGGAATATTGCTCGGTCGTGATGGCCAGATCGGCCTTGAGCTGGGGTGCCAGAACGCCCAGCGAATTGCGCGCGATATAGTTGATGATGGTTCCCACCATCACCAGCAACAGAATGCGCAATCTTGCTGAGCGCCATGTCATGTTCTTATCCTCTCCCGAATTTTATGGCTTACCAATTCCACATGGTACCATCTTCGAGCCTTGCGACGGGGAGGTATGCGGGCTTGTAAGGATACTTGGCGGCGAGGGTTTCGTCGATGTCG
>NZ_MKVS01000006.1:0-159808 GCF_001898925.1 Novosphingobium sp. 63-713
TCATGCTCATCTTCACATTGCTCAGATCAACACCCGTTCCGTCCCCCTTCACACGCGGCTTCACGTTGTAATCAAGCACCCGCTTGATCGGCACCAAACATTTCATGGCTGCGTCACCCTTACCTTCCAGCACCCGATTCCACAGGCGCTTGCATGGCCGTTGAACAAGGCCTATACCAAACATCTGTTACAGTCAAATGAGGAAACATACTTTGGCTCTGCCCTCCCCCTGCTGCCACACCGCCGTCCAGCCGTCCCACAAGGTCGCGCCGGGGCAAGGGGCATCGGCATGACCAAGGCGAAGCCAGCGCCGCGCACCCGCCGCCAACCCACTGAGCAGGGCAGCAACCGTCGCGCACAAATTCTTGAAATCGCAGCCCATCTCTTCGCAGCCAAAGGCTATGCCGGAACTTCGATGCGAGATATCGGCGAGGAAGCGGGGGTGCTGGGCGGCTCGCTTTATCACCATGTCAAATCGAAGGATGCCCTCTTTGCCGAGTTGCATAACAACGCGCTCGATCAGGCCGGAGCGCGAATCGAGGAGGCCATCGCCACCATCGATGATCCATGGAAAAAGCTGGAAATCGCCTGTATCACGATGCTGGAAATCCAGCTCGATCCGCAATCGCTGACCACGCCGCTGATGAATGATTTCCGCATGGCGCCCCAACCGCTGCGCCATCTGCTGATCGAGCGGCGCGATGCTTTTGAGACGATCTTTGCCCGGATCATTGCCGGACTGGATCTGCCGCCGCATATCGACCTGTCGATCTACCGCAACACGCTGCTCACCATGCTCAACCACACGACCGATTGGTATCGCCCGGGCCGCCTGAGCCCCGCCGACATCGGGCGCCAGGTAGCCGCGATCATGCGCGCGGGGCAAGCCTGAAGAGTTGAGCGCATGAGGTCAACGGCTGCGTTGAGGAAAAGCAAGCCGGCATCAGCGATTTTGAAAGATCGAACGCAAAAAACGTCCTCAGGCTTGGGGCCGAGAACGGGGGAGATCTTTTGGCGATGTCCAGATAAAGTCCTCGCGCCTTCGGCACAAGCGCCTGACGATACCATCAGGTCAAGCGGAGGACAGCATAACGCCAGTCCGATTTTATGCTTCCAAGGATTTTTATATATAAGAAATACAGTTAATACAGGGCGGAATATAAAAATTCTGATTAAATTCAAAATCAGCTTGGTATAACATAACCCTTGGGGACAAAACTTGGAACATCTTCCCATGTTCCATTCGGGTTATGATAGAGTCTGATTTCGCAATGCTTGCATCGTGATATCAAATGAACCCCGTCATGGCGGGTCCTTTTCCTGTTTCTATTGTGCCTCCCTCTGGAACAGAAAAAATATATGCGAAAAATATTATATAGATTCCCTAACACACGATACTCCAGACATATTCACCACCTCATCCCCCCAATATGATTCTGTAGCCGCGCTGCTTTTCGCAGATTATTTTATAATCTTTGTTCAGGAACTTTCGGATTTGGCAGATGAGAACCTGAATATGCTTCACACTCACCTCATCAATGCCATTCCCTATTATGTTGCTGATCTCGTGATACGAAAGATAGCGCCCCTTCCTTGCGACAAGGCCCAGCAAGATCTGCTTGTGCCGGCGTGGGAGACGCGAAATATCGGCGATTTCAATCAGTTGGCTATCCTGGCGCCGATCCCGAAAATGCTGCTCCAGGGATTGAACATAGCGCCGCCACATGGCTCGCGACCGCCAGACAGCTTCTGCCGGCGAGGTCCGTTCAATATCGATAGCATCATCAAAGCCCGCCGCCACGGCGCGCGCCCGCTTGGGCGGGGTGGCATTGGCCAGAATACAAACCTTGAGCTTGTTTTTCAGTATCGGCGAAAAGGATTTGAGCACCCGAATCATTCGGCGAACGTCATTCCCCCCGATGAAAATGGCGTCATATTCCGATGATGCAGTTGCAATGAAATTCGTCGAATTTTCACTATACGAATATTCTTCAAAGAAATGAAAAACTTCGCTCAACCAAACCTTTCTTTCCTCCGACCCGCTGTCATTGAACGAAAGATACCTTACCTTCATTTCATCGGGGAAAATTTTCTGATGATGCTCCTCAGGCTTTGAATGTGAATCATTTCCTTGATTCACATTTATGCACACGTCTCTCCTCGCTATTGCCGTCATGCCCATTTTGCCCCCCGGTAAATGGTTTCGCGCCCTGTATTGGGAACCGTTATAAACCTTCACTTTTAGGGCTATGGCGCAGGAAAATGTTAACGGAAAACCACTAGCTTAACCTTTAAAATCTTTTAACAACAGTCAAATAAGTGATTTGCTTTCATTTTTGGAAATCGATTTTCCTTTGGACAAATTCTCAGCAAGGCCCCATTTGTAGGGATTGCGGCAAAGCCAAGCATCCCGGCATCGAATCCCCGGAAAACGAATCACTACTTCGATTCATGCCCACCGGTTTCGCCGGCAACAGTCCGCCATCCCCAGCACGTGATCGAGCATCTTTATGACAAGGCCGAAGCTGCCTTGACCCGGCGGCTACAGGGCACTTGATTATGCAGCAAACGCCCGCTCATTCACAAGGCGGTTGCCCCCGGGATTTAACGCGACCCGCCCCGCTCAGCTTCCCCACTTTCCAGCAAAAGCGCGCCCAGAGCCTGCTCATGCGATGCATAGCCGCCATAGAGGACCGGGAGCATAATGGTCTTGGCCAGATCGCGCCTGCCCTCGCGCACCAGTTCCTCGGCCAGATAGAGGCGCGGGGCCGGAGCGGCGGGATTGGTCCTTGTCACCTTGACCATGTCAATCAGCGCCTGCTGAGGCGGCGTTTCCCTAGCCTTGGTAAAGCTGCGGAAATAGGCGATCTGGGGGATCACCGCCCTAGCATCGGCAGGCGCGGCGCTCGACAGGATCTGCCGCGCCGAGGCCAGATCGGCCGAGCGCCTGTCGGCCGACCCGTTGATCGCCTTGTCGGCCAGCGCCATGCCCTTCCATGCCAAAGCCAGCGCATTGTCGGGCGACCGGGCCAGCACGGCCTCGGCCTGTTCAAGGCACAGATCATCATGGCCATCGCGGCATTCCGCCTCGGCCATCAGCATATGGGCTTCGGCGGCATCCCCGGCCGGGGCCAGACTGTCGCGCAGGGCGTGAAGCCAGTCCTCCCGGCGCGCCGCATTCTCCTCCGCCAGCCGCGCATCCATCTGCAGGCGCGGCGCGATCAGCGCCACCTGTGCGGGCGAAAGGTTGGTGACGATGGGGTCCTGCCCCGGATCCCTGCCCTTGTCTGACCGCCCATAGAGGATCGCGGATTCCAGATAGACGTTGAATTCATGCTGAAGCACACGCAGATCGCCCAGCTCAACGGCGGCCTGCGCCATGGGCGTGCCATGGGCAATGGCCGACATATATCTGGAAAAGCTGCGCTGCCGATCGGCTTTCAGGCCCGAATAGAGGAAGAAATGCGCCGTCAGCCATGCGTGATAGGGCGTCCACACCATCCGTCGATAGCCCGGCTCCAGATAGCGGCCTGTGACAATGTCGCCGATCCTGACCGCACCATAGGCGCGCAACACTTGCTTGTAATACAGCGGCGGGGCGGCGTAATCGACCGCGCCATCGTCCCGCATCGCCACGGTCGAAAACAGCGCGCCCACCCCATCAAGATACCAGCGCGGATAGGCCGACGGGATATGCGCCAGAATGAAATGCTGGGCGACGCCTGAATAAAGCGCTGCGGTCCAGGGCCGGGGAACCGGCTCACGATTGACGCGTCCGGCATCAAGGCAGTCCTGATCGTTCTCCATCGCATTGTCGCAATCGCGCTCGCGCGCTTCGGCCGTGTTGAGATCAATCACCTGATCGGCCCGCGCCACGGCCAGAACCGCGCCATCCGCACGCGGGTCGTAATAGCGCTGATCGCTCAGGCCCGCGCCATAAGGCCCTTCGGCCGAGCGCGCATTGACCAGCCCCAGATCCTTGAAAAAGCTGCGTTTGCCAAACAGGGTGACGGTCAGCTTGCCCACTTCGTCATGGGCCTGATCGATATGATACAGCCGGGCCAGCAGATGTTGCAGCTTTTCCAGATTGACGGAGGTTCGCCGCAATTCGGCCTCGCTGCCGTCGCTCAGCACGATGAAATGGTCGGTTTCGGCCCTGTTCCATTTTCCCGGCGGGGTTACCGCGCCATTGACCAGAATGTCGGCAGCCGAACGCCCCGCCTCCTGCGCCGCGGCAGACGCGCCGAGGGGCAAAAGGGCAAGGGCGGCAAGAAACGAATGGCGCAACAAAGTTTGTCTTCCCGGTAGCTTGGAGGAGAGGTTTTCAGAAACCGATCAAGCCGAATTGCCGGTAATATTCGGCCATCGCCGGATTGAGCAGGCGTGATGCGGACCAATCGCGCCGCGCCGCTTCCCCATCGCCCCCATCCCGTTCGGCCAGAGCCCGCAGCAGATAAAGGAAAGACTGGTTGGGATTGAGTTCAAGCGCCTGATTCAAATCCCCGATGGCGTCCTTCCAATGGTGCAGACGCCATTGGAGCATACCCCGCACCCCCAGTGCAGAAGTGGCCCCGGCGCCGCCGATCTGGATCGCGTGATTGCAATCGGCCAGCGCATTGTCGAGATCGGTGTTCAACAATCCTTTGAGGCGGCACCGGCTTACCAACAGGCCGGCATTCTCCGACCTCTTGGCCAAACCCGCATTGATGGCCGCCAAAGCGCCCGCCGCATCGCCGCGATAGGCCAGCACATCGGCCTTTCTGGCCTGATGAAACGGTTCCCGGTCGCCGCCGTTGGCGATCAAGCCATCCAGACGTGCAAGTGTCTCGTCGCTTTTCCCGGCCCAGGTTTCGACAAAAACCAATCTGCCCAGCGTCGTCTGATCCGATGGATCAAGATTGTAGGCGCTGGTCATGTCCGCAACGGCATGGTCCTTGTCGCCTGTCGCTTCATACAGGCCCGCGCGTTCCCGATACAAAGCCTTGTCGCCCTTCAGCGCCAAGGCTTTGGTGAGATCCGCAATGGCCTTTTGCCGCTCGAAGATCTCGGCGTAAAATGCCGCCCTTGCGCGGTAACGTTCGGCATCATCGGGCTTTTCCGCGACCCATTGGTCCAGCGTGGCGATGGTCTGGTCGAAAAGGTGGTCGCGCCGGGACTGTTCCAAGTCGTGCCAAGGCGCCGGATAGCCCGCATCGGTGCGCAACGATGGCAGTCTGGCGATCAGATCGGCGTCCTGCCTGCGCATGGCGGGAATGTCTGCGGCGGCCAGTTCGCCGCCGCTGCGCAGATTGTGGAGCGACAATTGCCATTGCCCATCGCGCCATTCGGCCTGCACCCTTTCGCTGCCGCCGGTCGGGAACGAGCGCTGGGCATCGGCCTGCCCCTGCATGGCAATGCCCTTGCCCGCGCGGGGCAGGCGGAAGGTTTCCTCGATCGCCACATGCTGCGCATTGCCCAGCGCAACCGGCACGGCCTGCCAGATCGTGCGCGAGCGATCAGGATATTGCGACGGCCGGACAAGGTTTGTCGGCAGGGTGTAACGACCGTCGGTCCGTTTCCACGGCGATGGAATGATCCCGGATGCGGCGATCGTGCCCGACCCGCTTGCCGGATCATAGGTGAATTGCGGATGCACGAAGATGCTGTTCTCACGCACGCTGCCCAACACCCTGCGCAGGGTCTGCGCCTTGCCTTCCGGATCGAGACTGGCCAGCCCGGAATTGAGCTGTCCCGCCAGAGAGCCGCGCAGCAGGAGCCTGATCTGGAACGGCGCCATGAGGGCGACGCCCGCGCGCATGTCGATGTCTGTATGCACCTCGATATGCGGCCGCGCGGGCGGGCGCAGGGGCGCCTGCATAAGATCCGCCCCTGCCGCTCTGACCGGCAGGACCCAGCCATAGGCTGCCACATCGTCCAGATCAGGCTCCCGGCTGCCAAGCCCGGTGCCATCCAGCCAGAGCACGGATGGGCCGACATGGGCCAGAACCATCACATGATCGAAGGCCGCCACCGAGGGCAGCCGATCATGCACCAGATCGCCATTGTGCAGGTTGGCCAGCGCCGGTTCCGCCTCGATACCCAGTTTGTGAAGCACGGCCAGCAGGAGCAAGGTCTTCGCCTTGCAATCGCCATAGCGTGTGCTCCAGGTCTGCTCCGGGGTTTGCGGCACCAGATTGCCACCATTCATGGCAATCGCGAAATAGCGCACCTTGTCCTGCACCAATTGCAAAGCCATCGCCGTGCGCCGCCGAGGATCGCTGGTGGCGGCGGCGATCCGGGCGATCTCCTGATCCAGCTCGCCGCCCGGCCTGATGGCCGCCGATGGCGCATCGATCCGGTAAAGCGGGGCCATCGTGCGGCTTACCTCGGCCCAATCGGCAAAATCGGTAAATTCGGCCAGAGGCGGGCGGGTGAACCGGCCGGGCGCCTGCGCGGCCGGATCGGGTTGGCGGGCCACAGGCATGGATACCTGCCATTCATGCCAGCCGTGCTCCGATTTTTCGTTGGCGGTCACATCATTCAGATAGGTTTTCCAATGAACCTTGTCGGTATCGCTCCACAGAACGCGCGCGCGGCCAAAGCCCATCGGAACCGGCTGCGGCAACAGGGGCACCGCCGTATTGACACGTCCCAGCAGGACGGGGTCCTTTTCGGTCAAAGAATAGCGGCTGATGATCGTATCGCCCACCTGAAGGCCGGTGATCGGCAGGGTTGCCGTCAGCGATCCGTCAAGCTGGAGCGATTCCAGCTTTGCCTCGCGCCGCAAAACCGTGAAATGCTGGCCCGAGGCCAGAACATCGATTTTCCTGCCGTCGCGCAAAATCTCGATCCCATGGACAATCAGATCGCCATGGTCCGGCCGCCACGAAATCGTGAGTGTGCCCGAACGCGCCATGGTTTCGGGCGTGTCGATCCGGCGGGCGGTGGCGACATAAGTCCATACCGCGCCATGGTCGATCCGCGCCTGGACATCATAGAGGCGCAGGACCGGCGAAGCGCTTTCCTTGTCGGCCGAGGGGGAAACCGGAGCCGGCAGCACCCAGTCGGGAGCGGGGCGATATAGGGGCTGATCTCCGGCATGGGCCGGAATGCAGGTCTGGATGAAAGTTCCCCCAAGCAGCGCGATTGCAAGGGGCATGCGCGAAAACCGCGCTTTCAGGTCGTGCTGCATCAGGGGAATCCCGGCAAGATGGATGGAGGATTTCGATTATCAGCGCGGCCCGTATAGTATTTGCATAAAAATTTGGGCTTATCCAGTGGATAGTGAGCGCCATGTCAGGCTCAATCTGGGGCTGCGAAGATCTGGATAAGTCCACTCCGGCGGCGGCTATGGAGCGGGTACAGCCTCCATAGGCGACATTGAGGGCCGCTCTCGTGATAGCCGAAAGCGTCCCTTCATTGGTGCAACGTTCCGCTTCGAGACCGACGCGGACAAGGGATCATGCCGCTTGATTTGAATGCGACGTCGCATAAGATGCCCCTGACAGCGTAAAGCTCGAAAGAATCCCTTAAAAACATAAATTATGGGTGGGGTGGATGCGTTTGAGAGATTCCATGGCCTGCGGGCTGTTTTGTGCGCTCACCATTGTATCGCCCGCTGCTGCGGAATGTCGATTGGGGCGCGTTGCGCAGCTTGCCGTTACGATGGAAGGCAGACTTGCCACGGTGCCGATCACGGTCAATGGCAAGCAAACCAGATTTGCACTCGACAGCGGCGCATTCCTGAATGTCATGTCTCAGGCGCGCGCCAAAGAACTGGGGCTGCCGCTGCAGGCTGCTCCGTCCGAATTTACCGTGGTGGGCGTCGGCGGCGCGGCGGTGCCGCAAAAGACGACCATCAAATCCTTCGGCATTGCGGGCGTCGACATCAAGAATGTCGGCTTTCTGGTGGTCGGCAACAGCTTGGACACCGGGTATATCGGGCTGAACCTGTTGGCATCCTTCGATACCGAATATGATCTGGCCAACGGCAACGTCAATCTCTTCGCCCCCAAGGAATGCGAAAACACCAATCTGGCCTATTGGGCCAGGGACAAGGCGGTATCCGTCATCGACTGGCTGCCGGGCGACTACAGCAATGACAAGCATCTCTATGTTCAGGTCCGTATCAACGGCAAGACGATGCGGGCCATGCTGGACACCGGCGCCTCGATCAGCACCTTGAACCGCACGGCCGCAGAAAAGGCTGGCCTTGATCTATCGGACTCCTCCGCGCAACCGGATGAAGCCATAACCGGAATAGGCAGCAAGGCGCGGCGGTCATGGAATGTCAGGCTGGCAAGTTTTGGCATAGGCGGCGAAGAGATCCGCAATGCGACCATTCGCGTGATGGATGCAGGTTTCGATCCCTTGAGCGATATGGTTCTTGGGGCGGATTTCTTTCTGGCCCACCATGTGCTCGCGTCCTACACGCAACGCCTGATTTATCTGACCTACAATGGCGGACCGGTCTTTTCTCTGGATAATCCCGCATCGGCGGGAGGCGCCAGGCCCGCTGAGGACATCGACACCTTGGCCGGTGAGCCAGACGATGCCGATGCCTATGCCCGGCGGGGCGCCGCGCGGTTGACGCGGGGCGATTCCGTTGGCGCGATCGGCGATCTGACCCAGGCCATTCGGAAAAAGCCCGATACCGCCAATTATCACTATATGCGGGCGACCGCCCATCTGGCCCGTCACGATGCCGCAGCGGCCGCCGTGGATTTCGACAGCGCGGTCAAACTCGCTCCGACAGAGAGCCGGTTTCTGATCGCGCGCAGTTTTAACCGGCTTTCACAAAACGATAAGACCGGCGCCCTTGCCGACGCCGAGGCCGCCAGCGCGCTGATACCGGCAGGATCACTGGAAAACCTGAAGCTGGTCGCCTTGTTTGATCAGTTGCAGAAACCGGAGAGAAGCCTGAAAATGCTCGATGAGGTGATCCGCCTGCATGCCGAAGATCCGCTGCTGGGCGAATTGCTGAATGCGCGGTGCTGGACGCGGGGCGCGGCCAATGTCGAACTGGATATGGCCATGGCGGATTGCGCAAAGGCGATCCGCCGCGACGGCGCCAGACCATCCTATCTCGACAGCCGCGCTTTGATCTATCTGCGGCAAAAGAACTACCCCGCCGCCATCGCGGATTATGATGCCGCTTTGGCTCAGCAACCGGGACTTGCCTCATCGCTGTATATGCGCGGGTGGGCCAGGCAGGCGATCGGCCAAAATGAGGCGGGCGCGGAAGACATGGCCAATGCACGCAAACAGACCCCCGACATCGCGGATAAATTTGCCCGGTATGGTTTCAACACGAAATCGTGAACTGAAATTCGGCTTTGCGGCCTGTCCATTGGGCGGCGACGCTGCGGTCAAGGCCTTGTCTTGAGGCCGGGAGCAGAGGAGAGCGGCAGGTCAGCGCCGCCCTCTCCTTTTCAGCCCTCCGCGCGATGATTTTGCGTGCGGCGCATTCTATGTCCGATCCGCCTTCAGGTACTTCGGCAAGGGCAACTGGCCGCCTTGCTGCCCGGCAGGCGTCTGGGGCAAGGGCCAAGGCTGCGCGCCCACCCGCGCGGCCCAGTCGCGATAGGCCTGGGCAAGACGCACAACGACCTGCGGCTGGGCGGCGGACAGATCGTGAAGTTCGGTGCGATCCGCCTCCATGTCATAAAGCTCCCATGTATTGGGATAGGCGGAAACCAGCTTCCATTGGCCGTCGCGAACGGCGCAATTGCCTTCATGCTCCCAAAACAACATGCCTCGGTCATCAACCCTGCCGCCCGAGAAAACGGGGCGAAGGCTGCGTCCTTCCGGCGGAATGGGGGCCTTGCCCGAAACCGCCTGTTTGGGAAATTCGGCGCCGCTGACATCCAGACAGGTCTTCAAAATGTCGATCTCATGGCTGACCTGATGCGTGATGGCCCCGCGCGCAGCGATGCCATTGGGCCAATGCGCCACCAGCGGTACGCTGATGCCGCCCTCATGGGCAAAGTGTTTGTAAAGGCGGAAGGGCGTGTTGCTGAGATTGGCCCAAGGGCCGCCATAGCTCTGGAATGTGGTGGCTGGTCCGGGCATGATTTTGGGATCATTGCCCGCGATAACCGGGGCGCCGGTCTTGGTGCGCTCGGGCATCCAGATTTCGCGCTTGGCGCCGGGCTTGACCTCGTCGGTCTCCTCATAATTGCCGCCATTGTCGGACATGAAGAAGATCAGCGTGTTGTCGAGCTGGCCCATCTTCTCCAGTTGCGCCACGATGCGGCCGATGCCCTGGTCCATGATGTCGACCTGCGCGGCATAGACCGCCATGCGCTCGATTTCCCATGCTTTGAACGAAGCGCGATCCCAACCCGGCACGCGCGGATCACGCGGCCCCATCGACCATGCCGAGCTCAGCAACTGCATCTTCAACTGTTTGGCATGGCGCTGTTCACGCAGCGCATCCCAGCCAAGAGCATAGCGGCCGCGATATTTGGCAACCGTCTGTTCGGGCGCCTGAAGCGGCCAGTGCGGGGCGTTATAGGCGGCGTAGAGAAAGAAGGGCTTGCCCGCCTTGCCCGCATCCTTGAGCATATCGACCGCATTGTCGGTGATGCCGTCGGTCAGGTAGAAATTGGGGTCCTTCTCCTCGATCTGCTGATCGCCGCGGAACACATAGGCCGGGGTGAAGTAATCCGACACGCCGCCGATGAACCCATAGAATTTGTCAAAACCCCGGTTCACCGGCCAGTTCGACTTGTCATCCACCTTCTCGCCCAGCGCGGTTTCCTGAAACGGGGTGATGTGCCACTTGCCGCTCATCATCGTGGTATAGCCCGCGCCTTTCAGCATTTCCGCGATGGTCACCGCGTCCTTGTTCAGATCGCAATCATAGGCCGTCAGCGCGGCGGGATAGCGGCCGTGGTCCACGGTCATCATCGCCATATTGGCCTGATGCGGGTAAAGACCGGTCAGCAAGGAGGCGCGCGACGGACAGCAGCGCGGCGCGTTGTAATACTGGCTGAAACGCAGCCCTCCCGCCGCCAGACGGTCAATGTTGGGCGTGTCGATCTCGCCGCCAAAACAGCCGATATCCGAATAGCCCATGTCATCGGCCATGATGAGGATGATGTTGGGGCGGCGGGGCGCTTTGGCCGCCTGTGCCGCGACGCTGCCCGACGACATGGCCAATCCGCCCGCCACCCTGGCAGCACCCGAAAGGAACGTCCGACGATCTTGCATCAAAATCACTCCCATGCATGGCGCATTCGCAGGATGCGCAGATAGATTGGCAAAAATTGGTAAGTTAGCCTTGTCGGAAAAACACGTCCAGATCACAGTACCAGTGCATCCTGCCGCCACGGCCAGGCCGGACATGAACCCAGAGACGACTGATTTTAGGCCTTCATCTCTCCATTATTATGAGCGCCAAGCTATAGCATTTCCAAGGGAAGTCCAGTATCATCATACCATATCCCCTTTATTGGTTTGACCTTTTTCTGAAATTTGGCACACGATACCGAATGGCCTGATGGACAGGGTTTGCCCGATGTGGACAGATCAAAAGCTAAGGGCAATGCCTGCCGAAACCTGAGGGAGGATAGCGCGTTACCGCCAGGCGGCGGCGGCAAGCCCGCGCCACGCCAGCAGCACACCTGCCGACCGCATCAATGTCCAAACGCTATCAGGGGTGGCTGGTAGTGGCCCACACATTGGGCCCCGATTGCTGTGTTTGTTCCGGAACGGAGACGAACACACACGAACCCAAGGGTGCAGAATATGGCGAATTATCAGGGGTGTCCACTCACAGGCGAACGCCCGCGAAGGAGGTGGTGGAGGCCCGAGCCGGAATCGAACCGGCGTGCACGGATTTGCAGTCCGCTGCGTCACCACTCCGCCATCGGGCCATCCATGCGGTGAGGCGCTGCCACTAGACGAGGCGGGCGCGGATGGCAACAGCGATTCGTGCAAATCTTTTGCGAATGGGCCGCCTGCCCCTTTGGGCCTGCCGCCTCGCTGATTGCCTCCTTGCCATTGGCCCTTTGGGGGACCACAATTATCTTTCCAGCGCCTTGATGCCATTGGGGCGTTGACGCCGCCCCCGTCCGGTTTGTATGTAAGGCAAACAAAAAGGTCGGGGACTCATCGGCCTATTCAGGAGAGCATACAGATGAAGACCCGCGCCGCCGTTGCTTTTGCGCCCAAATCCCCGCTCGAAATCGTGGAAGTCGATCTCGAAGGCCCCAAGGCCGGTGAGGTTCTGGTGGAGATCATGGCAACGGGCATTTGCCACACCGACGCCTACACGCTCGATGGTTTTGATTCCGAAGGCATCTTCCCCTCGATTCTGGGCCATGAAGGCGCAGGGATCGTGCGCGAGGTGGGGCCGGGCGTGACCAGCGTGGTCCCCGGCGACCATGTGATCCCGCTCTACACCCCCGAATGCCGCCAGTGCAAAAGCTGCCTGTCGGGCAAGACCAACCTGTGCACCGCGATCCGCGCGACGCAGGGCAAGGGGTTGATGCCCGACGGCACCACGCGCTTTTCGTACAAGGGTCAGCCGATCTTCCACTACATGGGCTGCTCGACCTTCTCGAACTTCACGGTCCTGCCCGAAATCGCGGTGGCCAAGATCCGCGAGGACGCGCCGTTCCAGTCCTCGTGCTACATCGGCTGCGGCGTGACCACGGGCGTGGGCGCGGTCATCAACACCGCCAAGGTGCAGGTGGGCGACAATGTGGTGGTGTTCGGCCTTGGCGGCATCGGCCTCAACGTCATTCAGGGCGCGCGTCTGGCGGGCGCCAACAAGATTATCGGCGTCGATCTCAACCCCGACCGCGAGGAATGGGGCCGCCGCTTTGGCATGACCGACTTCCTCAACACGCGCGGCATGAGCCGCGAGGATATCGTGGCCAAGATCGTGCTGATGACCGATGGCGGCGCCGATTACACCTTTGACGCCACCGGCAACACCGAGGTGATGCGCACCGCCCTTGAGGCCTGCCACCGCGGCTGGGGCACCAGTATCATCATCGGCGTGGCCGAGGCGGGCAAGGAAATCAGCACGCGTCCGTTCCAGCTTGTCACGGGCCGCAACTGGCGCGGCACGGCATTCGGCGGGGCCAAGGGCCGCACCGATGTGCCCAAGATCGTCGACATGTACATGACCGGCAAGATCGAGATCGATCCCATGATCACCCATGTCATGGGCCTTGAAGAGATCAACACCGCCTTTGACCTGATGCACGAAGGCAAGTCGATCCGCAGCGTCGTCGTATTCTAATTCGGGAGAAAGAATGATGTTTACCCATATCATGGTCGGTTGCAGCGATCCGGCCAAAACCAAGGTCTTTTACGATGCGCTGTTCGGCGCGCTGGGCGGCACGCCCGGTTTCGACACCGGCAAGGGCGCCTTTTATCAGCATAATGGCGGCGCTTTCGGCTTCACCCTGCCCGCCAATGGCCAGCCGGTCAGCTATGCCAATGGCGGCACTATCGGCTTTGCCGCGACCAGCACCGATATGGTCGAGGCTTGGCACGCGGCGGGCCTGGCCAATGGCGGCACCTGCGAAGGCGCGCCCGGACCGCGCCCGATGCCGGGCCGCAACCTGTATGGCGCCTATCTGCGCGACCTTGATGGCAACAAGATCTGCGCCTTTGTAGACCTGGATAAGGCATAATGACCAACGAGCGCCTGCAAGAGATCCTCGCCCGGCATGCCGGGACCGAAGGCCCGCTGTTGCCGATTTTGCACGATGTGCAGCGGGCCTTTGGCTGCGTTTCGCCCGACACGCAGCAGGCCATCGCGCAGGCGCTCAACCTGTCCCGCGCCGAGGTGCATGGGGTGGTGAGTTTCTATCACGACTTTACCGAGGAAGCCGACCCGCGCCCCTGTGTGCAGCTCTGCCGGGCCGAGGCCTGTCAGGCGCGCGGGGTTGAGGCGTTGATCGAGGCCGCGGAGGCCGCCGCCGGGAACCGGGTGCGGATCTCGCCCGTTTATTGCCTTGGCCTGTGCAGCGTTGGCCCTGCGGCAAGGATTGGGGATACGCTCCATGCGCGGCTGGATGCGGCTTCGCTGGTGCGGCTGGTGGAGGCGGCATGATGATCGTCCGCATTTCCGATGATTCGCTCGCCCTCGCGCTGGGGGCTGATGCACTGGCCTCGGGTTTTGAGGCGGCGGGCGCGACGGTCGAGCGCGTATCGAGCTGGGGCATGCACTGGCTCGAACCCTTGGTTGAGGTGGATGGCATCGGCTATGGCCCGGCGACGGTCGATGATGTGTCCGCGATCCTTGATGGGACCAGCGCGCTCTCCATCGGCCCGATTGCCGAACATCCTTTCATTAAGCCCCAGCAACGCCTGACCTTTGCCCGCGCGGGTAAGACCCGGCCCCTGAGCCTTGAGGATTACGAGGCCACCGGCGGCTGGTCCGGCCTGCGCCGCGCGCAGGCCATGTCCGGCGAGGCGGTGATCGCCGAAGTCACGCAATCCGGCCTGCGCGGACGCGGCGGGGCGGGCTTTCCGGCGGGGATCAAGTGGAACACCGTGGCCAAGGCGCAGGCCCCGCGCAAATATGTCGTCTGCAACGCCGATGAGGGCGATTCCGGCACCTTTGCCGACCGGATGCTGATGGAGGGTGATCCCTTCCAGCTTATCGAGGGTCTGGCCATCTGCGCCCATGCCGTCGGCGCGCAAACCGCCTATATCTACACCCGCAGCGAATATCCCCATGCGATCGCCAAGCTGCGGGCCGCCATTGACCTTGCCGCCGCCATCATCGCCCCGCTCCACATGGAAGTCCGCGAAGGCGCAGGCGCCTATGTCTGCGGCGAGGAAACTTCGCTGCTCAATTCCATCGAGGGCAAGCGCGGGGTGGTGCGCGCCAAGCCGCCCCTGCCCGCGCTTGAAGGCCTGTTCGGCTGCCCCACGGTGGTCAACAATGTGCTGACCATCGCGGCCATCCCGCATATCCTGTCCGAAGGCGGAGCGGCGGAATATGCGGCCCTTGGCGTGGACCGCAGCCTTGGCACCAAGCCGATCCAATTGGCGGGCAATATCAAGCATGGCGGGCTGTATGAGACGGCCTTCGGCATTTCGCTGCATGATCTGGTTTACACGATTGGCGGCGGCACGGCGTCGGGCCGTCCGGTCAAGGCGGTGCAGGTGGGCGGGCCTTTGGGCGCCTATATCCCCCCTGCGCAATTCGACCTGCCGTTTGATTATGAAGCCTATGCCCGCGCCGATGCTCTGATCGGCCATGGCGGGGTGGTGGTGGTGGACGACAGCGCCGATATGGGCCGTCTCGCCCGCTTCGCCATGGAGTTTTGCGCGGTGGAAAGCTGCGGCAAATGCACGCCATGCCGGATCGGATCGACGCGCGGGGTCGAATTGCTCGACCGTATCCGCGTCGGGGCCAAGGTGCTCGATCCCGTGGGCGCGCTGCCGCAGATGCATAATGCGCCCAAAGTGGCCCGCACCGCCGATCAGGACATCGCCCTGCTCGAAGAGCTTTGCGAGACGATGAAATTCGGCTCGCTCTGCGCGCTGGGCGGGTTCACGCCCTATCCGGTGCTCTCGGCGTTGCGCCATTGGCCGGAGGATTTCCAGTGATTCTGGGCGCGGTTCTTGCCGGTGGCCGCTCCACCCGTTTCGGCAGCGACAAAGCGCTGGCCGTCCTCGACGGGCAAACGCTGATCGCGCGCGCGGTTGCCCTGCTGGGCCGCCAATGCAGCGCGGTGGTGGTGGTTGGTCGCGAGGAGGCCCCCGCCCCCTGCATCCCCGACTGGCCCGCGCCGGGCATGGGGCCGCTGGGCGGATTGGCCGCCGCGCTGCGCCATGCGCGCGACAATGGGTTTACCGATGTGCTGTGCATCTCGGTCGATGCGGTGGGGCTGGATGACCGGCTGCTGGGGCAACTTTTCCCCTCGCCCGCCTATGTCGAGAGCCAGCCCGTGATCGGCCTGTGGCCCGCCCATGCCGCCGATGCGGTCGAGGCGATCCTGCGCAGTGACGGCAAACATTCGCTACGCGCGCTGATCGAGGCGACCGGCGCGAGGGGCGTCACGCTGCATCGCCCGCCCGCCAATATCAATTCCCCCGACGATCTCGCCCAATGCGAGGAGGCAATCCATGGCCTATGAAATGCAACCCGATTTCGGCACCCCGGCGCGTGATGGCGCGCCGGTAACACTGACCATCGACGGCCGCGCCGTCACCGTTCCGGCGGGCACCAGCGTGATGCGCGCCGCCGCCGAAATCGGCGGGGCGATCCCCAAACTCTGCGCCACGGACAATATCGAGGCGTTTGGGTCTTGCCGGATGTGTCTGGTCGAGATCGAGGGCGCGCGGGGATTGCCTGCCAGTTGCACCACGCCGGTTTCGGCGGGCATGGTGGTAAAAACCCAGACGCCGCGCTTGGAGAAGATCCGGCGCGGGGTGATGGAGCTTTATATCTCCGACCACCCGCTCGACTGCCTGACCTGCAGCGCGAACAATGATTGCGAATTGCAGGATACCGCCGCGCAGGTCGGCCTGCGCGATGTGCGCTATGGCTATGCGGGCGAAAACCATCTGGGGCAGGCGCCGGATCTGTCCAACCCCTATTTCGCGTTTGACGCCAGCAAGTGCATCGTCTGCTCACGCTGCGTGCGGGCTTGCGAGGAAGTGCAGGGCACCTTTGCGCTGACCATCGAGGGACGCGGGTTTGATTCGGCCGTTTCCGCAGGCGCGGCTGCGGATGATTTCCTTTCCAGCGAATGCGTGTCCTGCGGGGCCTGTGTTCAGGCCTGCCCGACGGCGGCGCTGAATGAAAAATCAGTGGCGGAAATCGGTAAGCCCGAACGCGCCGTGGTGACGACCTGCGCCTATTGCGGCGTGGGCTGCACGTTCCGGGCGGAAATGCGCGGCGATCAACTGGTGCGCATGGTGCCGTGGAAGGATGGCAAGGCCAATCGCGGGCATAGCTGCGTCAAGGGCCGCTTTGCATGGGGCTATGCCAACCATGCAGACCGCATCACGCGCCCGATGATCCGCGAGAGCATCACCCAGCCATGGCGCGAAGTGTCGTGGGAGGAGGCGATCAGCTTTACCGCCAACCGCTTGAAGGCGATCAAGGCGCAATATGGCGCGCGGGCGCTGGGCGGGATCACGTCGAGCCGCTGCACCAATGAGGAAGCCTTCCTTGTCCAGAAACTGGTGCGCGGCGGGTTTGGCTCGAACAATGTCGATACTTGCGCGCGGGTCTGCCATTCGCCCACCGGCTATGGGTTGAAGACGACCTTTGGCACCAGCGCGGGGACGCAGGATTTCGACAGCGTTGAGGACAGCGACGTCATCCTCATCATCGGCGCGAACCCAACCGATGGGCATCCGGTGTTTGCCTCGCGCATGAAGAAGCGTTTGCGCCAAGGGGCCAAGCTGATCGTGATCGACCCGCGCCGGATCGACATGGTGCGCAGCCCGCATATCGAGGCCGCGCATCATCTGGCGCTGCAACCGGGCACGAATGTCGCGGTGCTGACGGCGCTCGCCCATGTGATCGTGACCGAAGGGCTGGCCGATGAGGATTTTGTCCGTGAGCGTTGCGACTGGGATGAATATCAGGATTGGGCGCGGTTTGTGTCGGACGCGCGCCATTCGCCCGAAACACTGGAACCGGTGACGCGGGTTCCAGCCGAAGAATTGCGGGCGGCGGCGCGGCTATTTGCCACAGGCGGTAACGGCGCGATCTATTACGGCCTTGGCGTGACCGAACATTCGCAGGGTTCCTCCACCGTCATGGCGATTGCCAATCTGGCGATGGCGACAGGCAATGTCGGGCGGCGCGGCGTGGGGGTGAACCCTCTGCGCGGGCAGAACAATGTGCAGGGCGCCTGCGACATGGGCTCGTTCCCGCATGAATTGACCGGTTATCGCCATATTTCCGATGGCGACACGCGGGCGCAGTTCGAAGCGGAATGGGGCGTGGCGCTGGATGCCGAACCGGGCCTGCGCATTCCCAATATGCTGGATGCGGCGGTCGATGGCAGCTTCCGCGCGATCTATATTCAGGGCGAGGATATTCTCCAGTCCGACCCCAACACGCATCATGTTGCCGCGGGTCTGGCGGCGATGGATTGCGTGATCGTGCATGACCTCTTCCTCAATGAAACCGCCAATTACGCCCATGTCTTCCTGCCGGGCAGCACTTTCCTTGAGAAGACCGGCACTTTCACCAATGCCGAGCGGCGCATCCAGATGGTGCGGCGGGTGATGGACCCGGCCAATGGCTATGAGGATTGGCAAGTCACGCAATTGCTGGCCCGCGCGATGGATCTGAATTGGGATTACAGCGATGCGGGCCAGATCATGGATGAGATCGCCCGCCTGACGCCTTCCTTCGCCGGGGTTTCCCATGCGCGGCTGGATGCCGAAGGGTCGCTGCAATGGCCGGTGAATGAGGCCCATCCCGATGGCAGCCCGATCATGCATGTGGATGGTTTCGTGCGTGGCAAGGGCAAGTTTGTCGTCACCGAATATATCCCCACCGATGAGCGCACCGGGCCGCGCTATCCGCTGCTGCTGACCACGGGGCGGATTCTCTCGCAATACAATGTGGGCGCGCAGACGCGGCGGACGGCCAATTCTGTCTGGCATGCCGAGGATGTGCTGGAAATCCACCCGACCGATGCGGAAAACCGGGGCCTGTCCAGTGGCGACTGGGTGAAGCTGGCAAGCCGTGCGGGCGAGACGACGTTGCGCGCGCTGGTGACGGATCGCGTGGCGCCCGGCGTGGTTTACACCACCTTCCACCACCCCGACACGCAGGCCAATGTGGTGACCACCGAGAACTCTGACTGGGCCACCAATTGCCCGGAATATAAGGTCACGGCGGTGCAGGTCATGCCTTCGAACGGGCCGACCGCGTGGCAGCGCGACTATGAAGCGCTGGCCCAGCAGGCGCGCAGGATCGAGGCAGCCGAATGAACACCACAGACCATCTGATCAAAATGGCCAACCAGATCGCCGCCAACCTTGCCGCGCAAGGGCGCGAGGTGGCGATCCGGGAAACCGCCCAGCATATCATCGACTTTTGGGACCCGCGCATGAAGGCGGGGATCGCGGCGGCCGATCATGCGCAATTGTCCGAAATCGCCCGCGCGGCGGTGGGCATCGTGACCGCAAAGGCCTGATGATGAGCCAGAATGAAGCGCTGGCCCTGCTGGGGCGCTATTATGCCGCGTTCAATGCGGGCGACAATGAGGCTATGCTGGATTGTCTGACCGAGGATATCGCGCATGACATCAATCAGGGCGCGCGTCAGATCGGCAAGGAGGCTTTCCGCGCCTTTCTGGCCCATATGGACCGCTGCTATCGCGAAAGGCTGGAGGATATCGTGTTGATGGCCGATGGCCATGGCGAGCGCGGAGCATCGGAGTTTACCGTGCATGGTGCCTATCTGGCCACGGATGAGGGATTGCCCGAAGCGAAGGGGCAGACCTATGTGCTGCCTGCGGGGGCGTTTTTCACGTTCCGCGACGGGCTGATCGCGCGCGTCAGTGTCTATTACAATCTGGCCGACTGGATGCGCCAAGTCGGGGGATAGTCCCCCTTCCCATGCCGTTTTCTTAACGCCCCGCGCCGATCGGTTGCGGGGCGTTTTGCTGCGCATTAGCCATATTGGATAGCGAGATGCATCGCATAGGCAAAAAAAGACCCGGCCAAAGCCGGGTCGTGGAAGTTTGGGAGAGGATGCCTGAAAGGCAGGTTCTAAGTAGGCCCGACCGCCTCATTCGGCAAGGCAAGAATTGCAATGATTCCCTTATTGGTTAGAATAATTGAAATTGAAATCCTAAAAGGGAAATTACGCCAAAGATACGCCTATTTGGATATTATCGGAAATTTTTTGTTCCCTATCAGAACTGCCTACCAGTTGGTATCCACCGCCCGGCGCGGTCTGAATCCACCCCGGCAGGCCCGCTAAGGCCAGTTTGGACCGCAAGCGACTCGTATGAACCGCCACGCTGTTGGTTTCCGGCACGAAAGACAGGTTCCAGACATCGCGCAGCAGTTCGCGCTTACCCACCGTCTCGCCCGGAGAATCCATTAACCGCCAAAGAACCGCAAATTCGCGCGGATGCAGCCCGACCGACTTGTCGCCGACAAAGGCGTCGCGCTCGATCAGATCGAGCCGCAGTGGCCCATGCTGGCGCCAGCGCACCAACGCCTCGGCCTGCTGGGTGATGCGCAAGGCCCGCGCGTGCAATTCGGGCAGGCCGATGCCCAAATCGCAAATATCACCAAAGCCCCGGCGCAACAGACGCGCCCGCTCCTGCCCGTCGCTCATGCCCACCACCAGCGCCCAGCGCCGCAGTCGCACCCCGCGCGGACCATTGAGCCAGCGCCACACACCGGCATCCACCGTTTCATGATCGATCAGAATCGGGGTGTCGGGCGTCAGATCACGGATGGCTTCGAGCGAATTGATGCTATCCGACTGCATCCGCCAGCCGGAGATCCGCAGATCGACGTCACCAAAAATAGAACGTCCGGCCAGCCAGTGAAAACACCGCACCGCGTATCCCCTAACAGAAAAAATTCAGCAGCGGGAACAGTGGGCACAATAGCTGAGGCATTGGTAATGCCAAAAAGTTAACGCTGGTTTAGGGATATTACCTTTATTTGCAGTCGCTATCGCAAAGAAAGGGTTAAACAAAAACGCCCGGCACATCTCTGCACCGGGCGCTATGCTAATTCCAAAAACTTAAAAATTTGACGCTTATTTGCCCGCAGGCACATTGACGCCCATGCTGGTCAGATAGCGCTTCACATTGCGCGCGGCCTGACGCAGGCGCTGCTCGTTTTCGACCATCGCAATGCGGACATAGCCCTCGCCATCCTCGCCATAGCCCACGCCCGGCGCCACGGCGACCTCGGCATGGGTGAGCAATTGCTTGGAGAACTCAAGGCTGCCCAGATGCGCCAGCGCGGGCGGCAAAGGCGCCCAGGCGAACATCGATGCCTTGGGGCTGGGAATATCCCAACCGGCGCGGCCAAAGCTTTCCACCATCACATCGCGGCGCTTTTGATAAAGCAGCCGGTTCTGTTCGACGATATCCTGCGGACCGTTCAAAGCAGCGCAAGCCGCCGCCTGAATCGGCGTGAACGCGCCATAGTCGAGATACGACTTCACCCGCGTGAGCGCGGCGATCAATTGCTTGTTGCCAACCGCAAAGCCCACGCGCCAACCGGCCATGCTGAAGGTCTTGGACATCGAGGTGAATTCCACCGCGACATCCTTGGCGCCGGGCACTTCGAGGATCGAGCGCGTCGGATTGCCGTCGAAATAGAGCTCGGAATAGGCAAGGTCGGACAGGATCCACACCTTGTTTTCCTTCGCCCATGCCACCAGCCGTTCATAGAAGGCCAGATCGACGGTTTCGGCGGTGGGGTTCGAGGGATAATTGACGATCAGCACCGAGGGACGCGGCACAGAATATTTCATCGCGCGGTCCAGCGAATCCCAATAACGCTCATCCGGCGTGGTGGGCACAGAGCGGATCGTGGCCCCCGCAATGATAAAGCCGAACGTGTGAATCGGATAGGACGGGTTGGGCGCCAGCACGACATCACCGGGCGCGGTGATCGCGGTCGCCAGGCTTGCCAGCCCTTCCTTCGACCCCATCGTCATCACCACTTCGGTTTCGGGATCGAGATCCACGTTGAACCGGCGGCCATAGTAATTGGCCTGCGCGCGACGGATGCCGGGAATGCCCTTGGATGCGGAATAGCCGTGCGCGCTGGGCTTTTGCGCCACTTCGCACAGTTTTTCGATCACATGGGGCGGCGGGGGCAGATCGGGATTGCCCATGCCAAGGTCGATGATGTCCTGCCCGCTAGCTCGTGCTGCGGCCCGCATCGCATTGACTTCGGCGATGACATAGGGCGGCAGTCGCTTCATGCGGTAGAATTCTTCGGACATTGGACCTTTCCTGTATTACCTCCCCACGGATCACGCATCGCACGTACGCCACCATGGCGAAGTGCAGGCGCCCAAGCGGCGCCACCACGGCGGGGGAGGCCGCTCCCATGCGCCTTTTTGCCCCGAAACGCGAGAGCAGGATGCAAAAAATTTGCGTGAAGGATGAATCTGGAAAAGGCGTCATCAATTTTACGCCATGCCGGGCCATCAAATGCTTGCCGCAGGCGCACAGTCGTATCATGCTGATACCTGAGGCGTAAGGCGAGCGGGAGAACAAGCGCATGAGCACCACAACCGACAGTATCGAAGGCACCGGCACCAAGGCCCCCACCATCGATCCGCTGTCGAGCTTGATGATGCTCCCCTTCGAGGTGGCCAGCCAGACGATGGATCAATGGCTGAACCCCAAGACCGCGATTCCCGATGTGATGGAACAGGCCGGCGCCATGATGGATGCCGGATTGGCCGAAGGGGGCCCGGTGGTGAACGGCGAGGATGCCGCGCAATGGGCCGATGTGGCCGCGCGGATGCAGGCCAAATGGATGGAGTTTCAGACCCAGCAGGCGGGCAAGGCGATGTCGGGCCTGCTCTCGGGCGATCTGTTCAAGGCCGAACTGAACGGCCTCGCCTCGCTCTCGCCCGCGATGAACGAGATGCTGGCGCAATGGGGCCGACAGATCCCGCTGGTGCGGCCCGAAACCCAGCAGAAGCTGCTTTCCGACGGGATGAAGTTGTGGGAGGGCGTGCTGGCGCAATGGGGGCTGCATGCCGTGAAGGGCGAGGCGCAGAATGCCCACCTGCCCCGCAGCGACCGCCGATTTGCCGATGCGGCATGGCGCGAGACGCCCTATTTCGCGCTGGTGCATCAGACCTATCTGCTAATGGCCGAACAGATCACGGCGATGGCCGATTCGGTCGAAGGGCTGGACGATGCCCGCAAGGAGCAATTGCGCTTCTACACGCGCACGATGATCGAGGCTCTCAGCCCCGACCATTTCGCGCTGACCAATCCGCTGGTGATGGAAAAGGCGATTGAGACGCGCGGCGAAAGTCTGGTCAAGGGGCTGGAGCATCTGCTCGAGGATATGAAGCGCGGGCAGTTGAGCCACACCAATCGCGACGCCTTCAAGGTAGGCGAGAATATCGCCGCCACGCCCGGCAAGGTCGTGCACCGCACCCCGTTTTACGAATTGATCCAATATTCGCCCAGCACCGAGAAGGTGATGGCCGCCCCGCTGCTGATCTTTCCGCCCTGGATCAACCGGTTCTACATCCTTGATCTCAACGCGAAGAAGAGCTTCGTCAAATGGGCGGTGGATCAGGGCATCACCGTGTTTCTGGTCAGCTGGAAATCGGCCGATCCCAATGACCCCGACATGGATTGGGGCGCGGTGACATGGGACGATTATATCGGCGCCCAGATCGAGGCCATCGACGTGGTGCGCGAGCGGCTGAAGGTGCCCTCGGTTCACACCATCGGCTATTGCGTGGCGGGCACGACGCTGGCGGCGACGCTGGCGGTGCTGGCGCGGCGGGGTGAGGCGGAGAAGGTGGCCAGCGCGACCTTCTTTACCGCGCAGGTCGATTTTGAAAAGGCGGGCGAGCTCAAGACCTTTATCGACGATCAGCAACTGGCCGCGATCGGCGCGCTGGCGCAGAACGGGGTGATCGACGGGCGCTATCTGGCCGCGACCTTCAACCTGCTGCGTTCGCAGGATCTGATCTGGAGCTATGTGACGCGCAATTACCTGCTGGGCGAGGATTATTCCGCCTTTGACCTGCTGTTCTGGAATGGCGACAGCACGAATCTGCCCGCAGGCTGGCATCAATCCTATTTGCGCGATCTCTATCGCGACAATCTGCTGGTTCAACCCGACGCGCTGAGCGGTTGCGGCACGCCCATCGACCTGTCGCGCATCGCCACGCCCGCCTATATTCAGGCCGGGCGCGAGGATCATATCGCCCCGCCCGAAAGCGTGTGGCGTTTGAGCGGGCAGTTGAAGAACAGCCCGCATGTGTTTGTGCTGGCCGGGTCGGGGCATATTGCGGGTGTGGTCAATCCGCCTGCGGCCAAAAAGTACCAGTTCTGGACCAATGACGAACCGGCCGAAAATCTGGCCGCTTTTGTCGCACAGGCGAAGGAAACGCCCGGCAGCTGGTGGAATCACTGGCTTGGCTGGTTGCAGGAACGGGCGCCCGAACAGGTGCCCGCCAAGGGCAAGCGCGTTCCGGGTGGACGAGGCGACAAGGTTCTGGGCGATGCCCCGGGCGAATATGTGAGGGCGCGATAGGAGGATCTGCAAACGCTCTTTTATGCTGCAAGTGCGAAATGCTGAATTTTCGCCCGCGAGCCTGATGAGCTTTTCGCGCCGCAAACCTATTACAAAATCGCCTCATTTGTTTGATTTTCGTCAAATTTAGGCAAAATCCTCTCCGATCCGGGGGAATCATATGCTGCGCCGCACAAAAATCACTTGACTTCGGGGCGCCGAATCATCATTGTGCATCGCAACAAAGGTGAGGATCTCGGCAGGCCCGATCGCATCGGAAGCACTGGGATTATGCACCAATTCAACAGTCGGTTGAACGGGAAGCAGGTCCAATGAGCAAGAAGCCCACTACCAAGGCTACCATTCGCACCACGCGCGCGCCCTTTGTCAAGCGCGCCGCACCGTCGATCATTCCGCAAACCGCTGTTGAGGAATTGCCCGCCACCGAAACCCCCGCCGTTGAGCCGGAGGTCGAAGTGACGCCCGCAGTCGAAACGGCCGCGCCGGTCGAAGAAGCGCCCGCTGCCGAGGAAGCGCCGGTTGAGGCCACCCCCGAGCCGGTTATCGAAGCGGCCGCTGTCGAAGCGCCCATCGAAGAAACCCCTGCCCCCGAACCCGAGGCCAAGATCGAGGCGCCGGTTGCGCCCGTCGAGGCCGAAGCACCGGTGGCCAAGCCCGTCCGCAAGCCTGCCCCGCGCAAGGCCGCGACCAATGCCGAACCTGTATCCCCCACCTCTCTTTCCGAGGTTGAAGCCCCCACCGTGGAGGTGAGCGCCCAAGCCCCGCTGTCGACCGAAAATGCCGCCCAGCCGCCGCGCTGGCCCAATGTCTTCGCCAAGGAGTTTGCCATGTCCACGTTCCCCAGCTTCGATTTCGCCGCCCCCTTCCAGACCGCTTTTTCCGAATTCCAGGAAAAGGCCAAGGCCGCCTATGAAAAGGGCAATTCGGTGTTTGGCGATTACAGCGAATTCGCCAAGGGCAACGTCGAAGCTCTGGTCGAATCGAGCAAGATCCTGGCCGCCGGCCTGCAGGAACTGACCTCGGCCTATGTGTCGGAAGGCCGCGCCGGTTTTGAAACGCTGACCGCCGAAGTCAAGGAACTGGCCGCTGCCAAGAGCCCGACCGACTTCCTCAAGCTGCAGAACGATCTGGCCAAGAAGCACTTTGACGACGCCGTTGCCGCCGCTTCGAAGCATTCCGAAGCGCTGGTCAAGCTGGCCAATGAAGCGGCTCAGCCGATCTCGACCCGCGTGACGCTGGCCGTGGAAAAGATCAAGGCGGCTGCCTGATCCATTGATGCGGGGCGGCCCCCGCCGCCCTTGCCTGCAAAGCCCGGCCATCCGCCCTCTCACCGGATGCCGGGCTTTTTGCCGCCTGCCGGGGCGATTTCCATTTGCGCCCCGCCGGATAATGCGGCAGCATCCGCCATGCCGACATATATTTAAGTCGGAGGATGCAAGGGACTGCGCATAGAAGCGCTTGTCCTGCCCCCCTGATTCGCGGTATTTGGGCCGGATGATTCTCTCCCGTTCCCCTAACTCGGCCACATGTGGCTTGGCGGCCTCATGCATGGATGCGGCACATGACGACGGCGGCGATGCGCGGCCGGTCTTTGCCGGTGAGGATGACGATCGCGGCGGTCAGGGACAGATCGGCCTTGCCACGCGCACCCGTGCCCGCCCCAAAAAGCCAAGCCAGTTCAAAGTCTTGATGCTGAATGACGATTACACCCCGATGGAATTCGTCGTCATGGTGCTCAAGCGCTTTTTCAACATGGATCTTGAACAGGCCACCCGCGTGATGCTGCATGTGCATCAGCGCGGCGTGGGCGTCTGCGGCATTTTCCCCTACGAAATCGCCGAGACAAAGGTGAATCAGGTTATGGATTGCGCAAGGCAAAACCAGCACCCGCTGCAATGCACTCTGGAAAAGGCCTGAAGACACAGGCCGGAGCCGATTTGCGGCGGGCGGCCTCACTCCCCCTTGCGCCGCGACGCCGCCCCGCTTAACTGAACCGCAAAGTCCGGGTTGGCGTGCCTGCGCGTCGGCCCGTCCGGCCCGCTGTGTGAAGAGAGCCCCCATCGCGTGAAATCCCGCCCGACCCTCCATCGCCAGGCCGCCGTCGCGGGGCGCGCATGAAATTCTTTACGGCGGCCGACCGCTACATCTTCCGGCTTGTGCTGATGCCGATGCTGGCGGTGTTCGTCATCGCGGCCTCGCTGCTGATGGTGGACAAGATGCTGCGCCTGTTCGAATTCGTCTCCACCGAGGGCGGACCGGTCAGCGTGGTGTTCAAGATGCTGGCCAACCTGATGCCCGAATATGCCAGTCTGGCGATCCCTCTGGGCCTGATGCTGGGGGTGCTGCTGGCGTTCCGCAAACTGGCCATGTCGAGCGAACTGGACGTGATGCGCGCGGTGGGGCTGTCTTATACGCGCCTGCTGCGGGTGCCTTTTATGATGGCGCTGCTGATGGCCGCGATCAATCTGATCATCGTCGGCTATGTTCAGCCGATGGCGCGCTACTATTATGAGCAGCTTGATTTTGAACTGCGCACCGGGGCGCTGGGCGCCTCGATCAAGGTGGGCGAATTCAACACGCTGAAAGACCGGATGAGCCTGCGCATCGAGCAGAGCCGCGAGGATGGCCACGAATTGCTGGGCATTTTCGCGCGCGTCACCGAGGCCAATGGTGAAGTCCTCTCGATCAGCGCCCGCCGGGGCCGCTTCCTCGCGCTTCAGGGCAATCTCGACACCGTGATCCTGCGCCTGACCGATGGCCAGATCGTGCAAAGCCCCAAGGGCCTCACGCCCCGCGTGCTCAGCTTCAGCACGCATGACTTGCCCATCGATCTGCCCGCTCTTGAAAAATTCCGTAAGCGCGGCGGGCGCGAGCGCGAATATGTGCTGCCCGAACTGCTTAAAATCGGCTGGGACAAGGGCAGCAGCGAGCATGACAAGACCGTGGTCAAGGCCAGCCTCAACTATCGTCTGGTCGAGGTGGTGATGATCCTGATGCTGCCTTTGCTGGCGGTCGCGCTGGCGGTGCCGCCCAAGCGTTCGAGTTCTTCGCTGGGGGTGTTTGTCTCGATCGTGATGGTTGTGGCCTATCACAAGGTCAATGAATATGGGCAATCGGTGGCCGAACTGGGGCGGATTGATCCGGCCATCGCGTTATGGGTGCCGTTTGCCGTCTTTGCCGCGATGATCGGCTGGATGTATTACACGCTGGCCTATGTTCCGGGCGGACAGCCCATCGGCGCGCTCGAACGCTTTGCCGCCACGCTGGGCAAGTCGATCACCCGGATGCTGGACCGCACTGCCGCACAAAAAGGTGGCGCACAAAAGGGTAAGGCCGAGGCATGATGGACCTGTTCCCCTCGCGCACGCTCACGCTCTATTTGTCGCGCCTGTTCATCACGCGCATTCTGGGCGTGCTGGTGATGCTGGTGCTCGTGTTGCAGGTGCTCGATCTGCTGTCGGAAAGCGGCAATATTCTGGCCCATCCTGGCAATGGCCAGGCCCAGATCTGGCACTATGTCACGCTGCGCAGCCCCCAATTGGTGGCGCGTTTCCTGCCCTATTCGGTGCTGCTGGCCACACTGTTCACCTTCTTTCCGCTGAACCAGAACAGCGAGGTGATCGCGATGCGCGCCGCAGGGCTTTCCGCGCATCAGATCCTCGCGCCGATGCTGGCCACCGCGCTGGTTGTTTCGGGCGTCAGCTTTGCCTTCAACGAGATGGTCGTCACCCGCGTCACTGCCGATCTCAAGGCGTGGCAGAATGTGCAGTTCGGCGAAATTCCCGACGAACCGGCCGAGCGCACCAACCTCTATCTGGCCGATGGCAACAATATCATCGGCGCCGACACGATGAACGGCAGCGGCAAGGCGATTCGCCTGCACGGGGTCACATGGTATGAACGCAATCCGCAGGGCCTGATTACCCGCCGCGTGATTGCCCCGCTGGCCACCTATGCCGCTCCGGGCTGGCGTCTGGAAAAGCCGGAGAGCTTCGATGTGGCCAGCGCCGCGCTGACCCGCCCCGGCCCGATGGTGGTGGCCAAGGGCATCACCCCGGCCCAGATCGACATCACGCAGGCGGACGCCGACCGCATGAACCTGTTCCAATTGCACCGCACGATCGAAGCGCTGCGCGCGGGCGGACGGCGGACCTCGGATCTGGAAAGCAAATGGTGGCACAAGATTTCAGGGCCTTTGTCGGCGCTGCTGATGCCGCTGCTGGGTTCGGTGGCCGCTTTTGGTCTGGCGCGTTCGGGGCAATTGTTCATCCGCGCCATTCTGGGCATGGCGCTGGGCTTTACCTATTTCGTGGTCGACAATCTCAGCCTCGCGGTCGGCAATTTTGGCGGTTATCCGCCGCTGGTGGCGGCATGGGCGCCCTTTGTGCTGTTCCTGCTGGTGGGCGAAACCGTATTGGTGCGGACCGAGGAATAGGCTGGTCAAACGCGTTGGCATAAAACGCCCCACCCCCCGCTTTGCCCCGTTTATGCCCCAATTGCATGGTCTAGGGCGCGCAAGAGACGAGCGCGCCCTGCTTCCCCTAGATACAGGGGGCCTTGCCCCGTCCGCCTCCGACCTTTAAATATGCGCCAAGACTTTCGAGGAACCGATCACGTGGCCACCAACAACGCCGCACTGGACGAAGCCAAGCTGCCCTTCTGGAAGCGCTCGCACTATCTCGACCGCATGAATTTGCGCGATCTGGTGTTCGCCTATTTCCAGCATTACACGATCATCGCCTATATGGCGCTGGCCGTGGCGGGCTTTGCCGTGTTTGCATGGAACCCCACGGGCCTGTGGCGCGCGCTGGCCATTGTGGCGGCGGCGGCGGCGGTCTATCCGCTGGTGTGGCATCTGCTGCATCAATATATCCTGCACGGGCAATGGCCGTACAAGTTCAAATGGCTGGCGGGCACGTGGAAGCGCATCCACTATGACCACCATCAGGACCCCAACCATCTGGAGGTGCTGTTTGGCGCGCTGCACACCACCGTGCCGACGATCTTTATCGCCACGGCCCCGGTGGGCGCGCTGATCGCTCCGGAAGGCGCGCGGATCGGCGGCGCGGCGCTGGCCTTTTCGATCGGCATCCTGACCACCTGCTATTATGAATTCATGCACTGCATCCAGCATCTGGCCTTCAAGCCGAAGTGGAAGTGGGTGCAGCACATGAAGCAGCGCCACAATGAGCACCACTATGTGGACGAGGACGGCAATTTCGGGATCACCAATTATTTCTGGGATCACGTGCTGGGCACCTATTACGAAAAGAAGGATCGCCCGGGCCGCAGCCCCACCGTGTTCAACCTTGGCTATACCGAGGAAGTGGCCAAGAAATACCCCTGGGTGAAGGATCTGTCGGGCGGCATCGCCAGCGACCATCCCCGTCGCCGCGCCATCGCCAATGCCAAGAAACTGGCCGCCGAGGCCAAGGCGCCGACCGAGGAACAGATCCTGGCCCACGCCGCCGAAGCGGTGGGCATGGACACCGAAGCCTGAAACACCGGCCCTGATACAAAGTTCATGATGCGAGGGCCTGACCGCCCTCGCATTTTTCTTTTATTCCCGGCGCGCCCCGCTACACATCGCCGCCATAGCCGCGCCACAAGCCACAGGGAGAACCGCCACATGACCGCCATCACCATCACGCCCGCCAATTCCAAGGCCGAGCGCGCGCAATGGGTGGATTATGTCTATGTGGCCAATGCGGGCGATCCCAATTTCGTGCCGCAATTGCGGATGGAAGAAATCGAGAAGGTGACGCCCGGCGGCAATCCTTTCCATGAACATGCCGATTGCCAATTGCTGCTGGCGCGGCGCGGCGGGCGGATCGTGGGCCGCATTGCCGCAATCGTCGACCATCAGGCCACCGGCATGCCCGTCGAACAGGGCATGGGCCCGGGCACCGGCAATTGGGGCGCGCTGGAGGCCGAGACGCAGGAAATCGCCCATATCCTGATCGCCAGCGCCGAGGACTGGCTGCGGGTCAAGGGCATGCACCGGGTGCTGGCGCCGATGAACCTGTCGGTGTGGGAAGAGCCGGGCCTGCTGGTCAAGGGCCACGACCATCCGCCCACGGTGATGATGGGCCACCAGAACGCCAAGTTCCAGCCCTGGATCGAGGCGGCCGGTTATACGCCCGCCAAGATGCTCAACACCTATGAACTGGACATCACGCAGGAATTCCCGCCGCTGATCCAGCGCATCGTCAAATCGGGCGAGAAGAACCCGCGCATCAACATTCGCGGCGTCAATCTGAAGGAATTCGACAAGGAAGCCGCGATCATCCTCGACATCCTCAACGATGCGTGGAGCGACAATTGGGGCTTTGTTCCGATCACCGACAGCGAAGTGGCCTATACGGGCAAGAAGCTGAAGCCGCTGGTCAAATCGGATCTGGTGCAGATTGCCGAATATGATGGCGAACCGGTCGCCTTCATGATGACCCTGCCCGATATGAATGAAGTGCTGAAGAAGATCGGGCCCAAGCCTTCGCCGCTGGGCTGGATTCGCCTGTTGCTGTGGATCTGGCGCCCGCGCGTGCGCACGATGCGCGTGCCCTTGATGGGCGTGCGCAAGCGGCTGCAATCGAGCCGCATGGCCAGCCAGCTCGCCTTTATGATGATCGAATATATCCGCCGCAATTCGGTGGCCAATTATGGCGCCAGCCGGGGCGAAATCGGCTGGATCCTTGATGACAATCAGGGGATGAATTCGATCGCGCGCGAAATCCATTCCACCGTGAACAAGGAATATCAGATCTATCAAAAGGATCTGTGAGAGGTCTTTGGGGGTTGCGGCACCGGCCCACCCCCTTTTCCCCACCCATAAATTAGAAGGCCCTTGCTCTGGGGGGAGCAAGGGCCTTCACGGGATCGCGTCACCGCCGCGCTAGGACGGGAGGGGGGTCTGCAACGGTGACATAGGGGAAACGCGGGTCTCAAAATTTGGTTCCCGTATTTTTGAAAATTATTTTCGTCATGGCGCAAATGATCGCAATTGCTAAGGTGCAAGGCCGTCCGATCCGCTCTATGTATCGGAAAAGGCGGGCGCCTGCCGCTGGTTGAGGGTCAATATGCCTTTGGGAACTGAAATCGCATCGCATTTGCCCTTTCTGCGGCGCTATGCCCGCGCGCTGACCGGGGATCAGCAAGCCGGCGATGGTCTGGTGCGCCGCCTGCTGGAAATGGCGCTGGCCGAACCGGAATTGCGCGCGCGGTTGAGCGGGGGACGCCTGCCGCTTTATCGCGCCTTCTCCGACCTTTTCGCCGCGCAGGAAACGCCCCGCTCCTCCACGTCGCGCGCGCCCGCCGATCTGCGGCTTGGCCGGATCGCCCCGCTGGCCCGTCAGGCGCTGCTGCTCACCACGGTCGAGGATTTCAACACCACGCAGGCCGCCCATATTCTCGACCTTTCGGTGGAGGAGACCGCCGATCTGGCGCGCGGCGCAGTGGCCGATATCGCCCGCGACAGCGCCACCAGCGTGCTGGTGATCGAGGATGAGCCGCTGATCGCGATGCAGCTCGAAACGCTGGTCACCAGCATGGGCCACAGCATTTTCGGCACCGCCGCCACGCGCGCGCAGGCGCAAAAACTGATGGCAAAGGGCGTGCCCGGTCTGGTGCTGGCCGATATTCAACTGGCCGACGGATCATCCGGGCTGGATGCGGTGGCCGATCTGCTGGCGGTGGCCGATGTGCCGGTGATCTTCATCACCGCCTTTCCCGAAAGGCTGCTGACCGGCGACGGGCCGGAGCCGACCTGGCTGATCACCAAGCCCTTCCGCGAGGATTCCGTGCAGGCCGCCATGGCGCAGGCGCTGTTTTTCCGTCAGAGCTGATCGGCGCCTTCCGCCCGTTTGGCCCGCATCTTGAACATGGCGGGCGGGCGCAAGGGCAGCAGCATCTCGCAGCGCACCCCGTTGCGGGCAAAGACCAGCTCGAACCGCTCGCCCAATTCGTGGGCGAGGATTCGCTCGATCAGTTCGGTGCCAAAGCCGCGCGGGCGCGCTTCGGGCACAGGCGGCCCGCCGCTTTCCGCCCAGCGCACCCGCACCCGGTCCGTGCCGAACAGAGCCCAGCGGATCGACACCCGCGCGCCCTCCACCGAGAGCGCCCCATATTTGCTGGCATTGGTGGCCAGTTCATGCATCGCCAGCCCCAGCGAAAGCGCATCATTGGGCGCCAGTTCGACATCGGGCCCTTCGAGCAGCACCGTGTCCCCCCGCGCATAGGGGGCCAGTTCCGCCTCGACCACGCCGCGCAAGGGTGTCGTACCCCAATTGCTGGCAATCAGCAGATCATGCGTGGCCGAGAGCGCGCGGATGCGGCCTTCCAGCGCATCGGCAAATTCATTGAGCGCGGGCGAAGTCGGATCACTGCCCCGCCGCCGGGTCAGGGCGATGATCGAGAGCACATTGGCCAGCGTGTTCTTGACCCGGTGGTTCAATTCGCGGCTCAACACCCCCCGGATCGAGGCCTGTTCGCGCAGCCATGCCAGCGAGGCGCGATCCTCGGAGGCCTGCCGCGCGACCAGCCAGGCCATGCCCCCCAACAGCCCCGCCACCACCGAACCCAGCGCCAGCGTGATGATCGCCACCTTGGACAGACCGGGCGCGGCCGGGGCGCTGACCACCAGCACCATCGGGCGATGGGCCACCATCACCGGCACCTGTACCGGTCCGTCGCTGCCCCCCGGCGGCCCCACCTGCGCCAGCAGACGATCGGGCCGCACCGCGCCGTCATAGAGCGAAACGGAAAAATCCGTCACCGGCTCAAGCTCGATCACCGATTGCAAAAAGACCTGGGCATTGAAAGGCGCGCCCAGAACGCCGCGCATCCGCCCCGTCGCTTTGTCGAACAGCGGCATATAGATGAGGAACCCAGGCCATGCGGGCCGCCCGCGATCCATGGCCAGCCGGATTGGCCCGGTGGCGATGGGCCGTTTCTCCCGCTCGGCCCGGTCGATCGCGGTGCGACGCTGGATTTCGGAATACATGTCATAGCCATAGGACAGGCGGCGGCGCGGCGTGGGGTCGCCCAGATAGGTGACGGGCGTCAACATCCGCGCGCCCGGCGCCGGGGCGGGATGGACGGTGTAATTCGCCATCCCTTCGGCGCGGCGCGCGGCTTCAAAGGCGGGGATCTGAGCGGGGGTAATCGCCTCGGCCCAACTGATACCTTCGGAGCCGCGATATTCTTCGTCGCCCGACAATTCCTGCGACAGGGCGATGAATTCGGCCTGCGTCATGCCCCGGCGCTTTTCCAGCAACAGGGCCGCCGCGCGCAGATAGGCGGTATGCGCATTGACCCGCCGCCCCAGCGAAGCGCCCACCACGCTGGCCGCAGCGCGGGCCTGCTGCTGACGCTGGCGGTATTCGGTGCGTTCGGTGGTATAGGCGTAAACCAGGCTGGCCAGCATCGCCAGCGCAAAACCCGCTATCGGCAGGGCGCGCGGCATGCGTTCATACCACCCCTGCGCGCCTACCTTGTCTGCAATAATGCGATCCAAAACGCGCCCCTTACCCCGCCAATTGTGCCACTTTGCAACGCCATCATGCAACAAACGGTTGCGCGTGGGAACCAAGCTGGGCAAGCTTCGTTCCCGTCCCTGCAAGTTTATGCGGGATTGGCGGATTGGGCGGGGGCGCTCAAATTGGGCAGATTGATGTGAATCGCGAGCAAAAGCCACGCAGTGCTGATTTATCGGGCGATATTGTTGCCGGATCGCCCGTTCCGGGCGAGATGGGGGCGAAACCCGAGGCCGGGCATGAAACCGGAGATACCGAACGCAAGGACGGCGGCATGGACGAGGCGCCGCCGTGGGCTGCTCCCTTGCGCGACATGTATCAACAGGTGGTCGAAGAGCCGCTGCCCGATTTCCTGTCCGATCTGCTGTCCCGGCTCGACCGCGACGCCGAATGAGCAAGGTCGAAGCCCAGCCGCCGGATTTCAAGCGAGAGCTGACGCAGGTCGTGCCGCATTTGCGCGCCTTTGCGCGCGGGCTTTGCGGGCGGCCCGATCTGGCCGACGATCTGGTGCAGGACACGCTGCTGCGCGCATGGGCCGCGCGCGACCGCTTTGTGCCGGGCACCTCGATCCGGGCCTGGACCTTCACGATCCTGCGCAATGCATGGTTTACCGAAATGCGGCGCAACCGCTTTCGCGCCGACTATGACGAGACCGTCGCCGACCGTATCCTGACCTCGCCCGCGGGGCAGGAAGCGCCGCTGCATCTGGCCGATCTGTCGCGGGCCTTGATGGAACTGCCCGCCGAAAGACGCGAAGCGCTGCTGCTGGTGGGCGCGGGCGGCTTTTCCTATGAGGAAGCGGCTGCGATCTGCGGCTGCGCAGTGGGCACGATCAAGAGCCGGGTGGGCCGCGGCCGCGCGCAATTGACCGCGATGATCGAGGAAGGGCGCATCCCCACGCGCGGCAATGCCAGCGAGAGCAGCCAGGCGCTGATGGCCGAACTCGACCGGATCACGCCCAAGGACTAATCCTGACGCCCGGCCCTGTCCACGCTGCTGGTCACGGCCACATCCATGAACACATTGCCCAGCGTGCGCATCAGATCGGGCAGCATTTCCACAGCCACCAGCAGCGCCAGCGGACCCACCGGCACGCCCATGGCAATCGCCACCGGGCCGATGGAGAGCACAAAGCTGATCGATCCGGGCAGCGAGGGTGTGCCAAGCTCAGTCAGTGCCGCCACCGCGATCCCCGCCAGCATGGCCGAGACGCCCAACGGCGTCCCGGTCAGATGGGCGACATAGATGACCACCGCCAGATTCATTGCAGGTCCCGTCGCGCGGAACAGCGCCACGCACAAAGGCAGGCTGAATTCCGCGCTCGACGAACGGATGCCAAGGCGCGAACAGGCCGAAAGCATCGCGGGCAGGCTGGCCAGCGAGCTTTGCGTGGACGCCGCCACCACCGAAACGGGCAGCATTGAACGCAGATACTGGCCCAGCGCCAACCGCCCCGCCACCACCGCGATCACCGGCGCCGAAAGCAGCACCAACCCGCCGATCCCCGCCACCAGCGTCACATAATGCGCCAGCGCGCCCACCGCCGCCGTGCCGGTCTTCACCGCCAGCCCCAGCGCCAGCGCGAACACCCCGATCGGCGCAATCGAGAGCACCCAGCCGATCATCACCATCATGATGCCCGCCAACGCCTCAAAGAAACCGATCATATGGCGGCGCGGCCCCTCGGGCAATTTTCCCATGGCCAGCGCGAAAACGGCAAAGAACACCACCACCGGCAGCATCTCTCCCCCTGCCGCCGCCGAGGCGATATTGGAGGGCAGCACCGCCAGCAGGAATTCCGACAGGCCCGGCACCGGCCCGGCGTTCTGAGCCGTGCTGCCGGCCAGCGCGCCTGCGGCCGAGCCGGGAATCGGCCACATCTTGAGCCAGAGCGGCATGACCACCACGGCCACCGCGCCGCTGACCAGATAGAAGCCCAGAATCCAGAAGATCGCCCGCCGGGCCATGGCCCCTGCCCGCGCGGCGGCGGCCGTCTGAACCAGACCCAGCACCAAGAGCGCGACCACCAGCGGCAAGATCGTCATCTGCAGACCCTTGAGCCACAAAGTGCCCAAAGGCTCGATCACCCGCACCACCGGCATGGCCGCCGGAAAGCGCGAGAGCACCAGCCCGCATACCAGCCCCGCCCCCAGCGCCACCAAAGCGCCCAGCGATGCCACGCGGATCTCCGGCAGGTTGAAACCGCCCTTTTCCGCCTGCTCAACCTGGTCCGTCAACGAATGCCCCTGTGGTTTACCATTGCCCGCCTTACCATTGTTTGCGTGACATTAACTTCGCCGCGTCACATAGCAAGGCAAGCTGCGCGTGCCATGCCCGGAACAGCATGAGCGATGCGCAAAAAGACGGATCGGTTTGAGGGCAAACGAATGGGACGACAGTTTTTCGGCACCGATGGCATTCGCGGACGGACCAATGCCGGGGTGATGACCGCCGAAATCGCGATGAAGGTGGGTCAGGCCGCGGGCACGCATTTCCTGCGCGGCAAGCATCGCCATCGCGTGGTGATCGGCAAGGATACGCGGCTTTCCGGCTATATGCTGGAAAACGCGATGGTGGCCGGGTTCACCAGCGTGGGCATGGATGTGGTGCTGCTGGGCCCGATGCCGACGCCCGCCGTGGCGCTGTTGACGCGCGAATTGCGCGCGGACGTGGGTGTGATGATCTCGGCCAGCCATAACCCTTACGAGGACAATGGCATCAAGCTATTCGGCCCCGATGGGTTCAAGCTCTCAGACGAGGATGAGCTGGCCATCGAATCGATGCTGGGTCAGGCGCTGCCTCTGGCCGACAGCCCCCAGATCGGGCGGGCGCGGCGCATCGAGGACGCGCGCGGGCGCTATATCCACGCGGTCAAGGGTTCGGTGCCGCATAACATCCGCCTTGATGGGCTGAAGATCGTGGTCGATTGCGCCAATGGCGCGGCCTATCAGGTGGCCCCCTCGGCGGTCTGGGAATTGGGCGCGGAGGTGATTGCGGTGGGCGTCACGCCCAACGGCAAGAATATCAACGACAAATGCGGCTCTACCCACCTTGATCTGATCAAGGAAACCGTGGTCGCCTCGGGCGCGGACATCGGCATTGCGCTGGACGGCGATGCCGACCGCCTAATCGTGGTCGATGAAATGGGCCAGACGGTCGATGGCGACCAGTTGATGGCGCTGATCGGCACGCAATTGCACCAGCGCGGCGAATTGCGCGGCGGGGGCGTGGTGGCCACGGTCATGTCGAATCTTGGGCTGGAGCGTTACCTGAACGCGCAGGGGCTGAATCTGGAGCGCACCAAGGTGGGCGACCGCTATGTGCTCGAACGCATGAAGGAAGGCGGATTCAATGTCGGCGGCGAACAGTCGGGCCATATGATCATGCTCGACCATGGCACCACCGGCGATGGCACCGTGGCCGCGCTGCAGGTGCTGGTCGCGCTGGTGCAATCGGGCAAGAAGGCGAGCGAATTGCTCCACCTGTTCGACCCCGTGCCGCAATTGCTGAAAAACGTGCGCTTTTCGGGCGGCAAGCCGCTGGAGGCGGACAGCGTGAAAAAGGTGATCGCGGACGCCGAGGCGCAGCTTGCCGGGCGCGGGCGGCTGGTGATCCGGCCTTCGGGCACCGAACCTGTTATCCGCGTAATGGCCGAGGGCGATGATGCGGCCGAGGTCGAGCAGGTGGTGGATGCCATTTGCGATGCGGTGAAGGCGGCGGTTTAACGTAAGTTTGCCTCCGGCGGGCAAAGGGTCTTGGACCCTTTGCAATCCCTTTAATGGAGTGGCGTTTGACCGGCCGAGGAACGCATCTGCGGAGCGGTTTATAGAGCCTGCGGCGCGGCGGGGTGGCGCTCTGGTTGAACCTGTGACGCAACAATGACAGTAATGGGAGCGCGAGGGTCTAGACCCTCGCATTTCATCTTTTCTTGGAAAAACCCTCATGCTCGAAATGCGCCCCGATTGCGAAAAATGCGGTCAAGACCTGCCCGCCGAGGCCCCCGGCGCCTTTATCTGCTCATTCGAATGCACGTTTTGCGCGGAATGCAGCGAGGAACTGGACGATCTTTGCCCCAATTGCGGCGGCGAACTGATGGACCGCCCCACCCGCGCGAAGAAGCACCACGCCAAGAACCCGCCCTCGACGGTGCGGCACTACAAGGGATGACGCCTGCCCGGATTTTGACGATTGCCGGATCGGATTGCAGCGGGGGCGCTGGGCTTCAGGCGGATCTGAAAACCATCACCATGCTGGGCGGCTATGGCATGAGCGCGATCACCGCGATCACCGCCCAGAACACGCGCGGGGTTTTTGCGGTCGAGCCGCTCTCGCCCGAAATGGTGGCGGCGCAAATCGACGCCTGCCTTGATGACATCGGCGTCGATGCGGTGAAGATCGGTATGCTGGGCAGCGCGGCGATCACGCATATCGTGGCCGACCGGCTGGAAAAAATCGCCGCGCCCGTGGTGTTCGATCCGGTGATGGTGGCTACCAGCGGGGGCCTCCTGGCCGATGCGGATACCGTGGCGGCGTTTGACCGGATGATGGCGCTGGCGGCGCTCACCACGCCCAACCTGCCCGAACTGGAGGCGCTGGGCGGTGAGGCAGTGGTAAGGGCCAAGACGCAAGCCTTGCTGATAAAAGGCGGCCATGGCGAAGGTGCGGTGATCGAAAACCGCCTGATCTCCCCCCATGGCGAGCATATTTTCGCCAGCGAGCGCATCCACACGCGCCATACCCATGGCACCGGCTGCACTCTGGCCAGCGCGATCGCCACCGGGCTGGGACAAGGCATGGCATTGCCCGAGGCCGTCAAACGCGCGGGCGATTTCGTCCATGCCGCCCTGCTGGCCGCGCCGGGTTTCGGCGCGGGCCATGGGCCCCTTGGACATCAGGCCGTCAGGCTCTGATCATTCCGCAAATTTGGGGAAACAGTCGATCTCGTAATAGCCGGTGATGTGCTCCCACGCATCCTCGGCGGTTTCGACCGGCGTGAAGAGTTCCAGATCGCGCCGGTTGACCACGCCTTCCTCGACCAGAGCCTCGAAATTAACCACCCGGTTCCAGAATTCGGCGCCGAACAGCAGGATCGGGATCGGCTTCATCTTGCCGGTCTGGATCAGGGTGAGCAGCTCGAAAAATTCATCGAATGTGCCGAACCCACCCGGAAACACCGCCACCGCCCGCGCGCGCAGCAGGAAATGCATCTTGCGCAGGGCGAAATAGTGGAACTGGAACGCCAGACGCGGCGTGACATAGGGATTGGGCGCCTGTTCATGGGGCAGCACGATGTTGAGCCCGATGGTCTCGGCCCCGACCTCGGATGCGCCGCGATTGGCCGCCTCCATGATCGAGGGGCCGCCGCCCGAACAGATCACGAATTGGCGCATACCCTTTTCGACAATCGCACATTGACTGGCGATGCGGGCCAGTTTGCGCGCCTCGTCATAATAGCGGGCATTGGCGACCAGACGCTCGACAATCGCCTTTTCCTCGGGTGTGGTGGCGGCCGCGAGGCGCTCTTCCACCTTTTCCGGGGCGGGAATACGCGCCGAGCCATAGCATACCAGCGTCGAACCGATGCCCGCCTCGTCGAGCAGCATTTCGGTTTTCAGCAGTTCGAGCTGAAAGCGAACCGGGCGCAATTCCTCGCGCAGCAAAAATTCAGTGTCGCGAAAAGCCAGCTTGTAACTGGCGCTCTGCGTCTGGGCGGTGCGGGTTTCGTGTTTTTCGACAAAGCCGGCTTCCTGCTCGGCCTTATAAAAACGACGGGACAGACGTTTTTCTTCTTCAGTCATATTTTGCTCTTATACGTTCCAATTGACCTTTTTAGCGCAAAAGAGTGAATGGGCAATGACCGAGAGAGCCTTGGGAATCAGGCGGTAAGCAAGCACTCCGGGGACATCCTTAGGGGCTACCCTTGTATTTATATAAAAATTTTATATCCGTTCATATTCAATTCAGCGCCCCCCGTGCTTGGAGCAAACTCGAAGAGCTGGGCGTGCTAGGGGCTGATAGGGATTGGCGGCACGATGCAGGCGAGGAATAAAAGTGACGGATAATCAAGCGGTTGGCACGCTTTCGGTCAAGAATCAGCTTGGCCTTTTGCTCAAGGCGGTGCTGGCAGTGGGGGCGGTTGCGCTTCTGGTGCTGGCCTATCGCCATTTCACGTATAAGGAGCCGGTGGCGCCTGCGCCCCTGCCCGAAGGCATTGTCGAAATGTCGCCATCGCAAATGGCCACGCTCAAGGTCGAGGCCGTGGGCGGGGGCGATGGCTGGCTGCAGACCGCCGCCACCGGCATGATCGCGGTGGATGAAACCCATGCCACGCCGATTTTCCTGCCCTATTCGGGGCAAGTCACGCAGGTGATGGTTCAGCAGGGCGCCACGGTGGTTCAGGGCCAGCCCCTGCTGACCTTGCGCACCAGCGACGTGGTGGACGCGCGCAACGCGCTGTTCGGCGCGGCCGCCGCCCGATCGAGCGCTTTTGCCGCAGCCAAGCTGGCCGAGGAAAACCTCAAGCGCCAGGAACAGATCTATCGCACCGCCGGTGGCGCGCTGCGTGATTATGAACAGGCTCGTAACGATGCCGTCGCCGCCCAGGCCGCGCTGCGCAGCGCCGAGGCCACGCTGGGCGCCGCGCGCGACAAGCTGGAAATCTATGGCAAGAGCCAGGGCGAAATCGCCCGCCTCGAAGGCGCGCATGAGGTCAACGGCTATCACCCCGAAACCACGTTCCGCGCGCCCATCGGCGGGGTCATCGTCAACCGCGCCGTCAGCCCGGGCCAGTTCGTTCAGGTGGGCGGCACCACGCCGGTGCTGACGATCGCCAATCCGGGCCAGGTGTGGCTGGTGGCGCAACTGGCCGAAAGCGACGCGCCCCATGTGCATATGGGCGACCGGGTGGACGTGACCGTCTCGGCCTTCCCCGGCCGCGTGTTTCAGGCCGTGGTCGACAATATCGCCAGCGCGCTTGATCCGCAAAGCCACCGCCTGCCGGTGCGCGCGACGATCGCCAATCCGGACGGGGCGCTCAAGCCGCAGATGTTCGCCAATTTCACCATCCGCCATCAGGACGCCGCCCCCGTCAACGGCCGCCCGGTGATGTCGGTGCCCGCACAGGCCGTGATCCGCGAAAATGACACTGCCCGCGTGTGGATCCAGATTTCGCCCAACCGTTTCCGCTGTGTCGATGTCACGCTGGGCGAAAGCCATAATGGCCGGGTCGATGTGACCTCTGGCCTCAAGGGCGGCGAAAAGGTCGTCACCACCGGCGCTATCTTTGTGAACGAAGCGGGATTCGGCGCGTGAACAGTCTTGTCCGTTTTGCGCTGCGTTCGCGCATGCTGGTCATGGGGCTGCTGGCAGGGATGCTGGCGGCCGGTGGCATTGCCTTTTACAACCTGAACATCGAGGCCTATCCCGACCCGGTTCCGCCGATGGTGGAAATCATCACCCAGTCCCCCGGCTCCAGCGCCGAGGAGATGGAGCGCGGCGTCACGATTCCCATCGAGGTGCAGCTGGCGGGCCTGCCGCATATGACGGCGATCCGCACCATCAGCCTGTTCGGCCTGTCCGACGTGAAGGTGCAGTTCACCTACGATTTCACCTTTGAACAGGCCCAGCAGCAGGTGATCAACCGCCTGTCGCAGCTTGGCCCCCTGCCCGGCGGCGTCTCGCCCGAACTTTCGCCCACCAGCCCGATCGGCGAAATCTATCGCTATCGCATCAAGGCGCCCAAGGGCTATTCGGTGATGGATCTGAAAACGCTCCAGAACTGGATTCTGGAACGCCGCTTCAAGGCCATTTCGGGCGTGATCGACGTCACCGGCTGGGGCGGCAAGGAGCGCGCCTATGAGGTGGTGGTCGATTCGGCCAAGCTGACCGCGCATCAGACCAGCGTTGCCGCCGTGATCGCGGCGCTGGGCAAGGGCGACAGCAATGTCGGCGGCCAGACGATCAACTTTGGTCCGCAGGCCGCCATTGTGCGCGGCGTGGCGCTGATCCAGTCGCCCAGCCAGATCGAGAACACGCTGGTGACCAACAATGCGGGCGTGCCGGTCTATATCCGCGATGTCGCCAGCGTTCAGGTCGGCAACCAGCCGCGCTTTGGCGTGGCGGGCCTTGGCAATGAGGACGATATCGTCGAGGGCATCGTGCTGATGCGTCGCGGTTCGCAATCCATGCCCACCATCAACGCGGTCAAGGAAGAGGTCGAAAAGATCAATTCGGGCGGCATCCTGCCTCCGGGTGTGACGCTGGTGTCGAATTATGACCGGTCGAAGCTCATCGATGTCACCACGCATACCGTGATGGAAAATCTGGTGGTCGGCATCCTGCTGATCTTTGCGCTGCAATGGGGCCTGCTGGGCAATCTGCGCAGCGCGATCATCGTGGCCACCACCATTCCTTTCGCGCTGGCCTTTGCGGTGCTGATCCTGACGCTTCAGGGCGAGAGCGCCAACCTGCTTTCGGTGGGCGCGCTCGACTTCGGCCTTGTGGTGGACGCCACGGTCATCATGGTGGAAAATATCTTCCGCCATATGGTCGAACGATCCGAGCATGTGGAACGGGGCGAAGGGCATTTCTCCTTCGCCAGCCGCCTTGGCTCGATCCTTCATGCCAGCAGCGAGGTCAGCCGGGGCATTTTCTTTGCCGCCGCGATCATCATCGCCTCCTTCCTGCCGCTCTTCACCCTGACGGGCGTGGAAGGCCATATCTTCGGCCCGATGGCCAAGACCTATGCCTATGCCATCGCGGGCGGGTTGATCGCCACGTTCACGGTGGCGCCGGTGATGTCGGCGCTGCTGCTGCCCGATAAATTGTCCGAGGTGGAAACCTTCATCGTCCAGCGCCTGCGCCGGGTGTACGAACCGGCCTCCAGCTTTGCGCTGGCCAATCCGGTGGTGACGATCGGCGGCGGTCTGCTGCTGTTTGGCGCGGCGATGGTGGGGGTGCGCTCGCTGGGCGTCGAATTCCTGCCGCATCTCGAAGAAGGCAACCTGTTCATCCGCGGCGAATTGCCGACATCGATCTCGCTGGAGGCGGGCCTGCCCACCACCAATGCGATCCGCCGCCGCATCGCCTCCTATCCCGAAACCCAGAATGTGCTTTCAACGCAGGGTCGCCCCGATGACGGCACCGATCCGACGGGCTTCTTCAACGCCGAATTCTTTGTGCCACTGAAACCGCAGAAGGAATGGCCCGCAGGGATGGACAAGGACAAGCTCGTTGCACAAATGAGCAAGGATCTGGCCGAGCATTTCCCCGGCGTCGATTTCTCGTTCTCGCAAATCATCGAGGATAACGTGGCCGAGGCGGCCAGCGGGGTGAAGGGCGCCAATTCGGTCAAGCTGTTCGGGCCCGATCTGGAAACGCTGCAAAAGATCGCCAACCAGATCAAGGATGAGATGGCCAAGGTGCAGGGCATTGCCGACCTCGGCGTGTTCCAGTCGCTTGGCCAGCCCACGGTGCGCATCGATGTCGACCGCGAAAAGGCGGGCCGCTATGGCCTGACGCCCGATGACATCAACCAGACCGTGGCGGCCGCTGTGGGGGGCTCCTCGCCGGGCGAATTGTACGAACCGCACACCGACCGGCACTTCCCGATCATCGTGCGTTTCCGCCCCGAACAGCGCGACAGCATCGACACGATCAGCCACATCACCGTGGCCACGCCCAATGCCAGCGGCGGCGTGACGCAGGTTCCCCTGTCCGAGGTGGCCAGCATCCGCCTCGTCTCGGGCGCCAGCTTCATCTATCGCGAGCACCAGACCCGCTATGTCCCGATCAAGTTCAGCGTGCGCGACCGCGACCTGGGCAGCGCGGTGGCCGAGGCGCAGGCCCGCATCGCCCAGAAGATCACCCTGCCGCCGGGCTATAGTCTGGAATGGGCGGGCGAAATGTCGAACCTGAAGAATGCGGTGGCGCGTCTGGAAATCGTCGTGCCGATCAGCCTGCTGATCATCTTTGCGCTGCTGTTTGCCAATTTCGGCAATCTGCGCGATGCCTGCCTTGCCCTCTCGTCCATTCCGATGGCGATCATCGGGGGCGTGCTGGCTCTGGTGTTGACGGGAACCTCCTTCTCGATTTCGGCCGCCATCGGCTTTGTCGCGCTGTTCGGCATTGCGGTGATGGACGGGATTTTGGTGGTCAACAATTTCAACACCGCGCTCAATGAAGGGCAAAGCCGCGAGGAAGCCTTGCAGACCACCACGAAGAATTCGCTGCGTCCGGTGGTGATGACCTGTCTGGTGGCGGCCATCGGCCTGCTGCCTGCCGCCGTTGCCACGGGCATCGGTTCGCAGGTGCAAAAGCCGCTGGCGCTGGTGGTCGTGGGCGGCATGACGCTGGCCCCGGTGCTGATCCTGCTGGTGCTGCCGCTGCTGATCGGGCGCTATTCCAAGCATGTGCCCAACAAGTTCGCCGTGGCCCATGGCAAGGACGAGCGCGATCTGCCCCATCATCATGAGGGAGAAACGGCATGAGCATGACCGCCCTTTTGCTGGCCGCAACGGTTCCCGCACTGCCTTTGCCTCCGACGCCGGCGGGCAACGCGCCCGCCTCGGTGCTGAGCGCCCCGGTGGCGCCCGAGGGCGGCCCGGCGCAGGCCATTGCCGTGGGGGCCCCGGTCCCCGCGCAATGGTGGCGCGAATTCGGCAATGACGCGCTCAATGCGCTGGTCGAACGCAGCCTGAGCGCCAACCCCGACATCGCCGCGGCCGATGCCACCCTGCGTCAGGCGCAGGAACTGGCGCGCGCCTCGGTAGGCGGGCTGCTGCCCCAGGTCGATGCGGGCTATCAGGCGAGTCGCGCGCGGACCAGCAACACGATCGCACCGGTTCTGGCTGATCAGAATGTGTTGCTCTACACCCTCCACACCGCGCAGGTCAGCCTGTCCTGGTCGCCCGATGTGTTCGGCGGCGGGCGGGCGCGGGTGCGCTCGGCGCAGGCGGCGGCGCGGGCGCAGGCGGCAAGGGCCGACGCGGCGCGCTCAATGGTTGTGGCCAATCTGGTGCAGTCGGCGATCCAATATGCCGCGCTGGGCGAGGAGATCGACGCGACCCGCGATGCCGTCACCGCCTATCGCGATGTGCTGGCGCTGATCAAGCTGCGCCAGAAGATCGGCGCGGTGGGCGCCTCGGACGTGGCGGCGCAGGAAACCGCGCTGGCCGCGATCGAGGGGCAATTGCCGGGGCTGGAGCGCGCGCGCAAGGCGCAGGAGGCCCAGATCGCCGTGCTGATCGGCGTGGCGCCGGGTTCGCCTTTGCCCCCCGTGCCGCGCATGGATGAACTGACCCTGCCCGCGCAATTGCCCTTGAGCCTGCCCGCGCAGGTGGTCGCCCATCGCCCCGATGTGCGCAGCGCCGCCGCGATCATGGAAGGCGCCTCGGCCGATGCCAAGGCCGCCGTGGCCGCCCGTCTGCCCTCCTTTACGCTCAGCGCGCAATATGGCGGCACGGCCAACACATTTGCCGACATGTTCGCAACCGGCAATCCGTTCTGGACGCTGCTGGGCGGGGTGTCGGCGCCGATCTTCCATGCCGGATCGCTGCTGCACCAAAGCCACGCCGCCAAGGCCGCGCTGGAGGCCGCGCAGGCGCAGTATCGCTCGACCGCGCTTCAGGCCTTTGCCGATGTCTCGAACGCGCTGACCGCAATCAAGACCGATGGCGATGCGCTGGCCGCCGCCGACCGGGGCAACCGCGCCTCGGCCGACAGTCTGAACTTTACCCGCCGCCAATATGAACTGGGCGCGGTCGGCACTTTCACCTTGCTGCCGGTTCTGGCCGCCAGGGCCGAGGCGCGCAGCACATGGGTGCAGGCCCGCGCGGCGCGGCTGGTCGATACGGTGGCGCTCTACCAATCGCTGGGCGGCGGAACCGGCCAGAAATAATACGAAGGGGCGCCCGGCCAAGGCGCCCCTTTTCTTTTCAGCAACACGAAATGGCTTTGTCCCGCAACAAAGCGCGCCTATGTCCGCGCCTTATGACGACGGGGGCGAACACGGGACTCTGGCGCAGCGAAGCGCTGGCCACGCTGCGACTGGCGGTGCCATTGGCGGCGGCCAACCTATTGCAAATGGCGGTTTATGCCATTGACGTGATCTTTGTGGCGCGGCTGGGCCAGACCCCGCTGGCTGCCTCTTCCCTCTCGGTCAGCCTGTTCGGCCTGCTGGCGTGGAGCCTGTCGGGCCTAACGGGCGCGGTCTCGGCGCTGGTGGCGGCGGAACTGGGCGCGCGCAATCATGCGGTGCGGTCGGTGCGGCGATCGACGCGGATGGGCCTGTGGCTGGCGGTAGGGACCGGCGCTTTAGCCATGATCCTGTGCAGTTTCGGGCGCGAGATCCTGCTGCTGACCGGACAGGCGCGCGAAGTGGCCGATCTGTCAGGCGGGTTCCTGCATGTGCTGAAATGGGCGATGGTGCCGATGCTGATCGCCAATGTGCTGCGCTCGGTGGTCTCGGCGCTGGGGCGGCCGGTGTTTGCCACTTTCATCACGGCGCTGGCCATCGCGGTCAATGCGGCGGGCAATTATGCGCTGGTGTTCGGCCATTGGGGCATGCCCGCGCTGGGGCTGCAAGGCTCGGCACTCTCCAGCGTCATTACGGGATGCGTGACGGCGCTGGCCTATACGGGGGCGATTTTCGCCAATCGGCGGCTGCGGCGGCATTATCTGTTCGGCCATCTCTGGCGCCCTGATTGGCAGCGCCTGCGCGAGATCGTGGCGATCGGTGCGCCGATCTTCTTTCAGGTGCTGGCCGAGGCTGGTCTGTTTGGCGCCGCCGCTTTCCTGATGGGCCGGATCGGCGAGGCCGAACTGGCCGCACATACGGTGGCCTTGCAGATTGCCGCCTTCACCTTCCAGATCCCGATGGGCATCGGTCAGGCGGCGACCATCCGCGTGGGATACCATTACGGCGCGGGCGACCGGGCGGCGATGGGGCGCGCGGGCTGGGCCTCGCTGCAGATTGGCCTGTGCATCGCGCTCTTCTCATCCTCGCTGATGGTGATTGCCCCGCGCCTGCTGCTCTCGGCCTATATTGACGTGAATGCGGCCGAGCGCGCGGTGATGGTGGCGCTGGCAGTGCGCTATCTGGTGGTGGCCGCCGCGTTTCAGTTGGTCGATGCCACGCAGGTCATTCTGGCGGGGGCGCTGCGCGGATTGCAGGACACCAAGGTGCCGATGGCGATTGCCCTGCTGGGCTATTGGGTGCCGGGATTTGGGGTTTCGGTGATGCTGGGTCTGGGCACGGGGCTGCGCGGGTTTGGCGTGTGGATCGGGCTTGCCACCGGCCTTGCCGTAGTGGCAGTGATGCTGCTGTGGCGCTGGAACCGGCGCGAGGCGCTGGGGCTGGTCCAGACGCGGGCCTGAAATTTTTTGGGTCCTGAATTTTTTTGTCCAAGGGTGCCTTGACGCCCTCTGACCCCGCACCCATATCCGGAGCGTTGGCACTCTCAGGGTGGGAGTGCCAAGAAGCATTTTCAACTTGAGAGAGGTAACACTCCCATGTCGTTCCGTCCTCTGCACGACCGCGTGCTGGTCCGCCGCGTCGAAGCCGAAGAAAAGACCGCCGGTGGCATCATCATCCCCGACAGCGCCAAGGAAAAGCCTGCTGAAGGCATCATCGTTTCGGTGGGCTCGGGCGCCCGCAACGAAGCCGGCGTTGTGACCCCGCTGGAAGTCAAGGCGGGCGACCGCGTGCTGTTCGGCAAGTGGTCGGGCACCGAAGTCAAGGTCGCGGGCGAAGACCTGCTGATCATGAAGGAAAGCGATATCCTCGGCATCATCGGCTGAGTTGATACGCATCTTTTAACCCACTGATATTTCAAAGGAACAGATCATGGCCGCCAAGGACGTGAAATTTGGTCGCGACGTTCGCGAACGCATTCTCAAGGGCGTGGACACGCTTGCCGACGCCGTCAAGGTGACGCTGGGCCCCAAGGGCCGCAACGTCGTCATCGAAAAGAGCTTCGGCGCTCCCCGCATCACCAAGGACGGTGTGTCGGTCGCCAAGGAAATCGAACTGAAGGACAAGTTCGAAAACCTGGGCGCGCAGATGCTGCGCGAAGTGGCCAGCAAGGCCAATGACAAGGCCGGCGACGGCACCACCACCGCCACGGTTCTGGCTCAGGCCATCGTGCGCGAAGGCCTCAAGGCCGTTGCCGCCGGGATCAACCCGATGGATCTGAAGCGCGGCATCGACACCGCCGCTGCTGCTGTGGTCGCCGATCTGGCCAGCCGCTCGAAGCCGGTGGCCGATTCGGCCCAGATCGCTCAGGTCGGCATCATTTCGGCCAATGGCGACACCGAAGTCGGCCAGAAGATCGCCGAAGCGATGGAAAAGGTCGGCAAGGAAGGCGTGATCACCGTCGAGGAAGCCAAGGGCCTCGAATTCGAACTCGATGTCGTCGAAGGCATGCAGTTCGACCGCGGCTACCTGTCGCCCTACTTCGTGACCAACCCCGAAAAGATGACCGTGGAACTGGATAATCCCTATATCCTGATCCACGAAAAGAAGCTTTCGTCGCTGCAGTCGCTGCTGCCGATCCTCGAAGCCGTGGTGCAGTCGGGCCGTCCGCTGCTCATCATCGCCGAGGACATCGAAGGCGAAGCGCTGGCCACCCTCGTGGTCAACAAGCTGCGCGGTGGTCTCAAGATCGCTGCCGTCAAGGCTCCCGGCTTCGGCGACCGCCGCAAGGCCATGCTGGGCGATATCGCCACGCTGACCGCCGGTGAAATGATCTCGGAAGATCTGGGCATCAAGCTCGAAACCGTCACGCTCGGCATGCTGGGTCAGGCCAAGAAGGTCACGATCGACAAGGACAACACCACGATCGTCGACGGTCTGGGTTCGGCTGACGACATCAAGGGCCGCGTTGAGCAGATCAAGGCGCAGATCGAAGTCACCACCAGCGACTACGACCGCGAAAAGCTGCAGGAACGTCTGGCCAAGCTGGCCGGCGGCGTGGCCGTCATCAAGGTCGGCGGTTCGACCGAAGTGGAAGTCAAGGAACGCAAGGATCGCGTTGACGATGCCCTGCACGCCACGCGCGCTGCTGTCGAAGAAGGCATCGTCCCCGGCGGCGGCACGGCTCTGCTCTATGCCACCAAGGCTCTGGAAGGCCTGAAGGGCGCGAACGAAGACCAGACCCGCGGCATCGACATCGTCCGCAAGGCGATCACCGCTCCGATCAAGCAGATCGCTGAAAACGCTGGCGTCGATGGCGTCCTCGTGGCCGGCAAGCTGCTGGATCAGGCCGACGAAACGCTGGGCTTCAACGCCGCGACGGAAACCTACGAAAACCTGCTGGCCGCAGGCGTGATCGATCCGACCAAGGTTGTCCGCACCGCGCTGCAGAACGCTTCGTCGGTGGCTGGCCTGCTGATCACGACCGAAGCCGGTATCGTGGAAAAGCCTGAAGACAAGCCTGCCATGCCCGCGATGCCGGGCGGCGGCATGGGTGGCATGGACTTCTAAGTCCACGCATTATCCAAGGCAAAATGGGAAACCCGGAGGGAGCAATCTCTCCGGGTTTTTCCTTATGTTTACGGAGGTTCCCTGATCCCATCGCAGACACGGGGCGCTTCATCGACAGGTGGGATGACAAGGAGTGGGAATTGGAGTTTACCGGAAATTAGCTTAGACGGGCCTATTTCCAGAACATGCTAAAAGCTCAGAACGCGATTCTCGGCGCTTTGGCGCTCACCGTGGCAATTGCCGCTCCCCCTGTGCTGGCCAAAGGCGATGTCGATGGTCTGGAACAGGCTTTCGACCGCGTGTTCAGCAGCGGCGCCACGCGCCCGCCCCAGCCTGCGGTCCTGCTGCCCCGGCAAAACCCCACCGGCATCAATGGTTTCGAAGCGCGTCTGGCCCAATTGGCGGGCGCTTCACAAGGCCGGATCGGCGTGGCGGCGGTGGACCTTTCCTCCGGGCGCGGCGTCTCGGTGATGGGCGATCAGCCCTTCCCGCTGGCCAGCACCGGCAAGATCGCCGTGGTCGCCACTTTCCTCGAAGGAGTGGATCAGGGGCGCTACAAGCTGTCCGACCGATTCCCGTTGATGATGCCGGTGCCTTCGGCGCGATTCTCGACCGCCGTGGCCCCGGTGCGTCCGGGTGCGATGCTTTCGGCCGAACAATTGATCGAACTGGCCATCACCCGCAGCGACAATCACGCCACCGATGCGCTTCTGGCCGCGATGGGCGGGCCGCAGGTGGTGACGCGCTGGCTGCGCCGCAATGGCATCAACGGCATCCGGCTCGACCGCGACATCGCCACAATGGTGCGTGATGACGGCGAGGTTGATCCCGCCCGCAAGATCGATCTGCGCGATTCGACCACGCCTCAGGCGATGGCCGTGCTGCTGGCGGGCCTGTATCAGGGCCAATGGCTGAGCGCGCAGAGCCGCGAAGTGCTGCTGGGCGCGATGGCGCGTTGCCGCACGGGCATTCACCGTATGCGCGCGGCCCTGCCCGGCGACGCCATGGTGGGCCACAAGACCGGCACGCTGTCGAACACGTCGAGCGACGTGGGCCTGATCCGCAGCAGCGATGGGCGCACGATTGCCGTGGCGATCTATGTGACCGGCCAGGGCGGCAAGCCCGGCCGCGATCAGCGCATCGCCAGCATCACCCGCGCGATCTATGACGGCTATCAGGCGGAACCGGCCGCCGATCTGGCCATGATCGGCGGATCGCGCTAAACCATTTCCTCTCAAGGCATGAAAAAGGCGCCGGACGAGTGATCGTCGGCGCCTTTTTCATGCCTTGCGTCTCTGCGCCCCATTTTGTCAAAGCGCCGCGCGGGCAAAGGAAAAGGCGCGCGGGACATATCCCACGCGCCCTGACCTCTAAAACTTCGCGCTTTCGCGCAGAAGAATTAGTTCGACGAAGCAGCCGAAGCAGCTTCCGAAGCAGCCGAGTCAGCAACCGAAGCGGCCGAGTCAGCAACCGAAGCAGCGTCCGAAGCAACCGATTCAGCCGAGGTAGCGGCTTCTTCGGTCTTCGAGCAAGCGGCGAGCGACAGAGCAGCGCCAGCAACGGCAGCGGCGAGAATGATCTTGCGCATGTGAGTATCCTTGAACAGCGAGTGGACCACGCGCGACACTGTCCACCGGGGTGGTCGCGCCGTGCGGAAAGCCTACCGCAGGAGTAGACTTCACGCGCCAAATAAACGGCTTGTTCATTCGATGCAAGCGCTAGTCGCATTTACCTGTGCATCCCATCGCATTTGCATCAGGATAACCGAGTTGGCTCGGCCTATTTTCCCCCCGAATCCGGCCCCCCTGCGCCTTTTCGTGGGGCCGCCTTGGCCCTATGGATAATCCATGGAAAACACGACACCGCGCCGCCCCCATCTCTATCTGGTCGATGGATCGGCCTATATTTTCCGCGCTTATCACCGGTTGCCGCCCCTGACGAATCCGGCCGGGACCCCGGTTGGCGCGGTTTTTGGCTATACCACGATGCTCTGGAAACTGGCCGAGGACCTGCACAAGGCCGACGGACCGACTCACCTTGCCGTGATTCTCGACAAGTCGGGGAAAAGTTTCCGTAATGACATCTTTCCGGCCTATAAAGCGAACCGCCCGCCCGCGCCCGAGGATCTGGTTCCGCAATTTCCCCTGATTCGCGACGCCACGCGCGCCTTTTCGCTGCCCCTTATTGAAGAAGCAGGGCTTGAGGCCGACGACATGATCGCCTCCTATGCCCGCGCGGCGCAGGCGCAGGGGTGGGATGTCACCATCGTTTCCTCGGACAAGGACCTGATGCAACTGGTGGGCGAAGGCCCGGACGGTTCGCGAGTCGATATGCTCGACACGATGAAGAACCAGCGCATCTTCATCCCCGAGGTGGGCGAGAAATTCGGCGTGACGCCCGAGCTGGTTGGCGATGTGCTGGCGCTGATGGGCGATGCGGTGGACAATGTGCCCGGCATTCGCGGCATTGGCCCCAAAACGGCGACCAAGCTGATCCAGGAACATGGCAATCTGGATAATGCTCTGGCCGCCGCCGCGACGATGAAGGCCAGCAAGCTGCGCGACAATCTGATCGAACATGCCGAGATGGCACGCCTGAGCCGGATTCTGGTGGCGCTCAAGGAGGATTGCGCCCTTCCCCTGCCTCTCGAGGCGTTCGAGCTGGGCGCGATCCCTCCTGAGCCTCTGGCGGCTTTTTTGGGCGAACATGGCTTTACCAGCCTTTTGAAGCGCCTTGACGGCGGCCGGGGCAGCCCGGAGCGCGCCACCCAACTGCATCCGCCCAAGGCCGTCACAGCCGGCAATACGCCCGCCACAGGCGCCGCACGTCAGGACAGCGCCGCGATGCCCGCCATCGACCTGGCCGCCTTTGAATGCGTGCAGAGCCTTGAAGCGCTGGATCGCTGGATCGCGGCGGGCTTGGCCGCGCGGCTGGTGGCCTTTGATACGGAAACCAGCGCGCTGGACGCGATTGGTGCCGATCTGGTGGGCATCAGCCTGTCGGTCGGACCGAATCAGTCCTGCTATATCCCGCTGGGCCATCGCGGCAGCGATATGTTTGCCGAAAAGCCCCAGCAGATCGACCGCGACGAAGCGCTGCGCCGGTTGAAGCCGCTGCTCGAATCGGATGCGGTGATGAAGGCGGGGCAAAACATCAAATATGACCTGAACGTCATGGCGCGTTTCGGCATCACCGTTTCGCCCATCGACGACACGATGGTCATCAGCTTCGATATGGACGCGGGCCGCAGCGAGGAAGGCATCGGCGGCGGGCATGGCATGGACGAGCTGGCCCAGCGCCACCTTGGCCACACCTGCATCGCCTTCAAGGACGTCTGCGGCACCGGCAAGAAGCAGATCAGCTTTGCCGAAGTCGCGCTGGAGCGCGCCACCCAATATGCCGCCGAAGACGCCGAGGTGACATGGCGCCTGCATCATTTGCTCAAGCCCCGTCTGGCCGCCGAGGGCGCCAGCCGGATCTATGAGCGCGTCGATCGCCCGCTGGTGCCCGTGGTGGCCCAGATGGAGCGCCACGGCATCAAAGTCGACCGCGAGCGCCTTGCGGGCCTCTCGCAGCAATTTGCCGAGGCCATCGCCGCGCTGGAGGGCGAGATCCACGCGCTGGCGGGCGGGCCCTTTACCATCGGCAGCCCCAAGCAATTGGGCGAGATCCTGTTTGACCAGATGGGGCTGAAAGGCGGCAAGAAGGGCAAGTCGGGCCAGTATTCCACCGACCAGTCGGTGCTGGAAAAGCTGGAAGCCGAAGGCGTGCCCATCGCGCGCAAGGTGCTGGAATGGCGCCAGCTCGCCAAATTGCGCTCGACCTATACCGAGGCGCTCCAGGCCGCGATCAGTCCGGTCACGGGCCGCGTTCACACCAGCTACAGCCTCGTTGGGGCACAGACGGGCCGTCTTTCCTCGACGGAGCCGAATTTGCAGAACATTCCGATCCGCACCGAAATCGGCCGCCAGATCCGCGACTGCTTTGTGGCCGAACCCGGCAATGTCCTGCTGGCCGCCGACTACAGCCAGATCGAACTGCGCCTTGCCGCGCATATGGCCGATGTGCCCGCCTTGAAGGAAGCCTTTGCCAGCGGCGCCGACATTCACGCCGCCACCGCGCAGGAACTCTTCGGCGAGGTCAACCGCGAGACGCGCGGGCGGGCCAAGACGATCAATTTCGCCATCCTCTACGGCATCTCGCGCTGGGGCCTTGCCCCGCGTCTGGGGGTGACGCCCGAGGAGGCGCAGGCGATGATCGACACCTATTTCGCCCGCTTCCCCGGCATCCAGCGCTATATCCACGAAACGCTCTCGACCGTGCGCGAGCGGGGCTATTCCGAAACGCTGTTCGGCCGCAAATGCTGGTTCCCGCGCATCAGTTCGAAGAATCAGGCCGAACGTCAGGGCAGCGAGCGCGCCGCCATCAATGCGCCGATCCAGGGCACCTGCGCCGACATCATCAAGCGCGCCATGGCCCGGATGCAGCCCGCGCTGGCCGCCGCCGGTCTGCCCCATGTGCGGATGCTGCTGCAGGTGCATGACGAACTGGTGTTTGAATTGCCCGAGGGCGATGTCGAGGCCGCCAAAACCGTCATCCGCGCTGTCATGGAGGAGGCCGCCGGGCCGTCCGTGGCGATTTCCGTGCCGCTGGGCGTGGAAATCGGCGTGGGGGCCAGCTGGGGCGCGGCGCACTGATGATCACCATCACCAACCTTGCCAAGGGCAAATTGCCGCTGGCGCTGCCCGCCGATGCGCTTGATCCCGACCAATGGCCCTCGATCGACGAGGTGATGCATTGGTCCAGCCGGATGACTCACGCCGCCGTGGTGCTGGGAATCGGGCTGGCGGTGGCGCTGGTGCTGCATCTGGCCTGTTTCGCGTTCCTGCGGCGCATGGCGCGGCGTAGCGACAATCCCGCCGAGGCGGTGGCCGCCGCGCAGCTCTACCATGCCTTCCGCTGGGCCTTTCTGGCGGGCGGTATGGCTTCGGCGGCGGGCGGCAACAAGCTGGTCGCCAAGCTGTGGAACGGGATCGAGGGCTTTGTCGTTCCGGCGCTGACGGGCTGGGTGCTTTATGCGCTGGTCAAGACCGGCGCGGAATTGATGGCCCGCCGTGCGATCACTTCGGGCGATGAATTGACCGCGCGCAGCCGCACCACGCGAATCGCGCTGATCTCGCGCTCGATGGCCTTTGTCATCATCTTCATCACCGTGGCGCTGATGCTGCTGGGCGTGCCGGCGGTGCGCCATATCGGCGCGACGCTGATTGCTTCGGCCGGTTTGATGGGTCTGGCGGTCGGCGCCGCGGCCCAGCCTGCGCTCAAATCGCTGATCGCCGGTTTGCAGATCGCGCTGACCGAACCGATTCGCATCGGCGATTTCGTCGTGGTCGAGGGCGAGCAGGGCCGTGTGGAGGATATTCGCCTGTCCTATGTCGTGGTGCGCACCGGCGACGAGCGGCGTCTGATCGTGCCCACAGTCAAATTTCTCGATGCCACGTTCCAGAACTGGACCCGCGTGGGCGGAATCACCGGATCGGTGGTGCTGCCGATTCGCCCCGGCTTTGCCATCGAGCCGATCCGGCAGGCCTTTCGCGCGGCGATTGACGAGATGGAGACCTGGGACCGGCGCACCGGCGATCTGGTGGTGTCGGAATCGCGGGTGGGCTCGGTCGAGCTAAAATTGCTGGTCAGCGCGGCCAACCCTGCCGATCTGGGCGCTTTGCGCAGCGGCTTGCGTGAGGTGATGCTGGAATGGCTGCGGGTTAACGCGCCCGACGCGCTTTGTACTGAAACCTGATGGCGCCACTGATTGCGCGCAAATCATCTGCGCGCAATTACGTGCTCCGCTGCGGTTGCGCGCAAAGCGGGCAAAGAAAAACCCGGCCGAAGCCGGGCTTGGAAGTTTGGGAGAGGATGCCTGAAAGGCATGGTCTTTATGACCCCAACGCCGTTTTTGTGCAAGTGCGAAATGCGAGACGCTCATTGCAAATAATGCAATCATGCTGATGCGCCAAAATCCGGGCGTTTCATGACTCAGCAATGGTTTGCACAACCCGACGCTGCGCCGCACAAAGCAGGGCACAAAAAAAGGCCCAACCGTTGCCGGTCGGGCCGTGGAAGTTTTGGGAGAGGATGCCTGAAAGGCCTCTCCTCTATGCCCATCATGGTGCTTTGCAGCAAATGCACATTCATCATGGCCGATTGCATAAAACGCAATTTTGAAGGGGTTATGATTTTCCATTTGTAAATCATAGCCTTACCAACCCGCCATCCCGATGCATTATTTTGCAATACGTATGCGAGACAAATCAAAGGCCGAAGCATGCCCACACATGCTCCGGCCCGCGACCGCCAGACAGGCCGACGATCAATGCGCAAACAACAGACTCGGCCCATCCTTGAGGTCGAGGAAATAGCGCGTCACCCCGCCCAGCAGGAATTCGCGCAACCGGCTGTGGCCAAAGGCCCCCATCACCAGCAGTGCGGCCTGCAGACGCGAGACGGCAGCCGCCAAAGTCTCCTCGATCGATCCGACACGGGTCAGCGAATCAATTTCCGCCTTCACCCCATGGCGCGAGAGATATTGCACCGCATCGAGCGGCGGAAACACGCCCGCCTTGTCGCCCACGGTCAGGACATGGACCGATTCGGCAAGCCGCAACAAAGGCAAAGCCCCACGCAGCGCCACCGCCGCCTCATGCGAGCCGTCCCAGGCCACCGCCACGCAATTGACCGGCGTGATCAACGGGCGATCCTGATCCACCACCAGAATCGGCGCCTTGCCATCCATGGCCAGTTGCCCGGCGAATTCACACCCGCGCGACAGCACGATCACATCGGAGAGCAGCGAAGCCTCGGTCATCGCGTCAACCGGCTCCTCCTCGCCGCGCAGGACGTCGAAAGGCACATCCTCGCCGCGCAGCCGCTGGGCCAGTTCCTCGGCGAATTCATCATCGCGCTTCACCGCCTCGCGCACAGCATCCGCCGCCAGATAGCCGCCGCCCAACGCATCCATCGCCATAAACCGGGCCACCGGCGTATCGATCAGCACGCTGACATGGCCGCCCGTGGTGCGCGCCAGCGAGAGCGCTGTCTCCAGCCTTGCGGGGGTTTCCTCGGTTTGGTCGGCATAAACCAGAATAGAGCGCATATTCGGTCTCCCTTTTTTCTATGGACCGTGTCCCATCCGTCGCGGGCAACAATACTCCTGCAAAAGTAACCTACCATGACTCAGGTCAAGCCACGCCATCCAATAGAGCGCCCACGAAAAAAGGCGGCGGTGCGCGATGCACCGCCGCCTTCAATCGTTAATGGCACAAGGCTCAGGCCAGAGCGGCTTTCAGCGCATCGACCAGATCGGCGCGTTCCCACGGGAAGAAATCGCCATCCGGGGTACGGCCAAAGTGGCCATAGGCAGCGCTGGGGCCATAGATCGGCTTGTTCAGGCCCAGACCCAGACGGATGCCGCGCGGGGTCAGACCGCCCAGCTTTTCTTCCGCCACCTTGGCAATCGCGGCTTCGAGCGCGGCATCGCTCACCGTGCCGGTGCCGGCCGTGTCGACATAGAGCGAGAGCGGACGCGCCACGCCGATGGCGTAGGAGAGCTGGATCGTCACGCGCGTGGCAAGGCCCGCAGCCACGACATTCTTGGCCAGATAACGCGAGACATAGGCGGCCGAACGGTCCACCTTGGTCGGATCCTTGCCGCTGAACGCGCCGCCGCCATGCGGGGCCGCGCCGCCATAGGTGTCCACGATGATCTTGCGTCCGGTCAGGCCCGCGTCGCCATCCGGGCCGCCGATTTCAAAGCTGCCGGTGGGGTTGATGTGCCATACGGTCTCGCCCGTGATGAAGCCTTCGGGCAGGATCGCGCCGACGGCCTGCTTCACATAGGCTTCCAGCTCGGCCTTCTTCGCGCCTTCGTCATAGCCCGCCTTGTGCTGGGTCGAAACGACGATGGCAGTCGCGGCCACCGGCTTGCCATGGTGATAGCGCAGCGTGACCTGGCTCTTGGCGTCGGGTTCGAGGAAAGGCGCCGCGCCAGAGTGGCGGTCCGTGGCGAGCTGTTCCAGAATCTTGTGGCTGTAATAGAGCGTGGCCGGCATCAGGTCGGGGGTTTCATCGCAAGCGAAACCGAACATGATGCCCTGGTCGCCCGCGCCCTCGTCCTTGTTGTCGCCCGCGTCCACGCCCTGCGCGATATGCGCCGACTGGCCATGCAGGCGGTTGATAAATTCCAGCTTCTCCCAGTGGAAACCGTCCTGTTCATAGCCGATGCGCTTGACCGTATCGCGCACAGTCTTTTCGATTTCGGCCTGCGCGCCCGGCGCCCATGCGCCGTTCTCATACACGCCCTTGCAACGGATCTCGCCCGCCAGCACCACCAATTGCGTGGTGGTCAGCGTTTCGCAGGCGATGCGCGCCTCGGGGTCCTTGGACAGGAACAGGTCGACGATAGCGTCCGAAATCTGGTCCGCCACCTTGTCGGGATGGCCTTCCGAAACGCTTTCGGAGGTGAAGAGGTAATCACTGCGCACGGTATCGGACATGGAAATCCTGCCATATAAAGGTTTCTTTATGCGACCCCCTACTAGCCCCGAGCGCGGCGCAACACAAGGGTGGCCAGCATAAGAAGAACTAATCCGATCCCAATCGAAAGCATGTTGCCCCAACGCGCAAACAGCGTGGGCGCAAGCGCGGGCGGGACCATGCCGTCAAGCCGCGCCGCCTGCCCCCGGTCGGCCCTTTGGCGCACAACGCCATGCCCATCAACCACCGCGCTCACGCCATTGGTGGTCGAACGCAGCACCGGCAGCCCTTCCTCAATCGCGCGCAAACGGGCCTGCGCCAGATGCTGGGGCGGGCCCCAACTGCCGAACCAGCCGTCGTTGGAGGGGTTGAAAATATAGTCGGGCCGGTGCGCCCGATCGACCACCGCGCCGGGGAAAATGATCTCATAGCAGATCTGCATCCCCGCCTTGCCCAGCGCGCCCAGATCGAGCGTTTGCGGCCCCGGCCCCGGGCGGAAATCGAAATCGCCCGGCACCAGCCGTTCCAGCCCGATCATCTTGAGCCATTGGCGCTGGGGCAGATATTCGCCGAAAGGCACCAGATGCGCCTTGGCATAATGGGCGGCGATGCGGCCATGATCGTCGATCCCGGCGATAACATTCTGGCCCCCGGTGGCGTTCACACCTTTCAGATCCAGATCGACCGTGCCCGTCAGCAGCAGCCCCCCTTCTCCGATCGTGCGCGCCAGACGCCAGCGCGCCAGCCAAGGATCGCCGCCAAAGGTGAACTGATAATACCACGCCGGGTAGCCATCGCGGACATAATCGGGCACCCCCGATTCCGGCCAGAGCACCAGCCGCCTCTGCCCCGCCACTCTAGGCGCGGACAATTTGGCCGAGGCGACATATTGCGCCTCGAAATGGGTGGGATCGTCCAGATCCTCCTGCGCGATATTGGGCTGGATCAGCGTATAGGCGATATGGCCCTGGGGCGTTGCCGGGCCGGGGAGAACCATGACGGCAAGGCCCAGCGCGAATGGCCCCGCCATCATTGCCCCGCCCGCTCGGCGTTCACCCTGAAACCACAGCATCCGCCCCTCGGCCGCCACGCCCGCCATGACGACCGCCAGCCCCGACAGACCATAGGTGCCCAGCCAGGGCGCCAAAAGCGCCAGACCCGGCCGCGCATCCCCGCCCAACAGCGCCGCACCCAGCGGATTCCACGGAAAACCGGTAAAGAGAAAGCCGCGCAAAGCTTCGGCTAGAATCCAGCATCCGGCAAAACCCAGCACCCGCGATACTGCGCGCCCGCGCAGGAACCAGCCCCCCGCCATCGCCATGGCCGGAAAGATCGCCAGATAGAGCGAGAGCAGAAACACCGCCAAACCGCCCAGCCATGGCGGCATCTTGGCCTGATAGGTGAAAGCCGTGGCGATCCAGTTCAGCCCCAGCGTGAAATGGCCCACGCCCCACAGCCAGCCTGCCAGCGCCGCCCAGCCCGCATGGGGCAATCGCGCGGCGATCCACAACAGGACGCCAAGGCTGAGCAAGGTGAGCGGCCAGAGGCCGAGCGGCTGAAAACCCAGCGCGCCGACCGCGCCGATGGCGGCCAAAGCCGCGCCGCGCCAGCCCCAATGCCAGCAGGCCCGCGCAAAGAGCTTCGCCTTGCGCTTGTATTTGCCGAAATATCTGTCGTGCCAAGGCTTTGCCGCGTCATCCATGGCGGCATGCTTTAGCGGGGGCGGCCTTTGCCGTCACCCCGCCTTGGCATTATCGGCGCAGATTACTCTGCGCTCTCGCTGGGCGCGGCCACGGCCTTACGGCGGGGCGCACGGCGCTTGGGAGCCGGAGCGGGCTCGGCCTCAACGGCAACCGGTGCCTCGACAGCGGCCTGCGCCACCGGTTCGGCGAGTTTAGGCTCGGGAGCCTTGACCTCGGGAGCCTTCGCCTCGGCGGCCTTCGGTTCGGGAGCCTTGCGCGGCGTGGCGGAAATGGCAGGCGGCAAAGCCGCTCCCAGACCCGAACCATCCACCGGCGCGGCCGCCTTTTCGGCCGTCACACGCGGCGCGCGCGGGGCGCGTTCTTCGCGGGGAGCACGTTCTTCACGAGGAGCCCGTTCTTCGCGGACAGCACGTTCCTCACGAGGCGCACGTTCTTCACGCGGGCGGTCGTCGCGGCGAGGGCGGCGTTCCTCTCGGCGGCCACGCGGTGCGCGCGGGCTGCGATTTTCACGCAGGAAGGGGTTTTCCGCAGGCTCATAGATGTTGGGTGACGATTCGCCCGCACCCTCGGCCCCGGTCTCGCCGGTTTCGCCACCCTGCTCTTCGCCGGGTTCCTGAGCGGCTTCCTCGCTGCGGCGCGGCGCTTCGGCGCGCGGCTCGCTGCGCTCCTCGCGTTCGCGGCGGGTATAGACCGGCGGTGCGTCGAAAGCGGGGAAATCGCTGTCCACGGCGAAATCGCCCTGATCGTCGCCATCATCGCGGCCCGCATCGCCATTGTCCTGCCAGCGGTCATCGCGGCGCGCGCGCGATTCTTCCTGACGCAGGCGCGTATCGGCGATCACACGAAAGTAATGATCCGCAAATTGCAGATAATATTCGGCCTGAACACGGTCGCCATTAAGATGAGCGTCCTGTGCCAGCTTGCGATATTTTTCCAGCAATTGCGGCGCATTGCCCCGCGCCCGGCTGTCGATGCGGTTAAGCTGCTGACCACCATTTTGCGGCCGACCATTGTTGTTGCCCCGGCCACGGCGGCGGTTATTCCCACGATTGTTGTTCAAGGGTGAGTATTCCTTAACCCCGGATCGCCGCTCGGCCTCTATGCCGGCGTGCTCCTCGTCCTGTCTTACGCCTCACCGCGAAATCGCGGCGTGGCCCTGTTTCGTCGGGTCCAGCCTTAATCGGCCTATCCTGACGAAGATGCTGGAGTAGCACCAGCCAGAGGGGAAGATCCCATCCCTCGGCGGTCCTGTTGGTTCAATTAAAAGCCCCGCCCGCAAAAGCCAAGCGGAATCTTACGAAATTCCCCGGCTTTCCTGAGAAAGCACCAGCGCACGGGGCCGATTGGCCAGATCAAGCCGTAATTTTACGGCAAAACCGGCCTGTGCGGCAATTTGTCCTACGGCCTGCGCCTGTTGATAGCCGATTTCGATCACAGCCACCCCGCCCGGCATCAGGAGATCGGGCAATTGGGGAATCAGGACGCGATAATCATCAAGCCCCTCGGCCCCGGCAAACAGCGCGCCGGCCGGTTCGTAATCGCGCACGCTGGGGTCCAGCGCGGCGTCTGATTCCACATAGGGCGGATTGGCCAGAATGAGATCGAACCGCCCCAGCCCATCGGCCCAGCCCGCCTGTGTCCAGTCGGCCAGCACCATGCGCGCCCTTGCGCCCAGCCCCAACGCCTCGGCATTGCCCTGCGCCACGGCCAGCGCATCGCCTGAGGCATCAATGCCCACACCCTGCGCCCCGGCCCGTTCATGCAGGACCGAGAGCAGCAAGGCCCCCGTTCCCGTACCGCAATCCAGCACGCGGCCCAGAACGTAATCAGGCGCGGCGCAGACCTCCAGCGCCGCCTCGACAATCGTCTCGCTGTCGCCGCGCGGGATCAGCGTGGCGGGCGTGACGCGAAAAGGCAGGCCCCAGAATTCCTGATGACCGGTGATATGGGCAACCGGCTCATGGGCGGCCCGCCGCGCGATCAAAGCATCGAACCCATCGGGCGCGCCATCGCTCATATGGCGCAGCAGCACATCGGTGCGGCTGCATCCCAGCGCATGGGCCATCAGCACCTCGGCATCCAGCCTTGCGGTGTCGCTGGTCGCGCTCAGACTCTCGGCAGCGGCGCGGATCGCCTGCGCAACGCTCATTCGCGCCTGATTATTCACCCAACGCCGCCAGCCTTTTGGCCTGATCCTCATGGATCAGCGCCGAGACCAGTTCACCCAGACCCGGCCCTTCAAGGATCTCGGGCAGGCGGTGGAGCGTCAGGTTGATCCGGTGATCCGTCACGCGGCCTTGCGGGAAATTATAGGTGCGGATGCGTTCGGATCGGTCGCCGCTGCCCACCATGGCCTTGCGGGCCTCGGCTTCCTCGCCCTGGGCAGCGTCGCGCTGGGCCTCGAACAGGCGGGCACGCAGGACCTGCATTGCCTTGTCCTTGTTCTTGTGCTGGCTGCGCGCATCCTGACAGGTGACGACGGTGCCGGTGGGCAGGTGGGTGATGCGCACGGCCGAATCGGTGGTGTTGACGTGCTGCCCGCCCGCGCCGCTCGCGCGGTAGACGTCGATCTTGAGGTCCTTGTCCTCGATCTGCACATCCACCTCGTCCGGTTCGGGCAGGATGGCGACCGTGGCCGCGCTGGTATGAATGCGCCCGCCGCTTTCCGTCACGGGCACGCGCTGGACCCGATGAACGCCGGATTCGAACTTCAGCTTGGCGAACACGCCCTGCCCGCTGACATGGGCGACCACTTCCTTGAAGCCGCCGATCTCGCTGGCGTTCGCGCTGACCATTTCGACCCGCCAGCCCTGCTCGGCGGCATAGCGTTCATACATGCGGAACAGGTCGGCGGCGAACAGGGCGGCCTCGTCTCCCCCGGTTCCGGCGCGGATTTCCAGCATGGCCGGGCGGCTGTCGGCATTATCGCGCGGCAGCATGGCGATGGACAGCGCGCGCTCGGCCTCGGGCAGCGCCGTGCGGATGCGGGCGATCTCCTCCTCTGCCAGCTCGCGCATGTCCGGATCATCCAGCGCGGCAAGGCTTTCCAGCTCGCCGCGCATTGTCGCCACTTCCGATGCCGCGCGGGCCACCGGCTCCAGCTCGGCATAATCGCGGGACGCCGCCACGAAATCGGCCCCCTCCAGCGTGCCGGAGGCCAGACGCGCCTCCAGCTCGGCAAAACGCGCCGAAATCTGGGCCAGACGAGTCGAAGGGATGGTCATTTAGGCGATCAGCGCCTCAATCCGCGCAGCATCGGCATCGACATTGCGCAGACGCTGCGTCACGCCCTCTTCGCCCCAGCCCAGCGCGAGAATGGCGCGTGTGTTGGTCTTGACCGCCTTGTCGAAACGCTTGCGCGGACTGCCCGTAGCCACCAGTTCGGCCGACAGGCCGCCACGGCGCAATTTCGCGGCCATCGCCACGCCTTCGGTGATCGCACGGTCATCCTCGACGACCACGGTCACATCGGTGCGATCCTCGGCAATCAACCCGCTGCCCGACACCAGCATCGCCAGCCGCTCAACGCCCGCCGCCCAGCCGACCGCCGGAGTGGGCGCGCCGCCAAGGCTTTCCATCAACCCATCATAGCGCCCGCCGCCAAGGACCGTGCCCTGCGCGCCCAGACGATCCGTCACAAATTCAAACGCGGTGTGGCGATAGTAATCCAGCCCGCGCACCAGCGCCCCGTTGCGCGTCCAGGCCACGCCCGCCGCATCCAGACCGCCCGTAACGGCAGCGAAGAAATCCTGCGCTTCCGCCGAAAGATAATCGTCGATGCGCGGGGCGTTCGGCAGGAAAGCCTTGTCGCGGGGGTCCTTGGAATCGAGGATGCGCAAAGGATTCTTTTCCAGCCGCTCCTGCGAATCTTCCGAAAGTTCGCCCTTCACCGCGCGGAAATAGTCGATCAACGCTGCGCGCCAAGCCTCGCGGCTTTCCCCATCGCCCAACGTGTTGAGCGTCAGGGTCACGCCCTCGCTGATCCCCAGTTCTTTCAGCAACTGATCGGCCATCACCAGCAATTCAACATCGGCGGTGGGCTCAGCCGCGCCGATCACCTCGGCGTCGATCTGGTGAAACTGGCGATAGCGGCCCTTTTGCGGGCGTTCATAGCGGAAGAGCGGACCATGCGTCGCCAGCTTGACCGGCGCATATTGCTTCCACCCGTTGGTCAGATAGGCGCGCGCCAGACCTGCGGTAAATTCCGGGCGCAGGGTCAACGATTCCCCGCCGCGATCCTCAAAGGAATACATTTCCTTCGACACCACATCGGTCGTCTCGCCAAGGCTGCGCGAAAACACCGTGGTCTTTTCAAAGACCGGCATTTCCACCCGGCGGAAACGGTACAATTTGCGCACGCGCTCGAACGTTTCCACCACGAAGGCGAAAGCGTCGGCATCGGCGCCGAAAATGTCCTGGGTGCCGCGGATGGCCTGCGGCGTTTCGATCTGGGGCTTGCTCATGGATTTGCCCCCTATACGCAGGCGCGCCCAAGGTGAAGCCCCATGATGATCCGGGCCGAAAACGGGACTTGCTGACAATGCGGTAAATATCCTGTTCAGCCCCCTTGCTGGCGGCCCGGCTTCGCGTCATGAAGTCGTCATGACAAAACCCATGAATTCATGCGCCCGTATCGCCTTGGGCCTTTCCGCCGCCCTCCTGTTCACCTCGCCCGCGCTGGCCGAACGTTCCGCGCCCACGGCCATTCCCGTGGTGCAAGGCGTGCCCGATGCCAAGGATATCCCCTATCCGGGCGGCACGATCACGCTGGATATTGACGCGACCGATATTGCGCGCGGCCTGTTCCGCGTTTCGCAAACCGTGCCGGTGGCGCCGGGGGCGAAAGAGCTGATCCTGCAATTGCCGCAATGGGTTCCGGGCGGCCACAATCCGCGCGGCACGATCGATCAACTCGTCGATGTCAAATTCTATGCCGACGGCAAGCTGCTGACCTGGCACCGCGATCCGGTCGAGGTCTTTGCTTTCCACATCGATCTGCCCGCGGGCGCCAAGGCGGTGGTGGCCAAATTCATCCACACCTCACCCCTGCAGAGCAGCGAGGGGCGCATCACGATGACGCCCGAAATGCTCAACCTGCAATGGGACCGGATGAGCCTTTATCCCGCCGGCTATTACACCCGCCAGATCAAGTACAAACCCACCGTCACCTTCCCCGAGGGCTGGCAGGTGGCCACCGCGCTGGACGGCAAGCAGGTGTCGGGCAACAAAGTCACCTGGGATGTCATCGATTATGAGGCGCTGGTCGATTCGCCGATCTTTGCCGGAGCCTATTTCAAGCGTTTCGACCTTGGGCGCGGCGTGTTCATGAATGTCGTGGCCGACAAGAGCGAATTGCTCGACATCAAGCCCGAACATCTGGCCACCTACAGGGCGCTGGTCGAGGAAGCATGGGTCAATTTCGGCGCGCTGCATTTTGACCACTATGATTTCCTGCTGGCGCTGACCGAGCGGATGGGCGGGATCGGGCTGGAGCATCACCGCTCTTCCGAAAACGCGATGATGCCCAAGGCCTGGACCGACTGGAAGGATCTGGACTGGGCGCGCAATGTGATCAGCCACGAATTCACCCATAGCTGGGACGGCAAATTCCGCCGCCCGGACAAGCTGTGGACCCCCGATTACCGCCAGCCGATGCAGGGCAATCTGCTCTGGGTCTATGAAGGGCAGACGCAGTTCTGGGGCTACGTGCTGGCCGCGCGGTCGGGCATCCAGAGCAAGGAAGCCATCCTTGGCGCGATTGCCGCCAATGCGGGCATGTTCACCCAATGGCCCGGCCGCGACTGGCGCAGCGTCGAGGACACCGGCTTTGATCCGGTCATCTCGGGCCGCCGCGCCAAGCCCTATGCCAGCATCAACCGCAATGAGGATTATTACACCGAAGGCGCGCTGATGTGGCTGGAGGCGGACCAGATCATCCGCGAAGGCACCAAGGGCAAGAAGGGCCTCGACGATTTCGCCCGCGCGTTTTTCGGCATCAAGAATGGCGACTGGGGCGAGGTGGTCTATAATTTCAAGGATGTGGCCGCCGCGCTGAACGGCGTCTATGCCTATGACTGGGACGCCTTCCTCGACAAGCACATGAACCAGCCCGGTCAACCTGCGCCTTTGGCGGGCATCGAAAAGGGCGGCTACAGGCTGGTGTGGAAGGATACGCCCAACCCTTATGACAAGGGCCGCTTCGCCGCCGCCAAGGCGCTCAGCCTCGCCCATTCGCTGGGCATCGTGCTGAACCGTGAAGGGGTGATCACGAGCACCTTGTGGAACAGCCCGGCCTTTGAGGCCTCGCTTGTGACCGGCACCAAGATCGTCGCCGTCAATGGCGCGACCTACAGCGAGGATGCGCTGAAGGCCGCGATCACCGGCGCCAAGGGCAATGACAAGCCCATCACGCTGGTAACGCAGCGCGGCGAAAAGGTGGCGACCGTGGTGCTGAATTATCACGACGGGTTGCGCTATCCCTGGCTGGAGCGCGCGGTCGAAGGCAAGGAACCGGCGGGGCTTGACCTGCTGCTGGCGCCCAAGCGTCTGACGGGCAAGTAAATGAAAAAGCGTGCAGGTTTGCGTTGGCCGCTGCCTGCGCGCTTTTCGCTGTTTCTGGGCCTGTTCGCGCTGGGCACGGGGCTGCTGGGGACCCAGGGGCTGCGCTGGGGTCAGGCGGTGCTGGGCGGGTTCGATCTGGGGGCGCTGGTGTTCATCGCCTCGCTCTGGCCGCTTTCGCGCGACAATACGCCCGCGCAAATGCGGCTCCATGCGCGCCAGAATGACGCCAACCGCTTTGCCGTGCTGGTGATCAGCGCGATGTTCATGCTGGTGATCGTTACCGCGCTTTTTGTCGATCTGCCCCATGCGCGGGGCGATACAGGCTATGCCAAAGGGGCCGCGCTGATCCTCATTCTGGCCAGTTTGGTTATAGCATGGTTATTTTCGAACCTCGTTTACACATTGCATTACGCCCATGTCTATTATGGTGCAGAACATGAAGGCGGGCTGCGCTTTCCCGCGCCCGACCCTGCCAATTCATCCAGCTCTATGGCCCATTGCCCTAATTTCTGGGACTTTTTCTATTTCGCACTGACGATCGGCATGGCCTTTGCCACATCAGATGTGGAAATCACCAGCCCGCGCCTGCGCCGGGTGGCCACGGTCCATGGCGCGCTGGCGTTTTTCTATAATCTGGTCGTGCTGGCTTTTACCATCAACGTCACGGCAGGCAGTTAATCACTTCACCAATTCGGTGCAGGTATTAAGACCGCGCCGCTGTTGCAATGCAATACGGCCAAGGCTAGGGCTTTCCCCGCAGATTCCTGCGCGGCACCCGCAAGGGGCGGTGTCGCTCACATATAATAATGACGGTGCCATGGACATCAGCAAAATTTCGGTCGGCAAGAGCCCGCCTGACAATCTGAACGTCATCATCGAGGTTCCTACCGGGGGCGAACCTGTGAAGTATGAGTTCGACAAGGACTCGGGCGCTCTGTTCGTGGACCGTATCCTGCACACGCCGATGCGCTATCCCGCCAACTATGGCTTTGTGCCGCATACGCTTTCGCCCGATGGCGACCCGCTCGATGCGTTGGTGGTGGCTCGTTCGCCCTTCGTGCCGGGTTCGGTGGTGCGTTGCCGCCCCATCGCGGTGCTCAACCTCGAGGACGAAGCGGGCGGCGATGAAAAGCTGCTCTGCGTCCCCGACGACAAGACCTTCCCCTACTATGCCAACGTGAAGGAAAAGGAAGATCTGCCCGACATCATCGCGCAGCAGGTCGAACACTTCTTCACCCACTATAAGGATCTGGAATCCGAAAAGTGGGTGCGCGTGGGCACCTGGGGCAATGCCGCCGATGCGCGCCAGATCGTGATCGAAGCGATCGAACGCTATCAGGCCGGCAAGAAGGCCTGATAAGAAAGAGGGGCGGGGTCATTCCCGCCCCTTTTGCTATCAGTCCCCGGCAATGGTCATGCCATCGACGCGGATGGTGGGCACATTGATCGTGCGATACCATTCCAGGTCGCTGGCCGGGGTCATTGCCCGGAACATATCGACCAGATTGCCCGCCACGGTAAATTCGGCCACCGGCCCGGCGATCTGGCCCTTCACTATGCGATAGCCCGAAGCGCCCCGGCTGTAATCGCCCGTCACCCCGTTAACGCCATGCCCGATCAGCTCGGTCACATAGACGCCATCCTCAATATCCGCGATCAGTTCGGCCACGGACTGGCTGCCCGCCTCCAGATGCAGATTGCCCGGCGACACGCCCGGCGCCCCGCCGCCGCCACGCCCGGCATGGCCGGTGGGCGCAAGGCCCAGTTGCCGCGCCGAGGCGCATTCCATCAGCCAGCCCGTGATCCGCCCATCGCGCACCAGATCGCGCGGGGCCGTGCGCAACCCCTCGCCATCGAAGGGGCGCGAGCGGAACCCGCGCAGCCGCAGCGGATCATCGACAATCCGCACCGCGCTGTCGAACAATTGCTCTTCCAGCCGCCCGATCAGGAAGCTGGAGCGCCGGGCAATCGAAGCCCCCGACATCGCGCCCAGCAAATGGCCGATCAGCGATCCGCCCACGCGCGGGTCCAGCACCACCGGCGCCGGGCCGCTCTTCATCCGCCCCGGATTGAGCCGCGCCACGGCCCGCTCGCCCGCCTGACGGCCGATCTCGGCGGGGGGGATCAGGTCCTCGCGGTGGCGGGCCATGCGGTGCGCGTAATCACGCTGCATCGCGCCGCCTTCCCCCGCCACCACGCTGGCCGAAATCGAGCGGCTGGTGGCGGCATAGGCTCCGGCAAAACCATGGCTGGTGGCCAGCGCCATGACGGCACCGCCGCTTGATGCGCCCGCGCCTTCGCTGTTGGTCACGCCCGCAATGGCGCGCGCGGCATCCTCGGCCTCTTCTGCAAGGCTGCGCAATTCCTGCGGGCTGGGCTCGCCGCTGTCGACCAGATCGAGATCGGGAAACGGCCCCTTGAACAGCAATTCTTCGGGCGCGAGTCCCGCATTGGGATCTTCGGGCGCCCCCTGCGCCATGGCCAGCGCGCGCGCCGCCAGTTCGGCCAGCGCATCATCGGAAAGATCGGAGGAACCAATCGAGGCCGAGCGCCGCCCGACAAACACCCGCAGACCGATATGCTCGCTTTCAGACCTTTCAACATCTTCCAGCCGTCCCAGCCGCACTGACACGCTTTCCGAAGCATCGGCGATATAGACCGCATCGGCGGCGTCCGCCCCGGCCTTGCGCGCGCGTTCGATCAGGGCCTGCGCCCTTTCCTGTGCCTGAAGCGGGGTAAGCATGGCGGTCTGGGCAACTCCTGAAACCTTGGTAGGGCGCAGGCTCTAACGCCCCGCCCCGCCAAGAGCAATCCGCTTCGCCAGCCCCCTCAGGCCATCATCATCGCGACCAGCCGAAAACCCCCGGTGACAATAAAGGGCAATCCGATGGCGGCGGTCCAGACCATCGCGCGATCCCGGTAAAAGGCCGCGGCGCGCGCCGGATCGCCCGCCTCGGCATCGCTCAGCCGCGTCCAGCGCCGCTCCATCATCCGGCACGCCGGGATGATGGCGCCCACCAGCACCACCAGCGCCAGCCCCGGCAGCACTGAAGCGCTGCCCTCGCGCAGGGCAGCGATGGTCACGAAGATCTGCAGGCCGGTGTAAACCAGCAAGGCATAAGCGATATGATCGCTGATCCGCTTGCGCCAATCCAGCAAGATGCCCCCCTGTTTGCGAGGGGTCCATACGCTATCCGCATGCGGGCGCGAATTACGCGACACCACATCGGCAGGCGCATCAAGGCGTGCCTTGGCCATGAACCCTCTTCCCCTATCCCGACCTGTTGGCCGCTGGCCCTATTGGCCTTTGGTATGAGTAAAACATTGATGGCCACCACGATCAAGCGCAATCGGCCGCGCCGCATGGGCGTTTTGTCCCAGCCATGCATGAAACCTGCCAATCACCCGCATCGCCCTTGCCCAATGCCGCCGCGATGCCTAAAATGATCCCAGATGACCCAGACAATCGCCCCCGAAGCCGGCCCTGCCGACCGTCAGTCCGATCCCAACGGCTCGTTTTCCGGGCTGCAGGTCGTGTCCATCGCCAAAAGCTATGACAAGCGCGCGGTCCTCACCGACATCTCGCTGGAGGTGGCCAAGGGCGAGGTGATGGGCCTGCTCGGCCCCAATGGCGCGGGCAAGACGACGTGTTTCTATTCGATCATGGGGCTGGTGCGGCCGGATTCGGGGCGCATCCTGCTCGACGGGATCGATATCACCAATCTGCCGATGTATCGCCGCGCGATTCTGGGCCTTGGCTATCTGCCGCAGGAAACCTCGATCTTTCGCGGGCTGACGGTGGAGCAGAACATTGCCACCGTGCTCGAACTGGTCGAACCCGATCCGGCGACGCGGGCGGGCGAGCTGGAGCGGCTGCTGGAGGAATTCGGCCTGACGCGGCTGCGCGCCAGCCCGTCGATGGCGTTGTCGGGCGGCGAGCGGCGGCGTGCGGAAATTGCCCGCGCGCTGGCGGCCAAGCCCTCGATCATGCTGCTGGACGAGCCTTTCGCGGGTATTGATCCGCTGTCCATCGCCGATATCCGCCATCTGGTGCATGATCTGAAACAGCGCGGCATCGGCGTGCTGATCACTGACCACAATGTGCGCGAAACGCTGGAAATCTGCGACCGCGGCTGCATCATCTATGGCGGACAGGTCTTGTTCGCGGGCAGCCCCGAAGCGCTCGTGGCCGATGAAAACGTGCGCCGCCTCTATCTGGGCGAGGGCTTTACGCTGTGATACCGGCTGGGGGCGCATAAAGGATTATGGCGCTGGGGCCGCGCCTCGATCTACGCCAGACACAGTCGCTGGTGATGACGCCGCAGCTGCAGCAGGCGATCAAGCTGCTCACGCTGTCCAATCTGGAGATCGAGGCGTTTATCGGCGATGCGCTGGACGCCAATCCTCTGCTCGAAATGGGCGAGGCGCTGCCTGTCGAACCCGTCGAGATCGAGGCGCGCCGCACCAGCCTTGAAAGCAGCCCCTGCGACCAGTTGATCGGCGAAGGCATGGCCGCCGAGGACCGCCCGCTGGACATCAGCGCCGAGACGCTCGATGTGGACCGGGACACGGGCGATGGCGGGGGTGATACGCCCGAACGCTATGAACCGGCCTTTGAGGGCGAAGCAACCATCTCCGGCGGCGGCGAAGCCCCGGCGATGGAGGAATATGGCGCCTTTGACGAAACGCTGGCCGAGCATCTGCATGGTCAGATCGGCGCGGTGGTGCGCGATCCCAAGCTGGCTTTCATCGCCCGCTTCCTGATCGATCAATTGGACGATGCGGGCTACCTGGCCGCTTCCCTGCGCGAAATCGCCATGGACCTGCAAGTCTCGCCCGCCGAGGTCGAGGCCGCGCTGGCATTGGTCCAATCGCTCGACCCCACCGGCGTTGGCGCGCGCAGCCTGTCGGAATGTATCGCGTTGCAGGCCAGGGAAGCGGATCGCTACGATCCGGCGATGGCCCGGCTAATCGACAATCTGGAAATGATCGCGCGCGGCGAATTGCCCCGCCTGCGCCGGATGTGCGGCGTAGATGAGGAAGATTTCGCCGATATGCTGGCCGAATTGCGCGGCTATGATCCCAAGCCGGGCCTGCGCTATGGCGGCGGGGCGGCCGCGCCCGTGGTGCCCGACATCCTGATCACCGCGCGCGCCGATGGCGGCTGGAATGTCGCGCTCAATCAGGCCACCCTGCCCAAGCTGATCCTCAATCGCAGCTATTATCTGGAAATGCGCGGGGCCTGTGCGGGGAAAACCGCAGGCAAGGAGGATCGCGGGTGGTTGTCGGAAAAGCTGGCCGATGCCAACTGGCTGGTCAAAGCGCTGGACCAGCGGCAGAAGACGATCCTGAAAGTGGCCAGCGAATTGGTGCGCCAGCAGGAAGGCTTTTTCCGCCGCGGCGTCAGCCAGTTGAAGCCGCTGACATTGCGCGCGGTGGCTGAAACGGTGGGGCTGCATGAATCGACCGTCAGCCGCGTGACAAGCAACAAATATCTGATGTGCGAGCGGGGCACGTTTGAGCTGAAATATTTCTTCACCAGCGGCGTCTCGGGCGCCGATGGCGAAGGCGTTTCGGCCGAGGCGGTCAAGGCCGCGATCAAGCAATTGATCGACAACGAAGACCCGAAAAAGATCCTGTCGGACGACACGCTGGTCGATCTGCTCAAGGCCAAAGGCTTTGAACTGGCCCGTCGCACCGTGGCAAAATATCGCGAGGCGATAGGGCTTGGCTCCTCGGTGCAGCGCCGCCGTCAGAAAGCGCTGAGCGGGAAACGTTAGGCCGCCAGTTCCACAGCCCGCTTGCGCCATGCCTGCGCCAGCACCGGCATCGCCGCCAGATCGGGCAGCACGCTTGGGTCCGCCTTGTGTCCGCCCCCGATCAGCACATGGAACAAGCGCGAAACCGGCCAATCCACCAGCCCACGCTCGACCAATTCAAGCGCATCGCCCACCTGCACCGCGCCTTCCTCGATCACACGGTAATACCAGCCCGAGCGCCGGTTCTTGACGATCCGCGCGGCCAGCGGCGCATGATCGAACCGATGCCCCAGCTTCCAGCAGGGCTGGCGCCCATGGCTGACCTCGATCAACGCGCTGCCCAGCCGGAACCGATCGCCCAGCAGCACATTGTCCTCGGTCAGGCCCAAGGTCGAGATATTCTCGCCAAACCCGCCCGGCGCGCTCAGCAAGGGGTGATCCCCCAGATCAGCCGTCCATGTCGGATAATGGTCAAAGGCATAGTGGTGGATCGCCTTGTCCGGCCCGCCATGATGCTTGCGGTCGGCCTGTTCATCGCCCTCCAGCCCCAGAAAGCCCACACGGACGGGGCCGGTGACAGGCTGCTTGGCAATCGCGCTATGCTCGTCGGCATCACAGAAACGGACGGCGCGGCCGGTCATCACGGCAAGGATGGGGGTGGAAAAGGCGTTCATAGGCCCGGATTTGCGCGCGCACCACCAAATCCGCAAGCGCGAAATTAGCGCTGGGACGGCATGAAATTTATGTTACGATACACCATCACCCAATCAGGTCGGTATTGCCGGACGCAACAAAACAGGGTGGACCGGATCGGGTGACAGAAGGGGAGATCTGTCATGACGTATACTGCACAGACAAGTCTTAAGTCCCGTATGGCCTCGCTCGGAGCGGTCGCACTGCTGCATGTCGGCGCGGCGGTGGTGCTGGTCTCGGGCCTTGCCGCCTATCGCGTGATCGCGCCCGAACATCATACCGATGCGGTCAACATGCCGCTGGCGCCCCTGCCCCAGCCCGAGGTGAAGCCCAGCCAGAAGGCCGATGCCAAGCCCGTGCTGGCGCCTGAAACCGTGATTACCCTGCCGCTCGATCCGATGCCGCAGCTCACGGTTGATCCCATGCCCGCGCAGGGGCTGGACATCACCCCCACGGCCACGCCGGAGCCGCGCGCCACCGCCGAACCGGCCCGCCCCCATGGCCAGCCCAAGGCGGCCAGCCCGCGCACGCGTCCGGGCGAATGGGCCAATGAGGACGATTATCCCGCCATGGAATTGCGCATGAATCATGAGGGCGTGGTGCGCTTTCAACTGGCGGTGGGCAGCGATGGCCGCGTCTCCTCCTGCACCGTGGTGCAGAGCAGCGGATGGCCGGGGCTAGATGCCGCCACCTGCGCGCTGGTGACCAAACGCGCCCGGTTCAACCCGGCGCAGGATGAAAGCGGCCAGCCGATGGCGGGCAGCTACAGCAATGCGATCCGCTGGATGATCCCGCGCTGAACAGCCGCGAGCTGGGGGCCTAGGCCTCCAGCTCGACATCCCAATAGAGCCAGTCGCGCCAGGTTTCATGCAAATAATTGGGCGGAAAGGCGCGGCCCCGCTCCTGCAACTGCCAGCTTGTCGGCCGGATGGGATGAGTGAGCAGCGGCATATGCGCCTCACGCGGGGTGCGCCCGCCCTTTTTCAGATTGCAGGGCGAACAGGCCGCGACGATATTTTCCCAGCTCGTCCGCCCGCCAAGGCGGCGCGGCAACACATGGTCAAAGGTCAATTGATGCGGATTGCCGCAATATTGGCAGGAGAACCGGTCACGCAGGAACACGTTGAACCGGGTAAAGGCGGGAAACTCCGAAGGCTTCACATATTGGCGCAGCGCGATCACCGAAGGCAGTTGCATCGCCCAGCTCTGCGAGTGCACCTCTCGCTCGTAACTGGCGACAATATCGACCCTTTCCAGGAAAACCGCCTTGATCGCGGTCTGCCATGGCCAGAGGCTTAAAGGGTAATAGGAAAGCGGGGTAAAGTCCGCGTTCAACACCAATGCGGGACAATCGCTCAAATGGCGGGAGGGATCCTCCCCGGCGCTGCGGAACCGGGCCGCGCGCTCTATCAGCTCCGCCTTGAGCATGGCTCCTGATAACAAGCGGGCATGACGGTTTGGCGACAATTCATGGGCCTAATCAACACCGACTTGCCGCCAAGGTCAAGGGGTGCCAGAGGGCAAAATGCGATGATCCGAACCCGCTTTGCCCCCAGCCCGAACGGCCTGCTGCATCTGGGCCATGCCTATGCGGCCATTGTCGCGCATGATCTGGCGCGCGCGCTAAATGGCGGGGCGGACGGCGAGTTTCTGCTGCGGATCGAGGATATTGACGCCGCCCGCTCGCGCCCCGAACTGGCCGAGGCGATGATGGTCGATCTGCAATGGCTGGGCCTCGGCTGGGATGGGCCGGTGGTCTGGCAATCCTCGCGGCTGGACTCCTATGGCGCGGCGGCGGATCGGCTGCGGGCGATGGGCCTGCTCTATCCCTGCAACTGCACCCGCGCCGAGATCGCAGCGGCGGCCACGGCCCATGGCCCCGACGGGCTGATCTATCCCGGCACCTGTCGCGGGCGCGACATTGATCCGGCGGGGGCGGCATGGCGGCTGGATATGGCAAGGGCGGTGGAGATCGCCGGGCCTTTGGTGTGGGAGGATGCGCTGGCCGGGCCGCAGACCGCCACGCCGGAGATCTTTGGCGACATCGTGCTGCTGCGCAAGGAGGCGCCGGCCTCCTATCATCTGGCCGCGACATTGGACGATGCCACCGATGGCATCACGCTGGTCACGCGCGGGGCCGATCTGTTTGCGGCCAGCCATGTGCATCGCCTGCTTCAGGCCCTGCTCGACCTGCCCGTGCCGCGCTGGCATCATCACGGGCTGATCGTGGAAGGCGACGGGCGCAAACTGGCCAAGCGGCGAGGCAGCCCATCGCTGGCCGATATGCGCGGCGATGGCGTGGATGGGCGGGCCTTGGCCGATGACCTGCGTCATGCCCTTTTGCCCGCTGGCCTTTCGCTGATAAGGGGCATAGGCTGCGCCCGATAAGAAATTGGGAGACGGGCGATGCTGAAATATATCCTCATTCCGGTGATCGTGGTGGCCATGGGCTTTGTCGTGGTCAGTCTGGCCAAAGGGATCATCGCCTTTCTGCAGACCACGCGCGATGATCTGGAAAGCGGCGGCGGCAACGGCCCCAGCCCGATGCAGCTGAAACAGAACGAGATGATGTTTGCCCGCATCAAATATCAGGCGCTGGCGGTGATCGTGGTGGCGGTGCTATTGGCCGCGTCGAGATAATGGCGAACAGGACACGGACTTGGTCAAGCTGAACAAGATTTACACCCGCACCGGCGATGACGGCACCACCGGGCTGGTCGATGGATCGCGCGTGGGCAAACATGCCGCACGGATGGAGGCGATAGGCGCGGTGGACGAGGCCAACAGCGCGCTGGGCCTGGCGGTTCTGGCGCTCGATGGCGCGCATCGCGCCGCGCTGCTGCGAATCCAGAACGACCTGTTCGATTTGGGCGCGGATCTGGCCACGCCCGGCGATGATTTCACGCCCGGCCCGATGTCCTTGCGCATCGTGCCAGCGCAGGTGGAATGGCTGGAAAGCGCGATCGACGCGGTGAATGAAGATCTCAATACCCTCACCAGCTTCATCCTGCCCGGCGGATCGGAAGGCGCCGCGCGCACCCATATCGCCCGCGCCGCCGCGCGCCGGGCTGAGCGCGCCTGCGTGGCGCTGGCCGCTGATGAGCCGGTCAATCCGGCGGCGCTGGCCTATATCAACCGTTTGTCGGATTATCTGTTTGTGCTGGCGCGCGCGCTCAATAACAATGGCGCAGACGACATACTGTGGGTGCCGGGCGCAAGCCGGGGTGCCTGAATACTAAGGGGTTGATGCAGATGACGATTGTTGGGGTGATCGGCGCGGGCCAGATGGGCTCGGGCATTGCGCAGACTTCTGCCGCGTTCGGCCATGAGGTTTTGTTGGCCGATGTGTCGGTGGAGCTGGCGCAAAAGGCCAAGGACAAGATCGGCAAGGGGCTGGACCGGCTCGTCGCCAAGGAAAAGATCACGGCGCAGGCCGCCACCGAAACCCTGGCCCGCATCACCCCGGTGGGCGATTATGCCCCGATGGCGCAGGCCGGTTTCATCATCGAGGCCGCCACCGAGCGCGAGGACATCAAGGCCAAGATCTTTGAGGCGGCGGGCAAGGTGCTGGGCGCGGACGCGATTTTGGCCAGCAACACGTCATCCATCCCCATCACCCGCATGGCGCGCCAATCGCCCGATCCGGCACGCTTCATCGGACTGCATTTCTTCAACCCGGTCCCGGTGATGAAGCTGATCGAGATCATTCCCGGCCTTGCCACCAGCCCTGAAACGATTGCCGCCACGCGCAGCTTCGCCACCGGCCTCGGCAAGACGGTGGTGCTTTCGCAGGACGAGCCGGGCTTTATCGTCAACCGCATCCTGATGCCGATGATCAACGAGGCGGCCTTCACGCTGGGCGCGGGCACGGCCAATGTGGTCGATATCGACACCGGGGCAAAGCTGGGCCTCAACCACCCGATGGGCCCGCTCGAACTGGCCGATTTCATCGGGCTCGACACCTGCCTTGAAATCACCCGCATCCTTTTGAACAGCACGGGCGACAGCAAGTATCGCCCCGCCCCGCTGCTGGCCAAATATGTGGAGGCCGGGTGGCTTGGCCGCAAGACCGGACGCGGATTTTACGATTACAGCGGCGAAACACCCGTACCCACGCGCTGAAACACGCAAGGGCAAGGGAACCTGAGGCTGCCCCGGCGGCTTTCCTGTTGGCCCCGTCCTTTCGGGCGCAACAGGAGAGCCCCATGGCCAGCACGCCAAACCAACCCATCCCGGAAAGCCCCGTCCCGCAAACCCCGACACCCGACATTCCCCCCGCCATCGAGCCGCAGGTGCCCCCGCCGTCGCAGCCCGAACCCGGCCTGCCGGATCTGACCGACGACCCGCCGCCCGAAACCGTCAACCTGTCTCAGGAAGACGAATCGACTCAGGCTCAGACCTATGGCGAGGCCGCGCAGCAGCTCGACAGCGACAAATTCGTGCTGGAGGACAGCAGCAAGCCGGTGAGCGGGGATGTCGGCGACGATGTTCAGGATCTGGTCGACCACATGCGCGACATGGAGGCATCAGGCCGGATCGACATGGATGCCTATCGCGGCGAACGCAATGACGATGATGAGGAAGAGTCGCTGGGCCCCGCCGCCGCGCGGGAATAGGCTTTACTTGGCCCAGGGCGAGGACGGGTTGCCGCCGGACGAAGGCTGCACCACCGGAGCGGCATGAGTGTCGGCAGGGTCGTCATGTCTGGCTTCGCTGGCCGTGAAATAGGCCGTCACCATCACGCCCGCCGCCCAGAACAAAGCCTTCCAGCGACTGGCGAAAACAGTGGTCAGGCGGGGTCCGAAGGGAAGCATGGCGCAAGGTTTACACCGGGTCCGGTTAAACCTTGCTCCGCCAAGGATGGTTAACCGATCTCGCGCTTCAGTTCATAAAGCCAGCCGAGCGCATCGCGCGGGGAAAGCGCGTCAATATCAAGCGCCGCCAGCTTTTCGCGCAAAGGGTCCCCCTTGGGCGCCTCCTCGACCACATTGGCAAAGAGCGGCAGATCGCCCAGCCCTGCGGCGATTCCCCCGGTTTCCGCCCGTCCCTTTTCGAGTTTCGCCAGCACCGACTTGGCGCGGGAAACCACCGGCCCCGGCACCCCCGCCAGTCGCGCCACGGCCAGACCGAAAGAGCTTTCAGCCGGCCCCGTGGTGACTTCATGGAGCAGCACCAGATCGCCCTTCCATTCGCGCGCGCGGACATGGTGGAGCGTCAGCGCCTCGCAACTATCGGCCAGCCGCGCGAGTTCATGGTAATGCGTGGCAAACAGACAGCGACAACGGTTGACCCCATGCACCGCCTCGGCCACCGCCCACGCCAGCGCGAGGCCGTCATAGGTGCTGGTGCCGCGCCCCACCTCGTCAAGGATGACGAAGCTGCGCGGGGTGGCCTGTTGCAGGATGGCGGCGGTTTCGACCATTTCGACCATGAAGGTCGAGCGCCCCCGCGCCAGATTGTCCGACGCACCCACCCGGCTGAACAGACGGTCGACCAGGCCAATGGTGGCGGCGCGGGCAGGCACAAAGCCGCCTGCCTGCGCCAAGAGCACGATCAGGGCATTCTGGCGCAGAAAGGTCGATTTACCGCCCATGTTCGGCCCGCCCAAAAGCCAGAGCCGGTCAAACTGGCTGAGCGTGCAGTCATTGGCGACGAAACGCTCACCAGCCACGCCCAGCGCGGTTTCGACGACGGGATGGCGGCCCTCGACGATGGCGAGTTCGCATTTCTCGCTGATGGCGGGGCGGCACCAATTGCCCTCGGCGGCACGCTCGGCCTGCCCTGCGGCCACGTCGATGCGGGCCAGCGCGGCGGCGGTTCGGGCGATTTCATTGCGCGCGGCAACCGCGACGGCGGTCAGTTCTGTGAAATGCGCTTCCTCGGCGTCCAGAGCATGGCCGCCCGCCTCGGCAATCCGGCCCGCTTCCTCATGCAGTGCCAGCGCGTTGAAACGCATCGCGCCTGCCATGGTCTGGCGATGGGTAAAGCCGCTGTCGGGCGCCATCAACTGATCGCCATGGCGGGCGGGCACTTCGATATAATAGCCCAGCACGCCATTATATTTGATTTTCAGCGCGGCAATGCCGGTCTGATTGCGATATTTTTCCTCCAGTTGTTTGATCGCTTCACGGGCATCCCTGGAGACGCTGCGCAAGTCATCGAGATCGGCATCATAGCCCTCGGCGATGAAACCGCCCTGCGAGCGCTCGGTGGGCGGGGTAGCGATCAGGGCGCGCGAGAACAGGTCGATCAGCCCATCATGCCCGACCAGCGCGGGCAGCAGAGCATCGAGCATCGCGGGGCGCCCTTCAACCCGCGCCAGCCTTGCGGCCAGTCGCGCCGCGCCCGCCAGACCATCGCGCAATTGCCCCAGATCGCGCGGGCTTCCGCGCCCGGCCACCACGCGGCCCAGCGCGCGCCCGGCATCCGGCAGGCTGCGCAATTGCCCGCGCACATCCCCGCGCAGCAACGCATCATCATAGAGCCACTGGACCAGTTCGAGCCGCTCCTCAATGGCCGCGCGGTCCAGCAAGGGCGCCGAGAGATCCTCGGCCAATTGCCGCGCGCCCGCACCGGTGACGCAGCGGTCCACCGCCTCGATCAGGCTGCCCGAACGGCCCCCGGTTGATGAGCGCAGGATTTCCAGACTGCCGCGCGTGGCCTCGTCCATCGCCATATGGGCCTCGCCATGGCGGGCAACGGGGGGCAGCAGCAGCGGCAGTTTGCCCCGGCCCACATGGTCGAGATAGGCCAGCAAGCCGCAGGCCGCCGCCAGCATCGGCCGTGTGAACGCGCCAAACCCGTCGAGCGTCGCCACGCCGTGAATGCCGCAGAGCCGGTCCGCGCCGCCCTCGCTGGAAAATTCATGGGCGCCGCGCGGAATCGACTCGAAAGGCGCCTCGCCCCAATTGTCGGGCGCGATGATCTCGCTGGCGCCAAGGCGAGCCAGCGCCGCGCCCATATTCTCGGGCTCGCACTCCTCCAGTTCCATACGGCCCGTGGAAATATCCACCGCCGCCACGCCCACCTTGTCGCGCAGCAGACATGCCGCCGCCAACACATTGGCCCGGCGCGGTTCGAGCAGAGCCTCCTCGGTCAAGGTTCCGGCGGTGACGAATCGCACAATGTCGCGCATCACCAGCGCCTTGTATCCGCCGCGCTTTTTGGCCTGTTCGGGGGTTTCGACCTGTTCGGCAATCGCCACGCGGCATCCGGCCTTGATCAGGCGCGCCAGATAGGATTCGGCCGCATGGACCGGCACACCGCACATCGGGATCGGTTCCCCGCCATGTTCGCCCCGGCTGGTCAGCGCGATGTCGAGAATCTGCGATGCCTGTTTCGCATCCTCGAAAAACAGCTCAAAGAAATCACCCATGCGATAGAACAGCATACAACCATCGGCCTTATCCTTTAGACCAAGGTATTGCGCCATCATGGGCGTTGCGGCTGGGGGGGCGGATTTCTCACTCATGATGCCGGATTAGCCGCAGAATCGATACGATGGAATGCCCACACCCCACGCTTTCCCCTATCGCGGCGCTCTCTCTTTGGTTAGGGCAGCCTTGCAAGAAGGAGAAAGTTTCGGTGTCCGAGGAAAGCCCCGAGCAAGCCAACGTCCGGTTTACCGAGCGCGAAGCGCTGTTCTACCACAACACGATCCGCCCTGGCAAAATCGAGATCATCGCATCCAAGCCGATGGCCACGCAGCGAGACCTGAGCCTGGCCTATTCGCCCGGCGTCGCGGTTCCCGTCGAAGCCATCGCCAAGGATCCCGCCACCGCCTATGATTACACCGCCAAGGGCAATCTGGTCGCGGTGATTTCCAACGGCACGGCCATCCTTGGCCTTGGCAATCTGGGCGCGCTGGCCTCCAAGCCGGTGATGGAGGGCAAGGCGGTCCTCTTCAAGCGCTTTGCCGACGTCGATTCCATCGACATCGAGATGAATTCCGAAGATCCCGACGCGCTGATCGAAGCCATCGCGCTGATGGAGCCCAGCTTTGGCGGGATCAACCTTGAGGATATCAAGGCCCCCGAATGTTTCGTGATCGAACAGGCACTGCGTGAACGGATGAAGATCCCGGTCATGCATGACGACCAGCACGGCACCGCGATCATTTCGGCCGCCGGTCTGATCAACGCCTGCATGATCACCAACCGCAAGCTGGAAGACATCAAGGTCGTGGTCAATGGCGCGGGCGCGGCGGCGCTGGCCTGCACCTCGCTGATCAAGTCGATGGGCGTGCGCCACGAAAACGTGATCGTGTGCGACCGTGACGGCCCGATCTATCGCGGCCGCGAAAAGCCGGTGAACCAGTGGCAGAGCGCCCATGCGGCCGATACCGATGCCCGCTCGCTCGAACAGGCGCTGAAAGGTGCCGACGTGTTTCTGGGCCTGTCGGCGGCGGGCGCGCTGCCTGCCGAATATGTCAAGGAAATGGCGCCCGAGCCGATCATCTTTGCGATGGCCAACCCGGTGCCCGAAATCACTCCGCCCGAGGCCAAGGCCGCGCGCCCCGACTGCATCATCGCCACCGGCCGTTCGGATTTTCCGAATCAGGTGAACAATGTGCTGGGCTTCCCCTTCATTTTCCGCGGCGCGCTGGACGTGCGGGCCACCGCGATCAACGAAGAGATGAAGATCGCCGCCGCCAACGCCATTGCCGAACTGGCGCGCGAACAGGTGCCCGAAGAAGTCGCGCTGGCTTATGGCAAGAACCACAGCTTTGGCCGCGATTACATCATTCCCGCCCCGTTTGACCCGCGCCTGATGGAGGTGGTGTCGATGGCCGTGGCCAAGGCCGCCATGGACAGCGGCGTGGCGCAAAAGCCGATCGAGGATTTCAACGCCTATCGCCATCAGCTTAAAGGCCGTCTGAACCCGACCACCTCGGTGCTGACCAACGTCTATGAACAGGTCAAGGCCAACCCCAAGCGCGTGATCTTTGCCGAGGCCGAGAACGAAGTGGTGCTGCGCGCCGCGATCCAGTTCAAGGATTTCGGCTATGGCACGCCGGTTCTGGTGGGCCGTACACAGGCCGTGCGCGACAAGCTGGTCGAGCTGGGCGTGGGTAAGCCGGATTCCTATGAAATCCACAATGCCGCCGACAGCGAGCATGTCGCGGAAATGGGCATGATGCTTTACGAGCGCCTCCAGCGCCGCGGCTATCTGGAGCGCGACATCAAGCGTATGGTCAATCAGGACCGCAACGGCTTTGCCTCCGCGCTGCTGAAGATGGGCGTGGGCGATGCGATGGTGACGGGCGCGACCCGCCCCTTTGGCCAGACCATGCGCGAAGTGCGCCATGTGCTGGACCCCAAGCCGGGCCACCTGCCCTTTGGCATCCATGTGATGGTGGGCAAGAACAACACCACCTTCCTGGCCGACACGACCTGCAACGAGCGGCCCAATTCGGAAGAATTGGCCGTCATCGCCAAGGAAACGGCGGCCGTGGCGCGCCGTCTGGGCCATGAACCGCGCGTGGCGTTCCTGTCCTTCTCGACCTTTGGCAATCCCACGGGCAAGTGGCTGGAGCCCATTCGCGGCGCGATCTCGATCCTCGATTCAGAGCCGCAGAACTTTGAATATGAAGGCGAAATGACGCCTGACGCGGCGCTCAACCCGGCGGTGATGAAGCATTATCCCTTCAGCCGCCTGACCGCGCCGGCCAATGTGCTGATCTTCCCGGGTCTGCAATCGGCCAATATCGCGGCCAAGCTGCTGCGCGAACTGGGCGGCAATACGGCCATCGGCCCGATCCAGATCGGCATGGAAAAGCCGGTGCAGATCGTGCCCATGACCGCGATTGCGCCCGATGTGCTGACGCTGGCGGTGCTGGCGGCGGCTGGTATCACCGGGTGATCGAATGAAGGATACCGGCGCGGGGATCATCCTCGCGCCGGTCATCCCGAGGAAGCGCGCATGCTGATCCGCGATGCAGGCCGGGATGATCTGGCCGCTGTTTTGGCCATTTATAACCATGCCGTTTTGCACACGACGGCGGTGTGGAACGAAACACCGGGCAGTATCGAGGAACGCCACCTCTGGTTCGACGCCAAGCATCAGCGGGGTTTTCCCGTGCTGGTGGCGGTCGAAGGCGATCATGTGCTGGGCTTTGCCTCTTATGGCGATTTTCGGCCATTTCCGGGCTATTCGCGAACGGTCGAACATTCAATCTATGTCGCCCCCTCTGCGCATCGGCGCGGGATCGGGCGGGCCTTGCTCGATGCGCTGATCGCGCGGGCAAAGGCTTCGGGTTTTCACGCGATGGTCGGCGCGATCGATGCCGGCAACACAGGCTCCATCGCCCTGCATCAGGCCCTGGGCTTTGCGCAGGTGGGGCTTATGCCGCAGGTCGGGCACAAATTCGGGCGCTGGCTCGATCTGGCCTTTATGCAGAAATTGCTGTCGGACAGCCCCGCTCCTTAGGCCGGACAGGCCGCCCATTCCACCCGGTTTCGCCCCAGCGCCTTGGCCTGATACAGCGCCGCATCCGCGCTGCCCAGCAGGGCTTCGCAGGTCTTGCTGGTTTCCGGATAGGTCGCCACGCCAAAGGAGGCGGAAATCTTGGCGTGATGCGCACCCGACAGGGCCTCGATCCGCCCCCGGCACTGCTCAGCCTTGACCAACGCCTGATCGAGCGAGCAATCGGGCAGGATCAGCACCAGTTCCTCGCCGCCATAGCGACACGCCAGATCCGAAGCGCGCAGATGGCCCTGAATGACATGGGCCACATCGCTGAGCACCGCATCGCCTTTGGCATGGCCATAGGTGTCGTTGAGCATCTTGAAATTGTCGAGGTCGATCATTACCAGACTGAGATGCGACTGGTTGCGTTCGGCCAGCCGCTGAAGCCGATCAAGCGTTTCATCCAGATAGCCCCGGTTATACAGGCCCGTCAGCGGATCGCGCAGGGATTGATTGCGCAGGGTTTCGCGCAATTGAATATTGGACAGGGCCAGCGAAATCGACTCGGCCATCGCCCGCCCGATCCTCTCGGCATGGCCCAGCCGGACGCAGCCCTCCTCGCCCTCGCCGATGAATTTGATCAGGCCGAACACGCTGCCGCGCGCCTGCATCGGAAATTCCAGCGTGATGGTGCTGCCGGTATGATGGGTGCAACAGACCGAGCCATGCAGCGGATCGTTCAAATGGCTGCGCCCGCGCTTCAGCGCCCAGCAATTGTCGGGCGCCAGCGTGGGCGAAGGCTCGCAGCCTGCGGGCAGGTTCCATGCCTTGCTCAATTCGAGCTGATCGCCCGCCTGATTGAAAATATAAAGCGCCGTGCCAAGATCGGGCAGGATCTGCTGCGTCGTCACCTGAAGGACGGCGGTGGCGTCCTCATAGCTGTCCGCGCTTTGCAGCATATCGGTCAGGTTGAACAATTCGTCGGCCTGCTGGCGCGCTTCCTGCGCCTGCTCCAGCGTGACCAGCGAGGCCACGATGCGGCGACGGCTGAACACGATCAGGCCCAGCAGCAGCGCGATAGCCACGATCGTCATCAGGCGCGAGACCAGCAGGTCAGCCGGAGTAACGACAGTCCCCAAGCCATGGCGGTCCAATTCGTAAAGCACCGTGACCAGCGAGAACAGCAGCAGGCCCAGCAAGGTGTCGCAAAGAGTCATGTCCTTGCGCCCCGCGCGCGCATTGGTGCTCAGACGGTCGTTCCAGATCGACGCCCCCGTCATGCCGCGCGATCCATCGCCCGGGATTGGCCAAAATATGCGATCACAGCGCAACACCCTTTTTCCGTGGGCGGCCTATGCCACAAACTGATGTAAAAGTTTTTTCGGAATAACCCTATTAAACCAAGGACTTTGCCTAAGGAAAATTACTTTGCCCCGGGGAAAGTCATAAGGACGCCTTGGCGCGGACCACCTGCCCCGAACAGAGCGGCACAAGGCACATCAGCCCGGCCAGCATCACAAAGGACATGGAAAGCCCGGCATATTTTGCCACCAGCCCGATGGCCGCAGGCCCCAGCAGGACCCCCGCATAACCGGTGGTGGAAATCGCGGCAATGGCCAGCGCGGCGGGCATCTGCTTTTGCGAAGCGGCCTGACGGAACAGCACCGGCACGATATTGGCCGCGCCCAGCCCGATCAGCACAAAGCCCGCCCATGCCAGCCCCGCCACCGGCGCCGCGATCAGCACGCCAAAGCCCGCCACCGCCATCGCTCCACCCCACAGCAGCGCGGCCCGGTCCCCGATTCGCGCCGTCAGCGCATCGCCCGTCAGCCGCCCCAGCGTCATGGCAATGGCAAAGAACATATAGCCGAACCCTGCCCGCTTCACATCGACCAGCCCGCCCTCGGTCAGGAACAGCGCGCCCCAATCAAGCAAAGCCCCCTCGGCCAGAAAGGTGATCGCCGTCAGCCCGGCCAGCAACAGCACGATGCCATGGGGCAGCGCGAAATGCGGTTCGCCCTCCACCGCCTTGGTCCGCAACAGGCGCGGCGCGGCATAAAGCAGCGCCAGCAGCATCAACAGCGACCCCAGCAAGGCCCCGGCCAGCGCGCTGCCCCCCAGCGAGAGCAGCAGCGCCATCATCAGCGATCCGGCAAATCCGCCAATGCTGAAAAGCGCATGAAAGCCCGACATCAGCGGGCGGCCTGCGTGCTTTTCCACCTCGACCGCATGAATGTTCATCGCCACATCCAGCGACCCCAGCGAAGCGCCAAACACCAGCAGCGCCGCCCCCAGCGTGAGCACCGAGGGCAAAACCGCCAGCAGCGGCAGCATGGCGCAAAGCCCCAACCCGCCGACCAGAATGACCGGACGCGTGCCGAAACGGCTGCTGAGCGCGCCTGTGACCAGCATCGCCATCACCGATCCCGCGCCAAGACAGAGCAGCAGAGCGCCCAGCACCCCTTCATCGACCCCCAGCCGTAATTTGACAAAGGGCACCATCGGCGCCCAGCAGGCTATGCCGAAACCGGCAACAAGAAAGGCCAGGCGCGTGGCAAGCCGCGTCGAGGGGCTGTCAGACATCTCAGACTCCGAAAGGTCAGGCAGGCGGGCGGGCAAGGATCACCCTTTGCCCGATCTGCGCCATCAAGGCGGGCGCCAGCGCGGCGGCGTCATGTTCGAGCACCAGATGCGTGATCCGGTCGAGCGGGGCGATGCGGAAATGGGTGCGGCTGTCCAGCTTGTCGCTGGTGGCCATGACGACACTGTGGCGGCTGACCTCGATGGCGGCGCGTTTGAAGGCGGCATCGTCGGCGTAAAAGGCCCCTATGCCTTCCTCGCCCGAGACCGCGCAGGCGCCCAGAAAGGCCCGGTCGATGTTGAATTGGCCCAGCGCCTGCACCGCGCCCGCATCGACGCAGCCGCCCACCTGCGCGTCCACCTTGCCGCCGATCATATAGGTGGCGATGGTGCCGCGCGCCTGCAGCGCCCCGGCGATCACCACCGAATTGGTCACCACCGCGATGCCATCGGGCAGCAAGGGCACCAGCGCCAGATTGGTGCTGCCGCTGTCGATAAAGATCATCTCGCCCGGCGCGATCAGGCTCACCGCAACGGCGGCCAGCGCCCGTTTGCGCTCCTCGCTCTCGCCGATGCGCTGGTTGATCGGGGTCGATGGGGCCGAAAGCGGCAGCGCGCCGCCATAGACCCTGCGGCAGCGCCCGTCGGCGGCAAGGTTGCGCAGATCGCGCCGGATCACATCCTCGGACACATCGAATTCGGCGGCCAGCACATTGGCCACCACGGCCTGTCCTTCATCGAGTCGGCGCGCGATCACCTCGCGGCGGCCAAGGGGGAGGTTGTTGTCCATGGGGGGTCTTATGCGTCGCACGATTTCACCTGTAAATATACATTCATATACGTTTTATGCAGTTCATATGAAGAACACGCAAAAACCGCCCCAACCCGGAGAGGGTTGAGGCGGCCTGAAAAACGGCAATTATTGAACGAAATCAGTCTTTACGGCGATAGCGGAAGTACCAGACCTCATGCCCGTAAACCGTGCGCGCCTTATGCTCATAGCGCGTTTGGGGCCAGCCGCCGGGGCGGACCTGAAAATCCTTGGCTTCCTTGGCCAGCCATTCGAACTTGTCGGTGTGCCGCTGCATCACCATCAGCGCATGGCGGACATAGATCGCGTGATCGGTGCCGAATCGGAACTCGCCGCCGGGCTTGAGCTTGCGGGCGAACATTTCCACCGGGCCATCATTCATCATGCGCCGCTTGGCATGGCGCGCCTTGGGCCATGGGTCGGGGTGCAGCAGATAGAGCATGGTGAGCGAGCCATCGGGAATGCGCGACAGCACTTCGAGCGCGTCGCCATGATGGATGCGGACATTGGGGATCGGGGCATGGGCGCCATTATCCCCGGACACATGGGTCAGCGCCTGCGCCACGCCATTGATGAAGGGCTCGGCGCCGATAAAGCCATGATCGGGCAGCATATCGGCGCGATAGGCCATATGCTCGCCCCCGCCAAAGCCGATCTCGAAATGCAGCGGGCGGTCTTCGCCAAACAGGCGCTGGGCCGTCACCTCGCCCTCCATCGGCACGGCGATCTGGGGCAGCAGCGTATCCACCAGCCCTTGCTGTCCGGCGCGCAGGGGCTTGCCCTTGGAGCGGCCATAGAGCCGGTTGAGCGTGGTGGGATCGCCTTCTTTATGCGCGGTCATGTCTATGCCTTCAAGATTTCGCCGGGCGCGATGGCAGGCCGTTAAGGCAGGGTCAAGGCCCAGCAGGCAAAGGGGGGGCGCCATGTTTGCCCTCGGTTGCCTTGCGCTGATCGTTCTGCCGCTGCTCGGCTTTATCGCCGGATTGGTGATGGGCGGACAGGCTGCGGGCCTATGGGGCGCGGGCGTCGGCCTGATCGCGGCCCTGCTGATGAGCGCCATTGCTGCCCTCGCGCTGGTCAAGGCCAGCCGCAAGCGCTGAGGCCCAATGAAAAGCCCGCCTTCCTTGCGGGGGCGGGCCTTCATGTCGGGTTGTTCGGGGGATGGCCGGTTCAGGCCGCCACAGCATCCTCGCCCGGATCGCGCAGCACATAGCCGCGGCCCCAGACGGTTTCGATGTAATTCTCGCCGCCGCAGGCATGAGCCAGCTTCTTGCGCAGCTTGCAGATGAACACGTCGATGATCTTGAGTTCGGGTTCGTCCATACCGCCATAGAGGTGGTTGAGGAACATTTCCTTAGTCAATGTCGTGCCCTTGCGCAGCGAAAGCAGCTCGAGCATCGCATATTCCTTACCGGTCAGATGCACGCGGGCGCTGTCAACCTCCACCGTCTTGGCGTCGAGATTGACCGAGAGCTTGCCGGTGCGGATGACCGATTGCGAATGGCCCTTGGACCGGCGGACCACGGCGTGAATGCGCGCGATCAGCTCTTCGCGGTGGAAGGGCTTGGTCACGTAATCGTCAGCGCCAAAGCCGAACGAACGGACCTTGGAGTCCATTTCCGAAATGCCCGAAAGGATCAACACAGGCGTCTGAACCTTGGCCACGCGCAGCTTTTTGAGCACGTCGTAGCCATGCATATCCGGCAGATTGAGATCCAGCAGGATGATGTCGTAGTCATAGAGCTTGCCGAGATCGAGGCCTTCTTCCCCGAGATCGGTCGAATAGACATTGAAGCCCTCTGTGGTGAGCATCAATTCGATGGCTCTGGCCGTAGTCGGCTCGTCTTCGATCAACAGCACGCGCATATGGGTGAACCCCCTTGCCCCGAAACCCGCGAACGCACCTTCACCGGGCAAATCCGCTATTAACCATAGGAGGAATGAACGCGAAAGGTTAATTTAATGTAAACCGGCATTAAAGCCCCCATTTTTTTGGGGTAACTCGTAAATGCCCCTAACGCGCCCCATCGGCCAAAGGGTAAAAAGGGTGAACCCCATAGGCATTGGGCACAAGGCCGCGCAAACCGTTGCCCGCCCCCCTGCCGATCATGGTCCAGCGCACCGGTAAAGCCAGTGGAATGAACAGATTGGCCTCCATCACCTCGCGCTCGGCCTCGGCATAAAGGGCGGGGGCAAGGGAGGCTTCGACATTCCATGCCTGGGCCACCAGATGGTCCACATCGGGTGTGCATACGGAATGCACACCGCAATGCAACTGGTTAAAAAACCAAACCGGCGAAGGATAACGCGCCACTTCATCAATCACACGCAGATCCGCCGACTCGCCCATCCCCACCCGGCGCAGCCGCAGCCCGATCGCCGCCACATCCTGCGCCAGCCGGGAAAACAGCACATTGCTCCCCGCGCCGCCCGGCATTGCGATCCGCAATTCCAGCCCGTCGCCCTCCTCGGGCCGGGCGGTCGGGGCGCGGGCCTTGCTCCACACCGCCACCCGCTCGACCGCCACGGCGCGGCGGTGGTCCATATCCATATCGGTCCAGCGCTCGGGAAGCTGCACTTCGCCGATGCCCGGCGAGATCAGCCGCGTGGTGGGGCTCCATCCCGGGATGCCGCCCGCCTGCATGCCCAAGGCGTTCACCAGCGCCGCGCGGTCGATCACCATGGCCAACGCGGCGCGATTCGTCGGCACCGCCAGAAAGCCGCTGCCCTTTTCCACCAGCAGGCCGAACAGGCCCGGCGTCACATCGAAGCGCGCCGCCCGCTGGCCCAGCAGGCCCCGCTGAATCAGCGGCAGATCGGTGATCCGCCCGCCCAGCACCACATCGACCTGCCCGCCCAGCAAATCCGCCACCGCCTTTTCGCCGCCCATCGCGCGAATCGAAAGCGGCCGCATCGTCGCGGCCCAGCCCTCGGGCATGGGCAGGCCGCGCGCATCGGGTGAAATCGGAGTCAGCCAGTCCAGCCCCTCGACATGTTTGCGCCGCATCGGCCCGGCGCCTTGCCCGCGATGCTCCAGCCCCAGTTCGGGCTGGGCCAGCAATTGCAGGAAATTGGGCATGGGCTGGGCCAGCCGGATTTCGATCACGCGCCCGGCCATCGCGCGAATATCCTCGATGATCGTCAGATCCTGCCCCAGCGCGCGACCTTTCTGCGCGGCAATGGCGCGGCGCAGCGCCTGTCGGGCCGTCTCGCCGCTCAGTTTCGTGCCGTCGGGCCACGCACTGTCGCGCAAGCGGAAGATATAGCCACGCCCTTCATCCGCCACGATCCAGCGTTCGGCCAGACCGGGCACGACCTTGCCCTCCTCATCCAGACTGACCAGACCTTCGGCCGTGGCCGCGCGCAATTCGCGATCGAGCGCGGCAGGGCCCGAATCATTGACCATCACCACCCGCAGCGGTTGCTGCTGGGCCGAGCCATGGCAGGCCGCCGCCAAAAGGGCGGCCATCAGAATGGAGATGCGGTTCCTGCGCAGCATGATTGCGCCAAGCCTAGAACAATTTGGCGGCCAGAGGAACGTCCGCCGCGCTCCGAATCAGGTTTGCACCCCGGTTTTTGCGGTTCAGACTTTGCGCAACTGGCCCGGATCGACCTGTTTCACCGCAGCCAGCGGACGCATCGGCACAAAGCCCGAGTCGTCGGGGGCGGATTGCGCGGCGCGCACGCTCTTGGCGTCGATCTCTTCGTTGAAGGCTATGCCGCAGCGGTTGCCCTGAACCCAGGCGACCGATCCCGCCACCCAGCCGACATTGCGCAGCTCAACCTCCAGCACCATGCCGGCCGCTACGCGCATATCGCCTTCGGCCATCAAACCGCCGCTGGAAAGATTGCGAATCTTGACCCGATGCACCGGATCACGGTCGCTGATACGCAGACAGGCCAGCATGAACAGGCTGTCGCGGTTGATCTGGCGTTGCTCGTCACCGGCCATGGTTGGCTCACTTCCCGCTGCCGTGGCCCGGCCCGGCATGGATCGATCCAGACCGGGACGGGCGCGCTAATTCACAACAAGGTATTAACGCAAAATGGCAAATAAAGCGTAAATCTATCCGGTAACTTGCGGATATGGCCGTCAATCGTCGCGTGATACCCGTTCACGACGTTCATGGGCTTCCTGCGCCTCGACCGTCATGGTGGCGATCGGACGGGCGATCAGGCGGCCAAGTCCAATGGGTTCGCCGGTGACTTCACAAAAGCCATATTCGCCTTCCTCGATGCGGCGCAGGGCCGAGTCGATCTTGGAAATCAGCTTGCGCTGGCGGTCGCGAGTGCGCAATTCGATGCCCCAATCGGTTTCCGACGAGGCGCGGTCATTCAGGTCAGGTTCGCGCAGCGGGCCTTCCTGCAACTGGCTCAGCGTGTCGGCCGCCGCGCTCAGGATCAGCTTTTTCCATTGTTGCAGCAGCCGGCGGAAGTAGTCCAGCTGTTCGGCGTTCATGTATTCTTCGCCGTCGGACGGGACATAATCACCGGCCAGCGACCGTCTGGCCTTGACCAGCACATCGATTTCGTCTGCCAGACCACTTGCCATTATAACCCTCCGAAATCCATCCGCGGGATTGATAAGCATCCCATTCTATCGCCCGGCCTATAGTTTGCCCCCTGAAGGTCCACAAGCGGCAAAGCCGATCTGCGACAGCTTAAACCACCGCAAAATTGCGAATAGGGCGCGCCTTGCCCATGTTTTGGTGACAAGGTCATGACATGACCCCGGCAGTGGGCGCAGTCGCGCGGCAATGGCGCGCGACACGGGCGACAGAAATTACCGCGCCATTTACCACTTGTTATCCAACTTGCGACAGCTTGAGCCTCATGAACGGGAAATGGGGAACTTCGACATGGGATACAACTGGACACAATCGCAGGACCATCTGTTAGCCGCCTCAGGCCATCCGGCATCGGGCGAGATCACCGGCCTGATCGCCAATTGCCTGATCGCGGCCAGTCAGGGCTGCGTGGATGCCTATTTCGATCTGGGCGTGGCCTTTTCCACCGGCAGCCATGGTGCGGTGTGCGATCTGATCGAGGCGCATAAGTGGTTCAATCTGGCCGCGGTGGGCGGGCATGACGAAGCCGCGCATTGCCGGGCCGAAGTATCCGAAGAAATGACCACGCGCGATATTGCCGAGGCCCAGCGCCGCGCCCGCGCATGGATCGCCACGACCACCCGCCGCGCGGCCTGAATTATCCGCCGCGCCGGAAAGGCGTTCTGGCTTCCAGAAAATTCTGATCTGCGGCAATGCCTTCGCGCTCGCGCCGCAGGAAATCCTCGACCGCGCGGCGAAAACCGGCATGGGCGATGAAATGCGCCGATGTCGTGCGCACCGGCGCATAGCCGCGCGCCAGCTTGTGCCCGCCCTGCGCCCCGGCCTCGACCCGGCGCAGGCCCAGCGCGATGGCCGCATCGATCGCCTGATAATAGCACAGTTCGAAGTGCAGGAAGGGCTTGTCGACAATCGCCCCCCAATAGCGGCCATAGAGGCAATCGCGCCCGATGAAATTGAGCGCGCCCGCCACCGGATGATCCTCCACAAAGGCCATCACCAGCAGGATTTTGTCGGCCATCCTCTCGCCCAGCAGGTCAAACGCCGCGCGGGTCAGATAGGGATGGCCCCATTTGCGGCTGCCGGTGTCCTGATAGAATCGCCAGAAGGCGTCCCAATGTTCGGGGCGAATCGCATCGCCCGTCAGCGCGCGAATCGTCACGCCATCCTGCGCCGCGCGCCGCTCCTTGCGCAGATTCTTGCGCTTGTCCGACGACAGCGCGCCCAGAAAATCATCAAATCCGGTATAACCGGCATTGGCCCAGTGAAACTGAATGTCATGGCGAATCAGCCAGCCCGCGTTCTCAAACGCCGCCACCTGATCCGGTTCGATAAAGGTGGCATGGGCGCTCGAGAGCCCGGCATCGCGGCACATCTGCTCGGCGGTACGAATCAAGGCGGGCATCAATTCGGGATGCCGCGTCAGCAATCGCGGGCCGGTGGCGGGGGTGAAAGGCACCGCAATCTGCAATTTGGGGTAATAATCGCCCCCTGCCCGCTCCCACGCATCGGCCCAGCTATGGTCGAAGACATATTCGCCCTGGCTATGCGTCTTGACATAGGCGGGCAGAGCGGCGGCCAGATGGCCCGCCCCGTCATGGATCGTAATAGGCGCCGGGGTCCATCCCGTCCCCTCGCCCACGCTTTGCGAATCCTCCAGCGCGGAAAGGAAAGCGTGGGAGACAAAGGGATTGCCCCCATCGGTCAGCGCGTCCCATTCCCGCGCCGATAGGCCGGACACGCCGGGCTGCACATGCGCGGTATAGGGGGCTTCGCTCACGCCAGACCATCTCCTTCGGCGATCAGCGCGTCGGCATGTTCCAGCGCCACCTCGCGCTGGATGGCGCGGCGCACCGTCCATGTGGCGATGGGCCACGTTTCGCGCCAACGCGCAACTGTATCATGGGGCAGACCGCGAATATCCACGGCGAGAAACTCTATTTCTGCGGCAGAAAACCGGCGCGGCATCAACCATTTCGCGCGCCAGCCCGACATGTCGCGCGACTCCAGCACCATGCCGCGCACCACGTCGGGCGCGTTTTGCGCAAACCAGCGCGGCGCGCGATGGTCGAAACTCATGATGGCCACCGGCCCGACGTAATCGGCCAAAGCGCGGGCGACGCCCTCGCACAAAGCCGCCGGATCCTCGCGCTTTTCCACCTTGATCTCGATCAGCAGCGGGACACGGCCCCCCACCAAGTCCAGCATCTGAACCAGCGAAGGGATCACATCGCGCGTGCCCCCCACCGGCAGGCGCGAGAGCACCTCCATGCCGTGATCCTTCACCGGCCCCCGCGCATGGGTCAGCCGGTCCAGCACGGCGTCATGAAACACCACCACCGTGCCGTCGCCCGCCAGCCGAACATCGCATTCGATGCCATATCCGGCCGCAATCGCGCAGGTGAAGGCGGAGAGGGTGTTCTCCGCCCAATGGCCAATCCATTGTCCGCCGGATCGGGCCATATCATGCAGGCCCCGATGGGCGATCACCGCCCCGCGCAGCCAATCGGCCCTTTCCGTCATCCTCAGGCCTTGATCGCCACGATAGCGTCCACCTCAACCGCCGCGCCCAGCGGCAGAACCGGCACGCCCACCGCGCTGCGCGCATGCTTGCCGGCGTCGCCAAACACCGCGACCATCAGCTCGCTGACGCCATTGGCAACCTTGGGCTGGTCGGTGTAATCGCCGGTCGAATTGATGAAAGCGCCCAGCTTTACAATGCGCTCAACCCGTTCGAGGCTGCCCAGTGCGGCCTTCAACTGGGCCAGAATCATCAACCCGCAGGCGCGCGCGGCGGCATAGCCTTCCTCGGTGGAAACATCTTCGCCAAGGCGGCCCTTGACCAGAGCGCCGTCGATAAAGGGCAATTGCCCCGAAACATGGGCCAGGCCACCCGCCTCGACCACCGGCACATAGGCCGCAACAGGCGCCGCCGCGACCGGCAGGGTAAGGCCCAGTTCGGCCAGACGAGCTTCAACAGAATCAGTCATTGGTGTCTCCATGCAGTCGGGCTTTCAGCCAAGGCAAAGCGCTGGCCCAGTCATCGATGCGGGCGTGAGCATGGCCTTGGGTGAAAGCGCAAGTGATATGTGGGGCCAGCAGAGGCTCGCCGCAAAGATGCAGGCGCGAAACATCGGGCGTCACCTCAAAGGCGGAACCGTGATGCTGGGCGATATCGTCGATGAACACCGCGCGGCTGGGGCGGTATTCGTCGAGGATCGCGCGAATCGCGGGGCCTTTGGGGCCTTGGTTGGTAAAGACGCGGATGTTCAGGCCATGATCGGCCAATTGCCTTGTGCGGGCCTCTTGCCGGTGATCCTCCAGATTGGTCAGGATCACGACATCGGCATCCTGTGCCAATTGCGTCATGCCCTCGATCGCGCCCGCGATGGGCGATTGGCGGTGCATTTCGGTGTCGAAGAAAGCGCCCAGCAGGCGCCACATCTCCGGCCCCGGCACGGCGCTGCCATCGCCGTAATGCATCGAGCGCGAGAAATCATTGCCGTTCATGGTGAAGGTGACGCCCTGCGTCTCGCCCAGCCAGTCGCGGAAGGGAGCGATCATGTGCAGCAGCACCTCGTCGCAATCGGAGATGATAAGCGGGCGCGCCATCATGCCCCCCAATCCGCATCGCCCATCGGCGCGGCCAGTGCGGCATGGGCCTTTTCCAGTGCCTTGGGCGGCACACCCAGCGCATCGGCGCAGGCAAGAAGGTCAGGTTCGTGGCTCAAGACAAACTCCAATATCGCGGCCAGCACCACGCGCTCGCCGATTCTTTCGCGCAATTCCTCCGGGCTGACGCCGGTCAGCGCCAGCAGCCGGTCGGCATGATCGTCATCGGACAAGACCCAGCCCAATGCGGCCAGAGCCAGCCCTTCGGCCTCTCCATCATCTTTTACCATGCGCAGAATTGTCAGCCCCCTTGATAGGTCCTAGAGCCTTGGCCCGAACGCATTACGATCACAGGCAGGCGCATGGCAAAGCGAATTATGGTTGTCGAGGACAATGACCTCAATCGCAAGCTGTTCTGCGATGTTTTGAAGAGTCAGGGCTTTACCGTCGAGCCGGTGGGCGATGGGCTGGAGGCGCTGGACAAGGCGCGGGCCTTTGTGCCCAATCTGATGATCATGGACATACAATTGCCCAATATTTCCGGGCTGGAGCTGATCGAGGGGGCCAAGGCCGATCCCTTGCTGCGCATGATCCCCGTGCTGGCCGTCACCGCCTATGCCGGAAAGGGCGACGAGGACCGCATCCGCGAGGCGGGCGCCGACGGCTATCTGGCCAAGCCGGTGTCGATCGGGCCATTTATGGCGGCGGTCAAACGCCTGCTGGAAAACGCGCCCGCTTGACATTTGCCGCACGCCGCCCCTTTTGCGCCGTAATTGTCGGCCAGAGGGCCTTCATCGCATTTGCATAAGGAATCTTGCATGGACCGCGCCGCCACCAGCGAAAAGATCGCCGCGCTGATCGAGCCTTTCAACAAGAAGGGCATCGCCATTTCCGACGCCACCAGCTTTGCCGGCGATCTGGAATTCGACAGCCTGACGGTGATGGATTTCGTGGCCGCCATCGAGGACGAGTTTGACATCATCATTTCGATGAACCAGCAGGCCGAAATCGAAACCTATGGCCAGCTCGTCGACGCCGTGGTCAAGCTCAAGGGTTGAAGATGACTGATCTTTTTTCCAAATTCGACCCCCTGATCCAGATGCGGACGGATCTGCTGTCCACGGGCGTGACCGATCCTTTCGGCCTGGTGATGGAAAAGGTGATCTCGCCCACGGTGGCCATGTGCAACGGGCGCGAGACGATCCTGCTTGGCACCTACAACTATATGGGCATGACGTTCGACCCGGACGTGATCGCCGCGGGCAAGCAGGCGCTGGACGATTTCGGATCGGGCACCACCGGCAGCCGCGTGCTGAACGGCACCTATGCCGGGCACAAGGCTGTCGAACAGGCGCTTTGCGACTTCTACGCCATGGATCATGCCATGGTGTTCTCGACCGGCTATCAGGCCAATCTGGGCATCATCAGCACGATCGCGGGCAAGGGTGATTACATCATCCTCGACATCGACAGCCATGCGTCCATCTGGGACGGGTGCAAGATGGGCGATGCCGAAGTCGTGCCTTTCAAGCACAATGACATCGAGGCGATGGAAAAGCGCCTCAAGCGCATTCCCGAGGGCGCGGGCATTCTGGTCGTGCTCGAAGGTGTCTATTCGATGCTGGGCGATATTGCGCCGCTCAAGGAAATGATCGCCATCGCCAAGAAATATGGCGCGATGGTGCTGGTGGACGAGGCCCACTCGATGGGCTTTATCGGCCCCAACGGGCGCGGCGTGGCCGAAGAGCAGGGCGTGCTGGATCAGGTCGATTTCGTGATCGGCACGTTCAGCAAATCGGTCGGCACAGTCGGTGGCTTCTGCGTTTCGAACCATCCCAAGTTCGAGATCATGCGCCTCGTCTGCCGCCCCTATGTGTTCACCGCCTCGCTGCCGCCCAGCGTGGTGGCAACGGCGGCGACCAGCGTGCGCAAGCTGATGCATGCCGCCGACAAGCGCGCGCATCTGTGGGAAAATTCGCGCGTTCTGCATGGCGGCCTGCGCGAACGCGGGTTCAAGCTGGGTACCGAAACGCCCCAGTCGGCGATCATCTCGGTCATCATGCCCGACCTCGAACGCGGCGCGGCCATGTGGGAGGCGCTGCTGCACGAAGGTCTCTATGTGAACCTGGCGCGGCCCCCGGCAACGCCGGCCGGCATGACGCTGCTGCGCTGCTCGCTGTGCGCCGCGCATTCGGCCGAGCAGGTGCAGACCATTATCGGCATGTTTGAACGGGCCGGTAAGAAGGTTGGGATTATTTAAGGGGTTAAAGGTGCGAGGGTCTAGACCCTCGCGCTCCCGTTACTGTCTGCGTTGCGCATAGGGTTCGGCGTTTTGTGTCGGACGCGGCGTTGAAATGAAAAAGCCTGCGGCGCCTTTGAACGCGCCGCAGGCTTTTTCATTTTATCTAGATTACGCCCCGCCGCCATCAAAGCGCCACCCCATTATCGGGATTGCAAAGGGCCCCCGCCCTTTGCCCGCCAGAGGCAAACCTTCACTTCACCGAAGCCAACGACTCCATCGTCACCCCGGTGCATTCGTCGGCCGCGCCTCCCTTGTGCCCGCCCAGCATCGCGGCGGCGACAAACCCGGCGACCACCAGCACGACAAACCCGGCGACCGCCATGCCGAGATACTTGTCGATCCACGCCTTGATCGGCGCGCCGAACAGGCGGAACAACACGCCCACGATCATGAAGCTGATCGAGCGCGAGATCACGCTGGCCAGCAGGAATTTGGCGATGGGCATGCCGATGAAGCCCGCCGTGATGGTGATGAGCTTGAAGGGGATCGGCGTCGCGCCCTTGGCGATAATGGCGATAAAGCCCGCCTCGCCGCGCAATTTGCAGGCGGCATAGGGGAAGCTGGCGGTCAGATGCAGCGCATCGAGCAGCTTTTCCCCCACCATCGCAAAGGCGAAATGACCGATGGAATAGCCCAGCAAACCGCCCGCCACGGAAGCCAATGTGGTTATAATCGCATAGCGAATCGCGCGTTCCGGGCGCGCCAGACACATCAGCCCCAGCACCGGATGCGGCGGAATGGGGAAAAAGCTGGCCTCGACAAAGGCGAAGAGGGCGAGCCAATATTCGGCAAATGGCCCGGCGGCCTTGCCCATCGTCCAGTTATACAGGCGGCGAAGCATCTGAATTCCCCTTCTATCCGTGGCGATGCTTAACCAGCACAGAGCCTCTGGGCAAGCGTGGATCAATAACCCATTTGGCACTTTTCCATTGACATCGTCACGCTCAATGGGTACATACAGGGAACATCGCGAAAGACCGAGTCGCTCCCGGCCGCGAAAACCTTCAAGCAATGGATCAAAACTATGGCGGACAATCCCAAGTCCCGCCGTCAGGGTGAACTGACGGCGCCTCCACGGTGCGCCCATGCCGGATGGAGCGCAATCTTCTTGGCCGAACTGGCCGCAACATCGAATGTGACGGCATCGGCGGCCAAGGCGGGGGTTTCCACCCGTCTGGTCTATGACACGCGCCGCCACGATGCCGAATTTGCACGCGCCTGGCGCTCGGCCCTTTGCGAAGGGTATGATGCGCTGGAAATGGCGTTGCTTTACCGCCTGCGGGTGGGCGAGTTGAAACCGGCAACCGGCGCCAAACGCGCCACGCGCAGTTTCGACAATGCCACCGCGCTGCGCCTGCTGGCCGCCCACCGCGAAACAGTGGCCCGCGAACGCGCCATCCGCGAGGAGGAGGACGCCGATGCGATCCTCGCCTCGATCAATGCGAAGCTGGAAAAGATGCGCGAACGCTGGCTGGCGGCAAAGGATGCCACCCATGAGGAATAAGCCGCCGCTGCTGGAATGCCTTCTGGCCCAGCCGACAGCGCAAAGGCTGGCGGCGCTGGCCGTGCTGACCGGGGCCGAGCGTGCCGAATTGCGCCACCATTGGGAGCTTTGGGCGCGCCCCGAACAATTGCCCCCGCGCGGCGACTGGCGGATCTGGCTGGTGATGGCCGGGCGCGGGTTTGGCAAAACGCGGCTGGGGGCCGAATGGGTCCGCCGCGTGGCCGCCGACCATCCCGATGCACGGATTGCTTTGGTGGGTGCGTCTCTGGGCGATGCCCGCGCGGTGATGGTCGAGGGCGAGAGCGGCATTCTGGCCTGCTCTCCCCCCCGCCGCCGCCCGCGCTTTGAACCCTCGCTGCGGCGGCTGGTCTGGCCCAACGGGGCGCAGGCGACGATTTACTCGGCGGGCGAACCCGAAAGCCTGCGCGGGCCGCAGCACAGCCATGCCTTCCGGACAGGCGCAAAAGGAGTTCTACGTCAACGAGGCCTTCGCCATCACCGATGCGCTACTGCATTGCGCGATCGAAGGCACGGCGACCACCCCGCCCGCATCGCCGGTTGACGGCCAGAACTGGAGCATCGGCACGGGCGCTACCGGGGATTGGGCCTCGCATGTCGGCCAGATCGCCTGTCGGCAAAGCGGAAACTGGATTTATGTCACGCCCAAGGACGGCATGAGGGTTTTCGACCGATCCTCTGGCCGTTCATGGCTTTACACTTCCGGCTGGAAGATTCCTTCCGCAGTGAGCGCGCCCACCGGCGGCTCGACCGTGGATTCGGAGGCCCGCGCCGCCCTCAGCCAGTTAATCGCCGCGTTAAGGCTGGCGGGCATTTTGCCTTAAGGCGCCATACAGAGGCCAAAATGCCGCAATTCAAGAATTGAAATTGCCTCACCTGTGGCAAATTTGCAACGATCCTAAGTATTTCTCGGCTTGCACGCCTGTAAGCGAGGGGTTAGACCTGCGCGCAATTGGTAGCCTCTCACTCGCACAAGGGGAAAACAAATGCGCAAGATTGCCTTGGGCTTGGCGCTGGCATCTACTGCCCTCGCTACGCCGGCACTGGCCAAAGACAAGACCTGGTACGTCGAAGGCGACGCCGGTGCTGTCATCGTCGAATCCAACCCGCTGGGCAACGTCACGAGCGGCGCCGCTCTTGGCAACATCAAGTCGAAGCTCGGCTACGACTTCGGTGGCATCGTCGGTTACGACTTCGGCCCCTTCCGTCTGGAAACCGAAGCCAGCTATCGTCGCGCCCGGACCAAGTCGTTCGAAGCCGCCAATGGCACGATCTACACCCATAGCAACGGCCAGGTCGGCGGTGGCACCGGTGCGCTCAGCTTCATGGCCAACGGCCTGCTCGACTTCGGTCCTGACAATGGCCTTCAGGGCTTTGTCGGCGGCGGCGTCGGCGTGGCTCGCGTCAAGAGCTACAACGCCACTTCGGTTGCGGCTTATAACGTTGATGATTCGGCCACCGGCTTTGCCTGGCAGGCTCTGGCTGGCGTGCGCGCGCCGATCAGCAAGCACTGGGATCTGGGCCTGAAGTATCGTTACTTCAACGCTCCGGGTGCAGACCGTTTTGTGGGCGTGACCGGCAACACCCTGTCGGAAAAGTTCCACTCGCACTCGCTGCTGGCGACGCTGACCTACAACTTCGGTGGCGCTGAGCCGGTTGCCCCGCCTCCCCCGCCCCCTCCGCCGCCCCCGCCGCCCCCGCCTCCGCCGCCCCCTCCGCCGCCTCCGCCGCCTCCGGCTCCGGTGTGCAACAAGGGTCCCTACATCGTGTTCTTCGATTGGGATAAGGCCGACATCACCCCTGAAGCCTCGTCGATCCTCGACAGCGCCATTCAGGCCTATGGCAATTGCGCCTCGGTTCCGGTCGTTCTGGCTGGTTACACCGACCGCTCGGGCACGCCCAAGTATAACCTGGGTCTGTCGGCTCGCCGTAATGCTTCGGTCCGCGCCTACTTCACCTCGCATGGCATCGCTGACTCGGCGATCTCGAGCCAGGCCTTTGGTGAAGCCAACCCGCGCGTTCCGACCGCCGATGGCGTTCGCGAACTCCAGAACCGTCGCGTGGAAATCACCTACGGTCCGGGTTCGGGCAACTAAGTCCAGCCTTTCAGGCAAAAACGGAAGGGGCGGCGCAAGCTGCCCCTTCTTTTTTGCGTGCATCCCTGGGCAAAGGGCAGTCAATTTGACCTTAGACACAATTAAGGCCGGAACTCCGAAAGGAGCCCGGCCTTAATTGTGTTTGGGAAATGGCAAGCGATCGATTTACTTTACGGCATAGCGCAATTTGTCTTGAAGCCCCGCCTCAGCAAAACCGCCCAGACGCAGACGGCAGCTGTCACACAGGCCGCATGCCGAGCCATCCGGTTGAGGATCATAGCAGGACCAGCTGAGTGCCACATCCAGCCCCAACCGAGCCGCTTCGCGAACGATATCGCCCTTGCCAAGGAATTGGAGCGGCGCATGGATCACAAACTCGCCGCCCTCATCCCCCGCCTTGGTCGCCAAACGCGCGACTTCAGTAAAACCCGCGATGAATTCCGGACGGCAATCGGGATAGCCGGAATAATCGAGCGCATTGACCCCGATGAAAATATCCCGCGCGCCAACCGCTTCGGCCCAGGCCAGCGTCAGCGACAGAAACACCAGATTGCGCGCAGGCACGTAAGTGACGGGAATCCCCGGCTCCAGCCCGTCCTTGGGCACATCAATATCATCGGTCAGCGCCGACCCGCCAAACTGGCGCAGATCGAGCGGCAGCACCACATGGCGCACCGCCCCCAATTCCTTGGCCAGCACCTTGGCCGCATCAATCTCGCATGCGTGGCGCTGGTTGTAATCGATGGTCAGCGCATAGATTTCATAACCGGCCTCACGCGCCAGCCCCGCCGAAACCATCGAATCCAGCCCGCCCGAGAGCAGGACAACCGCCTTGCGGCCTGCGGGAACATCAGTCTGGGTCATATTTCCATCTCTATTGCGGCAAGGCCCGAACCAGCCACGCCACCTTACATCGAAATCGGGAAAAGCCTTGAGCAAAAGGCGCAATCAATGATGATCTGGCCATTTTCATCCCGCATTTCGGCCAATTCGCCCTCGCCAAAACGCGAGAGGATCGAGCGATAATGCTCTTCGCTGCAGCGGCAGCCGCGCTTGAGAGGCGCATCTTCAGACACGCGCACTTCGCTCTCCTCGTGGAACAGGCGCCAGACCAGCTGGTCGAGAGCCAGATCCTTATCCACCAGTTCAGCGTCGCGAGTCGATCCGGCCAGAACGGCAACATGCTCCCAATGCGGGTGGTCCAACTGCACATGCAGTCGCGCGCGCCCTTCCTCACCATCGGGCAAATGCTGCACCAGCAGCCCGCCGGCCACGCAATGGCCGCCCACATCCGATGTCGCCACGCGAATCAGCGTCGGCACCTGCTCGGACTGGATGAAATAGGCCTGACAAGCCTGCGCCAGAGAATCGCCCTCCAGCGGCACGACCCCCTGATAACGCTGCTTGGTCACGGCCAGATCGAAGGTGATCGCCAGATAGCCCTTGCCGAACAGGTCATGCAGAGTCGGGTTCGGCCCCAGCGCGGCCAGACGCTCCTCGTCGTGGCGCGCATAGCCGCGCACCTCGCCATTGCGATAATCGCAAACCAGCAGATCGACCACGCCATCCTGCGTCTGCGCCTGCATGGTCAACTGGCTGTCCTGATCCTTCAGCAAGGACCCCATCAGCGCGCCCAGCACCAGCGCCTCGGCCAGCAGCTTGCGGATCGGCGGCGGATAATCATGGGCCGATTGCACAAGGTCGAGCACGGGGCCGAGCCGAACCGCCCGCCCCCGTGCATCGCGCGACGGGATGGTGAAGTGCAGAACGCAATCCATGCCCGTGCTCACAATTGGCCAAAGGCCCAGCGCAGCACCGATTTCTGGGCATGAATGCGGTTTTCCGCCTCATCCCAGACGACGCTTTGCCCGCTGTCGATCACGCTGTCGCTCACTTCCTCGCCGCGATGGGCGGGCAGGCAGTGAAGGAACAAAGCCCCCGGCGCCGCCTGCGCCATCAGGCCATCATTGACCTGATAGGGCTCCATCGCCTTGATGACGGCATCACCACCGGGCTGGCCCATCGACACCCAGGTATCAGTGACCACCACCTGCGCCCCACGCGCCGCTTCGGCAGCATCCTGCGTAAAGGTGATTTTCGCCCCCAGCGTGCGCGCCTGTTCAACAAAAGCAGCATCCGGCTCAAAGCCCTTGGGGCCGCCGACGCGAATGTTGAACTTCAGCAGCCCCGCCGCCTCGATCAGCGAGTGCAGCACATTGTTGCCATCGCCCAGCCAAGCCATTTCCATGCCGGGCAACGCCACACCGCGCTCCAGCAGGGTGAGCAGATCGGCCATGATCTGACACGGATGCGAGGCATCGGTCAGCCCGTTGATCACCGGAACATCGGCGTAATGGGCCAGTTCCTCGATCTTGGCGTGATCATTGGTGCGGATCATGATCGCATCGACCATGCGGCTGAGCACGCGAGCGGTGTCGGCAATCGTCTCGCCGCGACCCAGTTGCATGCCGCCTGCGTCCATCACGATGGCGCTGCCGCCCAACTGGCGCATCGCCATATCGAAGGACACGCGCGTGCGGGTCGAGTTCTTTTCAAAGATCATCGCCAACACATGGCCGTCCAAAGGCGCATCGGCATCGACGCGCCCCTTGGTCCAGCTGCTGCGCGCCCGCTTGCGGTCGAGCGCGTCATTCAACATCGCGACGACCGCATCCCCTCCCGCATCCGAGAGGTTGAGGAAATGCCGCGCCATCACGCCACCTCTTCAGGTTGATAGCTGGCGGCCGCAGCCGAGAGCTTTTCCATGAACTCGTCGATATGGCTCTCGTCGATCACCAACGGCGGCAGAATGCGCATGGTCTTGTCGCCCGCCGAAACGCAGAGCAACTGGTGATTGTCGCGCAGGTGGGCGACGAAAGGCCGCGGCTCGACCTTCATCTTCAGGCCTAGCATCAGGCCGCGCCCACGCACCAGCTCGAACAGATCGGGATAATTGCCGATGAACTGTTCCAGACGACTGGTCAGCTTGGCGCCCATATCGCGCACGTGGGCCATGAATTCCTCATTGGCCACTGCGTCCAGCACGGCATTGGCCGCCGACATCGCCAACGGGTTGCCGCCATAGGTGCTGCCATGGGTGCCCGCCACCATGCCGCGCGCGGCCTTCTCACTGGCCAGACAGGCGCCCAGCGGGAAGCCGCCACCAATGCCCTTGGCCGTCGCCAGAATGTCGGGCACCACGCCGAACTGCTCATAGGCATAGAACGTGCCGGTACGCGCCACGCCGCACTGCACCTCGTCAAAGATCAGCATCAGATCATGCTCGTCGCACAGCGCGCGCAGAGCCTGCAGGAACTCGTCGCTGGGCACCTTGATGCCGCCCTCGCCCTGAATCGGCTCGATCATGATGCCGCCGGTGTTGGGGCCGATGGCCGCCTTCACCGCTTCCAGATCGCCGAAATCGACATATTTGAAACCGGGCAGGATGGGCAGAAAGCCCTTATGCATCTTTTCCTGATTCGATGCCGAGATCGTCCCCATGGTGCGCCCGTGGAACGCCTCCTTGAAGGTGATCAGCTCGTACTTGTCGAGATTGCCGATGTGCTGATGATAGGCGCGCGCGGTCTTGATAGCGCATTCCACCGCCTCGGCGCCCGAGTTGGTGAAGAACACCGTGTCGGCAAAGGTCAGTTCAACCAGCCGCTTGGCCACGCTTTCCTGATGCGGGCTGCCATACAGGTTCGACACATGCATCAGCGTCGCGGCCTGTTGCTGAATCGCGGAAATCAGCCCTTGATGGCTGTGGCCCAGCAGATTGACGGCGATCCCGGCGGCAAAGTCCAGATATCGGCGGCCATCCTCGCCAATCAGATGGCAATGCTCACCGCGCACCGGCCGAAAGGCGGTCCGGGGGTAAACAGGCATCAACGGCGAAATGGTCATCGATAGTTCCTTTGCATTCCAGAATGGCCCCAGGATTGCGGGGCCGCTCTTCAATCCAGACAATGTTCGGTAGAATATTTCGGCGGAAGCTGAAAACGCGAAATGGCGGCGACCCGAAGCGAATCCTTCGGACCTGCCGCCATTTGCGCGCGTTTATGCTGTCGCCGCCCCCGGGTCAAACCTGTCCTTAAAGGAAATCAGGTTTTAACCCATTGGGGGCCGTGCGTCCTCTTGAAGGCAAGAGGTTCGGGATCAACCCTGACGCGGCGAGAGGTTGACCGCCGAGTACTTGCCTCGTCGATCGACTTCGATGTCGAATTCCAGACGGTCGCCTTCGTTGATTTCACGAAGACCCGAACGTTCGACCGCGCTGATGTGCACGAAGGCATCGGGCTGGCCGTCATCACGCGTGATGAAGCCGAAGCCCTTCATCGCGTTGAAGAACTTGACCGTGCCGGTGGCCTTTTCACCGGTCAGCTGGCGCTGGGGAGCAGCGGGTTCGCGCTTGGCGACCGCGATCACATCACCCACAACCGACAGATCGCTGGCCGACACCTTGCCGCCACGATCCACCAGCGTGAATTCCAGACCCTGACCTTCGGCCAGACCTTCAAGACCGGCGCGTTCGACCGCGCTGATGTGCACGAACACATCTTCGCCGCCGTCTTCACGCTGGATGAAGCCAAAACCCTTTTGAGCGTTGAAGAACTTCACGACGCCCTTGCCCTGGCCAACGACCTGGGCAGGCATGCCGCCACCGCCGCCGCCGCGCGGGCCGCCGAAGCCGCCGCCACCGCCGCCGCCAAAGCCGCCGCCACGCGGGCCGCCGCCGAAGCCGCCACGATCACCGCCGCCGAAGCCGCCGCGATCACGGCCGCCGCCAAAGCGGTCACCGCCGCCGAAACGGTCGCCACCACCAAAGCGGTCGCCACCGCCCATGAAGGGATCGAAACCTTCTTCGCCGAACCCGTCGCGCTTGTCTCGGCCCCTGCCGCGACGCCCTCTATCAAAACCCATAAAACCGAAAGCACCTTCGCTTCGCCCTGATCCAAATCGCGTGGCGCGAGGACGAATCACACCAAACGACAGGGCAAGCAGCCGCGCAAAACACGCGACCCTCTCCTCTGCACTCTCCGGCATATCCTAAATTCCAGGTCATAGCGAATAGAATCGTGCACATCCCCAAGAATATCCGAAAATAATGCGCCAAGACCGCGACTCAGCCGCCTTGCGCAAATCCCCGCTTGTCTGATTCCCCGCCCCTTGGCAGAGCGAATCCAGCCCTTTGGCGCGCCCCCTCCGCCTTCGCGCCTACCAGGATCAGGAGACGATCATGTTCCGTCAGATTTCCCAGCGTGTCTGGGCCAGCCCGCAGATCAGCCTTGCCGATGTCGATGCCGCCGCCGCGCAGGGCATCACCCTCATCATCAACAACCGCCCCGAAGGCGAAAGCGACGACCAGACGCCGGGCGACGCCATCGCGCAGGCCGCCGCCGCCGCGGGTATGGGCTATGTCGCCATCCCCGTCACCCATGCCGGTTTCAGCCAGGCTCAGGTGTCCGCCATGGCCGAGGCGCTCAAGGGCGACGGCAAAATCCTGGCCTACTGCCGGTCGGGCACGCGTTCGACACTGCTCTGGTCGCTGGCGCAGGCCAGCCTCGGCGCGGACCTTGACGAGGTCACCGCGCAGGCCGCCTCGGCCGGCTATGACGTCAGCCCGGTGCGCCCGCTGATGGACATGCTGGCCGCGCAGGCCGGTTGAACCACCACCGATATCCAAACGCGAAAAGGCCGGAGCCCACCGCTCCGGCCTTTTCCATATCCTCGATCTGCGCATAAAAAATGGGCCGGAGCGGCTGGCTCCGGCCCTTTGTAAGTTTGTCGTTCGCAGGAGGAACATCGGTAGGCGGGACCGGGGAGGAGGAGAGGGAGGAGATCCCCGGCCCCGCCAAACTTTTGAAACTTAGTAGTTGTAGGCGCGTTCGCCGTGCTCGGTGATGTCGAGGCCTTCGCGCTCGGCTTCTTCCGAGGGACGCAGACCGATGGTCTTGTCCAGAGCGAAGAACAGGATCGCCGAACCACCGCCCGAGAGCACCAGCGTCAGGACGACAGCCTTGATCTGGGTGATGACCTGGGCAACCATGTCATAGGTGCCGGCCTTCGAGGGGAACACGGTGTAATCAACCCAGCCCTGGCCGCCCAGCGAGGGGTCGGCGACGATGCCGGTGCCGATGGCGCCGACGATACCGCCGATGCAGTGCACGCCGAAAACGTCGAGCGTATCGTCATACTTGAGCTTGTTCTTCACGGTCGAGACGAAGAAGAAGCAGATCGGCGAAACCACCAGGCCCAGCACGATCGAGGTCATCGGAGCGGCAAAGCCCGAGGCCGGCGTAATGGCCACCAGACCGGCCACAGCACCCGAAGCAGCGCCCAGCATCGAGGGCTTGCCATGCTTGACCTGTTCCACCAGCGACCAGCTGACAGCGGCAGCGGCGGTGGCGACGAAGGTGTTGATAAAGGCGAGCGAGGCCAGACCATTGGCTTCCAGGTTCGAACCGGCGTTGAAGCCGAACCAACCAACCCACAGCAGCGAGGCGCCGATCATGGTCATGGTCAGCGAGTGCGGCGGGGTGGCTTCCTTGCCAAAGCCCACGCGCTTGCCGATCACGAGGCAGCCGACGAGACCGGCAATACCGGCGTTGATGTGCACCACGGTGCCGCCCGCAAAGTCCAGAGCGCCAAGACCATAGAGATAGCCGGCGTCAGACGTGTTGGCCGACAGGAAGTCGGGACCAGCGAAATACCACACCATGTGGGCCATCGGGAAATAGATGAAGGTCAGCCACAGCACCGTGAAGATGATCAGCGGCGTGAACTTCACGCGTTCCGCAAAGGCGCCCACGATCAGCGCCGGCGTGATGCAGGCGAAGGTCATCTGGAAGATGACATAGGTGTATTCGGGCAGATAGACGTTGTTCGAGAAAGTGGCCGCATAGGTGCTGGCCGAAACGCCCATCAGAAACGCCTTGGAGAAGCCGCCGACAAAGGGCGAACCGCCGGTAAAGGCCATCGAATAGCCCCAGCAGACCCACACCAGGGCCGCCACCGAAACGATCATGAACACCTGCATCAGCACGCTGAGCATGTTCTTGGTGCGGACCAGACCGCCGTAAAACAGCGCCAGAGCGGGGATGCTCATCAGCAGCACCAGCACCGAGGACATCAGCATCCAGGTGTTGTCGCCCTTGTTGACCATGGTGGCCATCTGTTCGGCAGTCGGCGCCTTGATCGGCGCTGCCTGCGCAAAAGCGGTGGTGGCGGCAAAGAGCGATGCGCCCAAAGCCCCAGCGCCGCAAATCATCTTGCGGATCATAGTGGGTTCACTCCTAAGGCTAGCGCCGCTCACAGAGCGGTATCCCCGGTTTCACCGGTGCGGATGCGGACGGCCGAGGCCAGATCAAGCACGAAGATCTTGCCATCGCCGATGGCTTCGGTGCTGGCGGCCTGTTGGATGGTTTCGACCACGCGCGGCGCCAGTTCGTCGCTGGCGGCGATCTCGATCTTCACCTTGGGCAGCATGTTGGTCGAATATTCGGCACCGCGATAGATCTCGGTTTGCCCTTTTTGCCGACCAAAGCCCTTCACTTCGGACACCGTCAGACCGGCGACCCCAAGTGCGCCGAGGGCTTCACGCACCTCGTCGAGCTTGAACGGCTTGATGATGGCGATGATGAACTTCATGCCTATCCCCTATTAGCCAACCGGCCCAGCGCCGGTATGCCACATACCTAGCAAGGGGTGTGCCAATTTAGGGTTTTTTGAGATTCGCAGGGATTCGCCAAGGCGATTGCCCCGTCTGGTGGTTAATCAGGCCCGGCCTGCGCCCGATTCCTATGCATCTGCTCAAAAATTAGGCAGCGTTTTGGAGGCAAAAGCCGTCAAACATCCCGCACGCGCAAAAAACAGGCGCGCCGGAACTTATGTCCCGACGCGCCTGTCGAAACCGCAAAAGCGGGTAATGCCCTTACCGCTCCTTGGTCGCGGAAAAGGTCAGCTCGGGGTTGCGCTCCTGCTGATAGGACACATCCCACGACGATCGCGCCATGAACACCGGATCACCATCGCGGTCCTTGGCCAGATTGGCGCGGTTGAATTCGGCAAAGTCGGACAGCGCCTTGGCATCGCCCTTCACCCAGCGCGCCGTATCGAAAGGCGCGGGCTCCAGCATGGCGCCTACCTTATATTCAGCCTCCAGTCGCGAAATCAGCACGTCGAGCTGAAGCTGGCCCACCACGCCCACGATCCACTGGCCACCGATTTCGGGATAGAAGACCTGAATCACGCCCTCTTCGCTCAGATCATCGAGAGCCTTGCGGAGTTGCTTGGTCTTGGTCGGGTCCTTGAGCTGAACGCGGCGCAGGATTTCCGGCGCGAAATTGGGCAGGCCGGTAAAGCGCACCTTGTTCGTTTCCGACAAAGTATCGCCCACGCGCAAAGTGCCATGGTTGGGAATGCCGATGATATCGCCGGGCTGGGCCTCATCGGCAATCTCGCGGTCCTGCGCAAAGAACAGGATCGGCGAATGCACCGCAATCGGCTTGCCCAACGCGGATGGCGTCAGCTTCATCCCGCGCTTGAATGTGCCCGAAACCAGACGCATGAAAGCGATGCGGTCGCGGTGCATCGGGTCCATATTGGCCTGCACCTTGAAAATGAAGCCCGTCACCTCATTGCCCGACGGATCGATCACACCCGCTTCGCTGGGCTGCGGGCGCGGAGGGGGCGCGATGCGGGCGATGGCCTCGATCAATTCGGCCACACCGAAATTCTTCAGCGCCGAGCCAAAGAACACCGGCGTCAGATCGCCATGCCGATAGGCCTCAAGATTAAATTCGGGATAGCCCGCCTGACCCAGCTCGATCTCCTCGGCAAATTCCTCCGGCACCGGCTCATGATCGACCTTGCCCAGAAATTCGCGGCTGTCGCCCTCGGGGCGGCTGATACGCCCGCTGTTCAGGTCAAGGATGCCCTCAAACGTGCCGCCCATGCCGACGGGCCAGCTTTGCGGCGAAACGTCCAGCGCCAGCGCATCGGCCACCTCGTCCAGAATCTCGAACACCGGGCGGCCTTCGCGGTCCACCTTGTTGACGAAGGTGATGATCGGCACATTGCGCATCCGGCACACTTCAAACAGCTTGCGCGTCTGCGGCTCGATACCCTTGGCCGCATCGATCACCATGATCGCCGAATCGACCGCCGTCAGCGTGCGATAGGTATCCTCGGAAAAATCCTCGTGGCCCGGCGTGTCGAGCAGGTTGAAGGTGATATGCCCCAGCCCTTCAAACTCGCGGGCAAAGGTCATGACCGAGGAGGTCACCGAAATCCCGCGCTGCTGTTCGATCTTCATCCAGTCAGACCGGGCACGCCGCGCCGCGCCGCGCGCCTTCACCTCGCCCGCCAAGTGAATCGCGCCGCCGTTCAGCAACAGCTTTTCGGTCAGCGTGGTCTTGCCCGCGTCAGGGTGCGAGATGATGGCAAAGGTGCGGCGGGTGGCAAAGGCGTCAGTCATGCGCGCGCGCTTACATGGCGGCGGGCTTTTCGTCTATCCCGCGCTTGCGCGCTTGGCGCCTATCCCGCGCTTACACGCACATCCATGCGGAAGCTGCGGCTTTCACCCGGCGGCAACAGGACAATCCCCGGCTTCTGGCCAATCTCTCCGTCAAAGCCGAGCGGGTCCGCATAGCCCGCCCATGGCTCGATGCACAGATAATGCGCGCCCGGCACCTGCCACAGGCCAAGGTCGGGGCTGTCGGGAAAGGCAATATCGAGCGCGGGGCCTTGCGGAGAGGTATAGCGCAAGGCGCGGCTGGCCAGCCCGGTCCAAACCATCGCATCGGCCTCAAACAGAGTTTCATGCAGCGCCAGTTCGCGCCCCGCCACCGGCGTCGCCTCGCCGCCCGGCAGCAATTCGCCCGTGGCCTTGCTGAGGCGGCGGATCTGCTCGGGCTCATCCTTTTCAAAGATGATGTGGTGGGCGGTTTTTTCGCCTCCACCCGGCAAAGGCCAGGCAAAGGCCGGATGATAGCCAAAGCTGAAAGGCATCACCGCCTCGCCGCGATTATGCACCGTGGCGGCCATATGCAGCGCCCCGCCATGCAAGCGAAACGCCATCTCCAGCCGGAAAGCGAAGGGGTAAACCGCCCGCGTCGCCTCGCTGTCCTCCAGCGCGAACGTCACCGCATCCTCGCTCCGGGCGGCAATCGCAAACCGGCTGCGCCGCGCGAAACCGTGGCGCGGCAGGGTATATTCGCGCCCCTCATGCCGAAACGCATCGCCCCGCAGCGCGCCGATGATCGGAAAGAGCAAAGGCGCATGGCCCGTCCAATAGGCCGGATCGACATCGGTCATATATTCCCGCCCCGCCCCATCGCGCAGCGATTGCAGTTCGGCGCCCAGCGGATGGATCAAGGCGCGCCATTCGCCCGAAACAAGGCTCACCAGTTCTTCGCTCACACCATTCCCCATCCGGCCAACAAAAAAGGCGCTGCGAGAATGCCCGCAGCGCCCTTTTCTTTCAACCCCTTGGCGTTCAACCGCGCAGAACCGCGCCCTGCTTGGCCGCCGCCGCCGTCACCTTGTCGGCAATGGCCTTCAGGTCGGCGTCATTATAGCTCTTTTCCGCAGGCTGCAGCGTGACCTCGATGGCCAGCGACTTCTGGCCCTCGGGCACGCCCTGCCCCCGGAAATCGTCGAAGACGCGCGCAGCGATGATATTCGCCTTGTCCGCGCCCTTCACCGCGCGCAGCAGGTCGCCCGCAGGCAAATCGGCGCGAACGAGGAAGGCGAAATCGCGCTTCACCGCCTGCAGGGCCGGGGGCGCATAATTGACGCGAGCGAAACCAGCGGCCCCCTTCTTGCCCGGAATGGCATCGAGGAAAATTTCCGCCACCGCCACCGGACCATCGAGATCAAACGCCTTGGCCGTGGTGGGGTGCAACATGCCGAAACGCGCCAACACATTCTTGGGCCCCAACCGCAAGGTCGCCGACTGGCCGGGGTGGAACTGCGCCCCTGCCTCGCCCATGATCTGGAGGTTATCCACCGGCGCGCCCGCCTCGGCCAGCAAGGCCAGCGCCTCGGCCTTGGCGTCGAAAGCGTCGAACGCCTGCGCCTTGCCCGTCGCCCAGCCGCGCGGGGTCTTGTCCCCCGCCAGCACCACAGCCAGCGTCAGCCGTTCCGCACCCTTGCCATTGGCATCGCGCAAATAGCGGCGACCGATTTCAAACAGGCGCAGCGAGGAGCCCCCACGCGCCAGATTGCGCTTGGCCGCGCTCAGCAGACCCGGGATCAGGCTGGGACGCATGACTTTCAGGTCTTCGCTGATCGGATTGGCCAGACGCCAGAGCACGCCTTCAGCAAAATGCTCCGCCTCACCCTCAGGCAGGAACGACCACGTAATCGCCTCGTTCAGCCCGCGCGCGGCAGCAGCACGGCGAAGGCGGCGCTCTTGGCGTTGCACCGGGGTCGCGGTCGGCTTGGCCACGCCATCCTCACGCGGCAAAGGCACGCTCTCGATCCCGTCGAGGCCGTGGATACGCACCACTTCCTCAACAATATCGGCCGCGCCATCGACATCCGGGCGCCATCCCGGCACGGTCACGGCCCAGTCATCGCCCACCGTAAAGCCCAGCGCGGCAAGGATGCGCTTCTGCTCATCGCCCGCAATCTCCACGCCGCCCAGCTTGGTCACCAGCGCAGGATCAAAAGCCACGGTCTTGGGCGTGGCGGGCGCAGCACCGGCGCGCACCACTTCGGATGCCTCGCCGCCGCAGATCTCGAGGATCAGGCCCGTCAGCAGATCAAGCCCGGTGTCAAGGAAAGCCGGGTCCACCCCGCGCTCAAACCGCGCGCGGGCGTCAGAGGTCAGGTTCAGCGCGCGACCCGTGGCGGCAATCCGCTCGGGCGTGAAATAGGCGATTTCGAGCAGGACATCGGCGGTGTCATCGCTGCAACCCGAATGCTCGCCGCCCATGATCCCGGCAATGTCATGCACGCCCGCCGCATCGGCGATTACAGTCATGCTCTCGTTCAGATCATAGGTCTTGCCATTGAGCGCAAGGCATTGCTCGCCCGCAACCGCGCGGCGGGCCACGACCGCGCCCGACAGCTTAGCCAGATCATAGGCATGGGCCGGGCGGCCATAGGTCAGCATCACATAATTGGTGATGTCGACCAGCGCCGAAATCGGCCGCTGGCCAGCAGCCTTGAGCGCAGCCTGCAGCCATTCCGGGCTGGGGCCATTCTTCACGCCCTTGATGGTGCGGCCATAAAAGGCGGGGCAGCCATCCTCATCCTCGGTGCGGATTTCAACCGGGCAGGCATAGGAACCGGCAATCCCCGGCGCGGCGATGGGCTTGAGAAAGCCCAGACCAGCCGCGGCCAGATCGCGCGCGATGCCATAGACGCCCATGCAATCAGGACGGTTGGGCGTGACCGAAATGTCGAACACCGGATCGGCGCCGTGATATTCTGCGAAAGCGGTGCCGACCGGAGCGTCTTCGGGCAATTCTATGATGCCGTCATGGCCCTCGCCCAATTCCAGTTCGCGCATCGAACACATCATGCCGTTCGATTCGACGCTGCGCACGGCGGCAACCTTGAGCACCATGCCATTGGCGGGCACCACAGCCCCCGGCAGGCCCAGCACGCCGACCAATCCGGCCCGCGCATTGGGCGCGCCGCAGACCACCTGCAAGGGCGCGCCCTCGCCGGTATCGACGCTCAGCACCTGCAGCTTGTCGGCATTGGGATGACGCTCGGCGGTCAGGATGCGCGCAACGCGAAAGCCCTTCAGCTTTTCCGCCGGGTCCTCGATGCCTTCGACTTCAAGGCCGATGGCGTTCAGCTTGCCCGCGATCTGTTCAACAGTCGCTTCGGTTTCCAGATGGGCTTTCAGCCACGAGAGAGAGAATTTCATGCGGAAGCCCCTTATGCCTGTACGCCAACGCCGCCCGAAAGGGTCGGCACATCAAGGCCGGAAAAGCCGTAATGGCCCAACCAGCGCGCATCGCCATCAAAGAAGGCCCGCAAATCGTTCATCCCATATTTCAGCATGGCGAGGCGATCGACGCCCACGCCAAAGGCAAAACCCTGCCACTGATCCGGATCATAACCGCCCGCGGTCAGCACATGGCGATTGACCATGCCGGACCCCAGCAGCTCCATCCACGCATGGCCCGGCGCATCGCCCGAACCACCCACCACGCGGCGGCCGTCGACATAGGAATAGCCGGTGTCGACCTCGACGCTGGGTTCGGTGAAGGGGAAATAGGACGGGCGCAGGCGCAGCACGATATCGTCCCGCTCAAAAAACGCCTTGAGCATGGTTTCCAGCGTCCATTTCAGATGCGCCAGCGTGATGTCCTTGCCGATCACCAGGCCTTCGACCTGATGGAACATCGGCGTATGGGTGGCATCGGAATCGCTGCGATAGACGCGGCCCGGCGCGATGATGCGCAAGGGCTTGTCGCCGCCCGCGGCCAGCATCGCGCGGATCTGCACCGGGCTGGTATGCGTGCGCAGCACCATGTCCTGCTCGGTTTCATAACCGCTGGCGGCCTTGTCTATATAGAAGGTGTCATGCATCGCGCGCGCCGGATGGCTTTCGGGCATGTTGAGCGCGGTGAAATTGTGCCAGTCGTCCTCGATCTCCGGCCCGGTGGCGACGGCAAAGCCCAGATCGGCAAAGATCTCGGCCAGTTCGTCCATCACTTGGCTGACGGGATGCACGCTGCCACGGGCGCTTTCCGGCGCGGGCAGGGTCAGATCGACCGTCTCGGCGGCGAGCCTGGCCTCCAGCGCGGCAGCTTCCAGAGCGGCCTTCTTGTCGGCCAGCGCATTCGTCACGCCTTCGCGCAGCGCATGAATCTTGGGCCCCGTGGTCTGGCGCTCCTCCGGACTCATCCCGCCCAGCGTTTTGAGCAGGCCCGAGATCGAACCCTGCTTGCCCAGAAACGCCACGCGCAGCGCCTCCAGCGCGTCCAGATCCTGCGCCTTTGCAATGCTGTCGAGCGCCTGTGCGCCGAGACTTTCGTAATCCATGCTCTGTCCGTCTGCTGATGGGCGCGCCGGCATCGGGCCATGCGCCAGCACCCTCTAGGGCGGCGCGGCGTCAAGATCAACCGCGCCTAACCGCGCGGCGTCAAGATGAGCAGCGCCCCAGCCGCGCGCCGTCCGGCCCGTCCAGCGCCTGCACCGCCGCGCCCGCAATCCGCGCCCGTTCGCGCACAAAGGCCTCGATGATCGGATGCGGCATCCGGGCGTATTCGCGCGGGGTCATGCCCATGAACTGGCGAAACTCACGCACGAATTGCGCCTGATCGTGATAATGCCCGTCCAGCGCCCCGATCCATTTCAGCGAGGGGTCAAGCATGAACTGGGCAAGGCTGCGCATGAAACGCTGGCGGCGCAGCAGATATTTGGGGCCAAAGCCGAAGGATTGTTGGCACAGGCGCTCGACCGTGCGGGCGCTCGCCCCGGCGCGGCGCGCCATTTCGGCCACACTGGACACCGCCGGGTCGATCATGGCCGCATGGATCGCCTGAACCCTTTGATCATCGCCCGCGCCGTCGGATGGCCATTCGGCAAAGAAGCGGCCGATCCGCGCCAATTCGCCCTCGACATCCGGCTCCGGCCCGAAAATCGCCTCGGCCAGCGGCATGAAGGGCGCAAAGCCATCATGGTCGGCCCCGTCCAGCACCGCATCGGCCAGTTCCGCCGCAGGCAGGCCGACAAATCGCGCCCAGCCCAGCGGCAACAGGCCCACGCCCCAGATCCTGCATGGCCCGACCTCGAAACGCACCGCATGGCCGCTCGGGCCTGTCACCGCGAAATGGCAATCGGCAATGCCCATGCCCCGCGTATTGTGCGCGGCCAGCGGCCCGCCCGAGGAAAAGCGCAGATTGGCCCATTCGGGATGCAGATAATCAACCACGCGCTCGCCGGGCGCGAGATCGATCTCGGCCAGATAGAAACTCGTAAAGTAGCGGGCCAATTCCGCCGGCGGGGCAAAGAACCTGGCCCGGACCGATGATCCGCGCGTCAATGGCATCCCTTGTCTCTTGGCCTCATCTTTTGGCCTTATCTTTATTGCGAACCTTGGCGCCATGCATGACGCATCGATGATGTGAAGGCAAGTTCACCTCTGGACGCAGGGCAACAAAAAAGGCGCGGGAGAAATCCCCCCGCGCCCTTTCTGTCCAATCGGCCTGCGCGCTTACGCGGCGGGCAGAGCAGCCTTGGCCTGAGCCAGAACAGCCGAGAACACGGCCGCTTCGTTCAGCGCCAGATCGGCCAGCGACTTGCGGTCCAGTTGGATGCCAGCCAGCTTGATGCCGTTGATGAACTGCGAATAGGTCAGGCCTTCGGCGCGAACCGCAGCGTTGATACGCTGGATCCACAGAGCGCGGAAGGTACGCTTCTTGACCTTGCGGTCGCGGTAAGCGTACTGGCCGGCCTTTTCAACGGCCTGACGAGCAACGCGGATCGTATTCTTGCGACGACCGCGGTAACCCTTGGCCTGTTCCAGAATATTCTTGTGCTTGGCGCGGGTGGTAACACCCCTTTTGACACGTGCCATAACTCAGTAACTCCTCAGTTCAGCCCGTAGGGCGCCCACTTCTTGATCACCTTCGCGTCCGCGTCGGAGATCACCTCGGTGCCACGGTTCTGACGGATGTACTTCGAATTATGGCTGATCAAACGGTGACGCTTGCCAGCGACGCCATGCTTGACCTTACCGGTGGCGGTGATCTTGAAGCGCTTCTTCACACCGCTCTTGGTCTTCATCTTGGGCATTTTCATCTCCTTGATCTAGCGGTCCGTCCCGCTTGCCGTGGCAGCCCTTGATGGCCAGGCAGGCGAGCGAATCTGCCTTGCGACAAATCCTCCGAACCGGTTGAAGGGGCGGCCCTTAGGGGCATCGCCGGGCAAATGCAAGCGCCTTGGCCGATCTGCTGCGGGCGGCGGAGATATTTGCGGGCGGCGCGAGTTAGGCGCCATAGGCTCGCCGCCCCCGGCGCGCCGCCAGCCAGACGCGAAAATCGCCACAGGCGATCCGACATGCCCCGCGCGGCAAAGGTCCGCGCCAGATATAGGCACAGGCGGTGACCTTGCCCAACTTCACCGTCCCGCGCCGGTATTCGCGCCCTTCATAGGCATCTATCCGGGCCAGCGCCCGCGCATCGAAACGCGGCCCGGCGCGATGGACCATGCCCCGCACCACCCCCGCACCCGGCAGCAGCGCCGGATACCACCCCGCCGGATCGGGCACCGCATAGAGCCGCCCGCGCGCACTGGCCGCGCGGCCCTTGTCCAGCAAGGCATGGGCCGCCCGTTCATGCCGGTTGCCCATGCCCGCCATCAATGTTCCATAGAAGAAGAAGTGCAGGCTCAATGCTCGTGGTGGTGATCATGGGTACAGGCCAGCGCCTCGACCGCATCATCCTGCCGCGCCGGATCGCCCAGCGCCAGCACATGGCCGGTCGACCCGGCATGCAGCGGATCGCCGTTCCAGTCGCACATCAGGCCGCCCGCGCCCTCGACCACCGGCACCAGCGCCGCCCAGTCATGCAGCTTGAGCCCCGCCTCGCACACGATGTCGAGATGGCCGCTGGCCAGCATCGCGTAATTATAGCAGTCGCCGCCCATCACCATCCGGCGATAATCGGTCTTGGCGGCCAGACCCATGAAATGCTCGCCCTCATGGTCGCTGAAATAATGCGGGCCGGTGGTGGCGATGGTGGCGTCGGACAATTCGCGGCAACGGCGGGTGCTGACCGGCTGGCCATTGAACGTCGTCTTGCGGCCCGATGCGCCCACCCAGCGCTCGCCCGCAATCGGCTGGTCGATCACGCCCAGCACCGGCCAGCCCTCGATCACCAGCGCGATCAGCGTGCCGAAGATCGCGCGGCCCGCAAGGAACCCCGCCGTACCGTCAATCGGGTCCAGCACCCAACTGCGCCCCGATGTTCCGGCCGTCACGCCATATTCCTCGCCGATGATCGTGTCATCGGGACGCTCGGCGCGCAGGATCGCGCGCATGGCCTCTTCGGCGGCCTGATCGGCCAGAGTGACGGGACTGGCGTCTTCCTTGCGCTCGGAGGCCACGCCGGACCGGAAATAGGGGCGGATCGCCGCGCCCGCCGCATCGGCAAGACGTTGGGCCAGTGCAATGTCAGCATCGAGGTTCAGTTTCATGGCGCCGCTTGTGCCTTTGCCCATGGGTTGCGGTCAAGCCGCAGGTGGCAGCAGCACAGCAATATAACGTGACAATCGGTTGACAAAGCCGCACGCAGGGGAAATTGAACTACACAGGTTCTGGAAATTATTTTTACAACAAAAACGAATACTGGGTCCAAAATCTATGCTCAAGCCAACCAAACCGGCCCTTGATGCAGCGGTGACACCGCTGGTCGGCCGGTCAAGCAAGGGCCAACCGCTGTCCTATAATCGGGCGCCCGCGCCCGATCTGGCGCCGTGGCTGGGGCGGATCTATGTCACGCCGGTCAATCTGCCGCCTGATTACTGCCTGTCTTCTGGCATCTTCAACGACAGTTCGATGGTGCGTATTCAACTGGGCGGCAAATGGACCGCCCATACCGCCGACGGTGTCCACCATCTTGGCCGCGCCGCGCTGATTTTTGGCCCGCAAAGCAAGATCATGCCCATCACCGTCGAGGGCAGCTTTCTGTCCATCGGCTATGCGCTGAAGGCGGGGGCGGGCTATGCGCTCTTTGGCCGCAGCGCGCATGAGATGGTCAACCGGCTGGTCCCGCTCGAACATTACGGACTCAACAGCGAAGAAACGCTGGCCGCCTTCAGCCATACCGAGGACCCTGTGGCGATCGCCGATCTGCTGGAGCGCCGCTTCCGGCTGCTGGTGGAAAAGCTGGGCCGTCCGTATCCCAATCCGATCAGCACCGCCTTTGAGGCGCTGACCTTTGCCAATCCCAATGCCAGCATCAGCGATTTCGCCGCCGAAATGGCGATCAGTACGCGACAGTTGGAGCGGATTGTGCGGCGCGATTTCGGTATGCCGCCCAAGCAGGTGATGCGCCGCGCCCGCGCGCTGGACATGGCCAGCCATCTGCACGGCGTGGCGGACGAGGCCGAGGCCGAGGAACTGATCCTGCGCTATTTCGATCAGGCGCAGATGACGCGCGAATTTACCGAATTGTTCGGCGTGACCCCGCGCCGCTTTGTGCGCACGCCCAATCCGCTGCTGACGCTGGCGCTGGAATCGCGGCAGGCCAAAAGGCTGGAGGCGCTGGAACGCGTGCCGCCGGGGGGCAACCGCCCCTGGCAATAAAGGCCCCCTGCCGGCGGCAGAGGGCCTTGCAAGTCTTAGTCGAACAGGCTCGACACCGAGCTTTCATCCGCAATACGGCGGATCGCCTCGCCGATCAGCGGAGCGATGGTCAGCAGACGGATCTTGTCCGACTTCTGCGTTTCCTCGGTGGGCAGGATCGAGTCGGTGATGACCAGTTCCTTGAGCGCCGAATTGTTAACGCGCGAGACCGCCGCGCCCGACAGCACGCCATGGGTGATATAGGCCGTGACCGAAGCGGCGCCCGCATCCATCAGCGCCTGCGCCGCGTTGCACAGGGTGCCGCCCGAATCGATGATGTCGTCGATCAGGATGCAGGTGCGGCCCTTGACGTCGCCGATGATGTTCATCACCTCCGACACGCCCGGCTTGTCGCGGCGCTTGTCCACGATGGCCAGCGGGGCATTGTTCAGACGCTTGGCCAGCGCGCGGGCGCGCACCACGCCGCCAACGTCGGGCGAAACCACCATCAGCCCATCATCGCCATTGCGCGCCAGAATATCGGCGGCCATCACGGGGGCGGCAAACAGGTTGTCGGTGGGAATGTCGAAGAAGCCCTGGATCTGACCCGCATGGAGGTCAACCGCCAGCACGCGGTCGGCGCCCGCCGTGGTGATCAGATTGGCCACCAGCTTGGCCGAGATCGGCGTGCGCGGGCCGGGCTTGCGGTCCTGACGGGCATAGCCGAAATAGGGGACGACCGCCGTGATCCGCTTGGCCGAAGCGCGGCGCAGCGCGTCGATGCAGATCAGCAGTTCCATCAGATTGTCGTTCGCGGGATAGGCGGTCGACTGAACGACGAAGACATCCTCGCCGCGCACGTTTTCGTGGATTTCGACGAAGACTTCTTCATCGGCAAAACGGCGCACACTGGCATCCGTCAATTGCAGTTCCAGATAGCCCGCAATCGCGCGCGCCAGCGGCAGGTTACCGTTACCGGCAAGGATCTTCATTCGCGTATCTCCACTGCACGCGGCACGAAAGACTCAGCCGCCGCGTTGCTTCCCTCGCGCGTGCCTCTAGCCAAGAACGGCAGGATTGCAAGGTTTGCCGCACATACAAAAGGGGGCAGCGGCGCAAACCCCTGCCCCCTTTGTGTTATTCGCAGTACCGATTACGCCCGGCGGTCGCCCTTGACCCAGCGCACGGTGCCGGTGCTGGCGCGCATCACCACGCTTTCGGTGGTCAGACGGCCGCCGCGCGTGCGCTTCACGCCTTTCAGCAGCGAGCCGTCGGTCACGCCGCTGGCGGCAAAGATGCAGTCGCCCTTGGCCAGCTCGGTCAGGTCATAGATCTTGTTGAGATCGGTGATGCCCCATTTGTAGGCGCGGGCCTTTTCATCGTCATTGCGGAACACCAGACGGCCCTTGAACTGGCCACCGACACAGCGCAGCGCCGCTGCGGCCAGCACGCCTTCCGGCGCGCCGCCCTGGCCCATATACATGTCGATGTTGGTTTCTTCGGTGTTGGTGGTGGCGATCACGCCCGCCACGTCGCCGTCGCCGATCAGATAGACGCCGCAGCCAAGCGCGCGCAGTTCGTCGATAAGGTCGGTGTGGCGCGGACGGTCCAGCACGCAGACCACGATGTCCTCGGGCGCCACGCCCTTGGCGGCGGCCACGGCCTTGACGTTCTCGGTCGGGCTCTTGGCCAGATCGATGATGCCATCAGGATAGCCCGGCCCCACCGCCAGCTTGTCCATATAGGTGTCAGGCGCATTGAGCAGCCCGCCCTCTTCGGCGATCGCCAGCACGGCCAGCGAGTTCGGTCCGGCCTTGGCGCAGATCGTCGTGCCTTCCAGCGGGTCGAGCGCGATGTCGATCTTGGGGCCCTTGCCCAGCGCCGCGCCGACCTTTTCGCCGATATAGAGCATCGGCGCCTCGTCGCGCTCACCCTCGCCGATCACCACGGTGCCGTCGATATAGAGTTCGTTGAGCTTCTCGCGCATGGCTTCGACCGCGGCGGCATCGGCGGCCTTCTCGTCGCCGCGCCCGATCAGCTTGGCCGAGGCGATGGCGGCCGCTTCGGTCACGCGCACCATTTCAAGCACCAGAACGCGGTCGAGAATCTTGCTGGCAGGAGTAGCGCTCATAATCTGTCCGATTCCTTCAGGAATGTATGGCCCCTATGCCGGACCTGTTGGTCGGCAGTGTGAATGCACGTTGTGAATACCTATGCAGACACGTCCGCTTACCTATGCATAGGCCGGTTGTCGAGCGGACAAATGCCGCAAACGCGAAGTCAAAGGTCCAAAACGGGCAACATACGAACCCAGTTATTGAGCCGACAAAGAAAAACGCCGAGGGCATGGCCCCCGGCGTCGAAATTGTCTGAGTTACTGCGCATTTGCTCCCGGATTTCGGCGGAGCAAATGCGTCGCCTTACGCGCCCAGAATCTGCATGACCAACGGCTGGCCTACCAGGCTGGGCGAACCTTCGAGCAGCGCCAGCGCCTTTGCCACGGCCGCCTCGGGCACTTCATGCGTGACGATGGCGACGATGACCGCCCCGTCCTTGCTGGCCTGACCTTTCTGGATCAGGCTCTCGATGGAAACGCCCGCATCGCGCATCGCGGCGGTGATTTCGGCCAGCACGCCCGGACGATCCGCCACGAGGAAGCGGATATAGGCGCGGCCAAGGCGATGACCGGCAGGCGCCGGGGCCATGTCTTCCAAACCATCAACGGGGATCGAAAAGGCCATGTCGGCCTCAAACCCGGTGTCCATGCCGCGCGCGATGTCGATCAGGTCTGCCACCACCGCCGAAGCGGTCGGACCGTCACCCGCGCCCGCGCCCTGAAACAGCAGGCGGCCCGAGAAATTACCCTCGACCACGACCGCATTGGTCGGGCCATCGACATGGGCGAGCAGATTGTCGAAAGGCACCAGATGGGGCGCAACGCGCTGGAACAGGCCCGGCGTACCCTCGGGTCCGGCGTCGGCCTCGGCGGTGCCGATCAGGCGGATGCAATAGCCCAGCGAATCGGCCTGGGCGATATCGGCGGCCAGGATGCGGCTGATGCCCTGCGTGTCTACGCTGCCAAAGTCGATCTTGGCGCCGAACGCAATGGCCGACAGGATGGACAGCTTGTGCGCCGCGTCGATGCCTTCGATGTCAAAGGTCGGGTCGGCCTCGGCATAGCCCTTGGCCTGCGCCTCGGAAAGCACCTCGGCGAAATCGCGGCCGGTATCTTCCATCGTCGAGAGGATGTAATTGCAGGTGCCGTTGAGGATGCCGTAGAGGCGCTCGACCCGGTTGGCCGCCGCACCTTCGCGCAGGCCCTTGATGACCGGGATGCCGCCCGCCACGGCTGCTTCAAAACGCATGGCCACACCCTGCGCTTCGGCTTCCTTGGCCAGCGCCATGCCGTGATGGGCGATCATCGCCTTGTTGGCCGTCACCAGCGCCTTGCCATGGCGAATCGCATTGCGCGCCAGCACCAGCGCCGGGCCGTCCGACCCGCCGACCAGTTCGACCACCACGTCCACGTCATCGCGCGCGGCCATCGCGGTCATGTCGTCTTCCCACGCATAGGGAGAAAGATCGACGCCGCGATCCTTGCCGCGATCGCGTGCGGAAACGGCGGAAACCTTGATCGGGCGGCCTGCGCGCCGCGCGATCAGATCGGCATTGGCCTCCACCAGCCGAATGACGCCCGCGCCCACCGTGCCAAGGCCCGCAAGCGCAATGCGCAGCGGCGGCTTGCCGGATTGGGGCGAAAGGGTGGCGCTGTCGACAGTATCGGTCATCGTGGAATCCTTGGATTTGACGATGCGCCACCTAGGGGGCAATTGGATTGCCAGCAAGCCTATTTGGCCGGTTTGGCAATATCCCCGCCCCACGCCACCCGCGTGCGCGTGCAAGGCCCCAGATCGCGGCGCACCAGCAGGTAATCGGCGACAGCCTGATCCTTGGCCTCCTGCGTTTCGCCCAGATTGGCCGAAGCGGGCAGCGTTTCGGGCAGCGAGCAGGCCAGACGATACCATTCCAGCGTGCCTTGCGCGGGCGGGGCATTGGCCGCATCGACCACTTCGGAGAAGGACGCGCTCCAGCGCGAGGGCTGGCCCGGCTTGTGCTGGACAATGATGGCCGCGGGCGTGCCCTTGGCCGTGGTCAGGAAGATCTGCGTCTCGCCTTCGCCTGCCAGATCGCCCTGCTGATAGAGCGCCATATTGATTCCCGTAATATGGGGCGGCGAATCAGGGGCGGCCAGATCGGCCAGAATCTTGCGGACCTGCGCCTCGAGCGGCTGGCTCCAGGGCAGTTGGGCATCGGGCGAAACCAGCTGGATATCGCCCGGCGTGGTGCCGGGACGGGCAAAGATCAGCACCATCTGTTTGCGCGGATTGGGAATTTTGTGGCGCGAATCGAGCCGGACATCGGCCAGATAGCGCACCGAGGCCGAAACCGAGCCGGTTCCGCTCAACAAATCAATTCCCTGCGCCTCGACATAGGCGCGCTGGACGGTCAAAAAGGGCGACGTCTCACGCGGCAGAGGCATGGGAATCACCTTTTTCAGCTCGGCGAAGACGACCAAAGGCGACGATTCGGCCAGACCAACAAGGTCAGCATACGATTGTACGACATTTTGCGTAAGGGGCTCCTGAGCCCCCGCCGACACCGGAACAAACAGCGGCAATAGAGCCGCAAAGCAAGCCGATTTCCATGCTCGGATGCCTTGAAACATCGCGGAAAACTCCGAAAAATTCGCCATTGGCGCATGACCCCTGCAAAAGGCCCCCAAGGGTGCCTGTTAGATAGGCTTTAACACAAATGAATTTTGCCTGAACCCCACCCCCCTGCGCATAAGGCGTTGCGCCGAGTCGGCAAGGTGGCTAGGATTGGCAAAAAAGCGGACCCCCAACAAAGGGGGCCGATGCGTTCGCCGAAAGCCGACACATAAGGCATTTGGCGAATATCCGGTAAATCCGGCAGGGTGGATATGAGCTTTTCCCCATGGACTTCGCCTTCGGGTTCGGTTCATGGTCGGCCCGGGGCTTGCCCGGGTTTTTGTATGGAGTGATGCGTCTGAATGGCCTACGCTGATCAACAATTGAGCGGTAATCGCCTTACCGCCATTATCATCGTTGCCTTGATTCACATCGTCGTTGGTTATGCCTTGGTCTCTGGTCTTGCCTACTCGGCCGTCCAGAAGGTCATGAAAAAAGTGACGACTGTCGATATCAAGCAAGAGGAGAAACCGCCGCCACCGCCTCCGCCGCCGCCGAAGGACGCTCCGCCGCCGCCGATCGTCGCTCCGCCGCCGCCGGTGAACGTGGCGCCCGTCAGCGCGCCCGTGATCGAGACGGTTTCGGTTGCCCCGCCGCCGGCGCCGCCTGCCCCTGTGCTGGCACCGCCTGCGCCTTCGGCGCCGCCGCCGCCGCGTTTCACGCCTGTTGGCGCTGCCCCCAAGGGCAACCCCGCCAACTGGGTGACGCCTGAGGACTATCCTTCGCGCCCCCTGCGTGAAGGTGTGCAGGGCACGACGGGTTTCAAGCTGACCGTGGCCCCTGACGGGCGCGTGTCGGGCTGTGAAATCACGGCCAGCTCGGGCAATGCCGAACTGGATGCTGCCACCTGCAAATACGCCACCAGCCGCGCGCGCTTTGCGCCCGCCAAGGATGGCGAAGGCCAGCCCACCACCGGCGTTTATGCCAATCGCGTGAAGTGGGTCATCCCGAAGGACTGAGCCACACTCCCCAGGGGATCTGCGGCATGAAGGCCCGGTCCCTACTGTAAATGACCCTATTCTCTACTCGAGAGCCCTTTGAGAGGACCATCGCATGCTTATTGACATTCTGACCGCCGCTGCTGGCGCGGCTCCGCAGAACAAGTTCGGCTTCAAGGAAGCCCTGGAACAGGGCGGTCTGATCGCTCAGTCGACCGTGACCATCATGGCGATTTTCTCGTTCGGTTCGTTCTTCGTGCTGTTCACCCGCTGGTCGGACCAGTCGAAGATCCTCAAGCAGTACAAGGCTCTGGGCACGTTCTGGAAGGCCGCTTCGCTCAAGGAAGGCGCCGCCAAGCTGGAAAAGACCAGCCCGTTCCGTGACATCGTCGAAGCCGGTATCCTGGCCGAAGAAAACCACGGCAAGATGGCCGACAGCCTCGAAGCCCACGACTGGGTCCACTCGTCGCTGGCCCGCACCGAAGCCTCGATCGGCGCCTTCCTGGCCCGCGGCCTGCCCTTCCTCGCCACCGTCGGTTCGACCGCTCCTTTCGTGGGTCTGTTCGGTACCGTGGTCGGCATCTACCGCGCTCTGATCGCCATCGGTCTGGCCGGTTCGGCCTCGATCGACAAGGTTGCCGGCCCCGTGGGTGAAGCTCTGATCATGACCGCCATCGGTCTGCTCGTCGCTGTGCCTGCCGTGCTTGCCTACAACTTCCTGCAGTCGCGCAACAAGCGCATCAACGAGCTGCTGACGGGCTTCTCGGCTGACGTGCTGGCCTACATCAACTCGAAGGGCGCCATCAAGCCGGCCGTGGCTGCTGCCCCGGTGAAGGCTGCTCCGGCTCCCGCCGCCAAGAAGTAAGACATGAGGTTGCATCCGGGCGGCCAGTCCGAGCGGATGCTACGGGAAATCATGCGCGGCATGCGGCATGATTTCCCGGCCCTCCCCTCCCCCCAATCCCTCCTCTCGAAAGAGGGCATTGCAAGAGTAGGATCATAACATGGCAATGTCTGTTGGCGGCGCGGGCGGCGAAGAAAAGCCGATGTCCGACATCAACACCACCCCTCTGGTGGACGTGATGCTGGTGCTGCTGATCATCTTCCTGATCGCGGTTCCGGTCGCGATCCAGACGATCCAGAAGCTGAAGATCCCTGTGATGGTTTCGCAGGAATCCAAGGATAAGGTCGAAAACCTGCTGATCACGGTCAGCACCACCGACGCTGCCGGTCGCAGCGCCGGCGACCCCGGCTTCGAAGGCGCGTCGCGTGGTGGCGAATGCCGCATCTACTTCAACAACATCACCCCCGTTGACTCGACTGAACTGTACGACCAGGCGTTCAAGCGCCTTGACGACATCATCAAGCGCGAGGGCGGTGCAGAGGTTCTGCGCGATAACCCCGAAAAGGTGCCGCAGGTTCACGTTCGTGCCGACGTCGAAGCGCCCTGGCGCTGCGTCGCGGGTGCGATCTTCAACGTGCAGCGCGCGGGCTATCCCACGGTTGGCTTCATCTCGAACCCGGTCGATCCGAACGGCTGATAAGCCCTTTAACTCAGGAGTAACATCCCATGGCAATGTCAGCCGGTAAAGACGATGGCGAGCCAATGTCGGAGATGAACACGACTCCGCTGATCGACGTTATGCTCGTTCTGCTGATCATGTTCATCATCACCATTCCGGTGGCCACCCACGCGGTGAACATCGACCTGCCTTCGCCGCCGCCGCCGAATATGCCCAAGCCGCCGGTCGACCCGATCAAGAACAAGGTTGTGCTTACCCCGGATAACCAGATCCTGTGGAACGGCACGCCGATCGACCGCAGCGTGCTGGCCGCGAACCTCAAGGCTTCGCGCAGCATGACCCCCGAGCCCGAACTTCAGTTCGAGCCGGATGCGCAGTCGGGCTATGAACTGGCAGCGAATGTGCTGAACATCATCAAGGCCTCGGAAGTGACGAAGTTCGGCTTCGTCGGCAACGAGCGCTATGCCACTTTCAACAAGGCTGCCGGGGCCAAGTAAGGCCAGGGTATGCTGCGTTAAACGGCAAGAGAGAGGGGCGGAGCGATCCGCCCCTTTTTTTGCGCCCTATTCCGGCGCGGGATCGCCCATGGCGATGGCGGCCAGCGCCTCGGCTTCCAGCAGCAGCTCATCATCGGCGGCGCCTGCAGGCAGGCTCTCGCGCCCGATCATGGTCAGCGTCGGCACGGCCAGCGGGCTGACGCGCGACAGGCGCTGATGGCGGATCGCCGATTGCGCCCGGTCCAGCACCTCGGCCACGCGGGCCACGTCGGTCATCTTCTGCCGCGCATCGGCCCATGCGGCTTTGAGCAGCAGATGATCCGGCTCATAGCGGCGCAGCACGTCATAGATGAGATCGCTTGAAAAAGTGACCTGCCGGTTGGTCTTGCGCTTGCCCGGCATCTGCCGCTCGATCAGGCCCGAGATGACCGAAGCCTCGCGGAAGGCGCGGCGCAGCAGATAGGAATTTTCCACCCACTCGACAAATTCCTCGACCAGAATGTCGGGCGAGAGCAGCGCGGCGGGGTCCTCAACGGGCCGCAGCCCCCAGACCGCCAGCGCATAATCATTGGCCACAAAGCCCAGCGGCGAGAGGCCCAGCGCCTCCATCCGCCGCGTCATCAACATGCCCAGTGACTGATTCGCGGGCCAGCCCTCAAACGTGTAGAACACGCTGTAGAAGCGGTCCTGATGGGGAAAGCTCTCGACCAGCAGTTCGCCCGGGCGCGGCAGCACCGATACCCGCGCCTGCACCGCCAGCCATTCATGCACATCCTCGGGAAAATCATTCCAACGCGCCGGATCGTTCAGGATCGCCCGCACCCGGTCGGCCAGATGCGAGGAGATAGGAATGCGCGCGCCATTATACGAGGGAATCGCCGCCGAACGCCGCGAGGCCCGCACCAGCAAGGCCCCCTCGCGCAGCGACTCGACCTCAAGGTCCAGCCCGGCAAAGCGGAACGTATCCCCCGGCCCCAGCGAGGCGGCAAAATCCTCCTCCACCCGCCCCAGCGCGCGGCCATTGCGAAAGGCCACCTCGACCATATCGGCGTCGACAATGATCCCGGCATTCAACCGATAGGAGCGCGCCAGATCGGGATGGCTCAGCCGCCAAAGCCCATCGCGGCCATGGGTGATCCGGCGAAACCGGTCATAGGCCCGCAGCGCATAGCCGCCGTTCGAGACGAAGCCCAGAACCCGCCCCCACTCCTCCTCGCCCATATCGGCATAAGGCGCGGCGCGGCGCACCTCGGCCAGCAGAGCGTCGCCATCGAACGGCCCCGCGCAGGCCAGCGCCAGCACATGCTGGGCCAGCACATCGCGGCCGCCCGGGCGCAGGTCCTCACCATCGCGCGTGCCCGCCCGCACCGCCTCGACGGCGGCCACGGCTTCGAGATACTCAAACCGGTTGCCCGGCACCAGCACCGCCTTGGACGGGCAATCGAGCCGGTGATTGGCCCGCCCGATCCGCTGCAACAGGCGCGAGGAGCCCTTGGGCGCCCCCATCTGCACCACCAGATCGATGTCGCCCCAGTCCACCCCCAGATCGAGGCTGGCGGTGCAGACCAGCGCGCGCAGCCGCCCACCCGCCATCGCCGCCTCGACCTTGTGCCGCGCCTCGGCGGACAAGCTGCCATGGTGGATGCCGATGGGCAGGTTTTCCTCGTTGCGATCCCACAGCAGGCCAAACGTATATTCGGCCAGAAAGCGCGTGTTGGTAAAGATCAGCGTGGTGCGATGGGCGCGGATCAGATCGAGGATCTGGGGCACGGCCCAACTGGCCGCATGGCCGCTCCACGGAATGCGCTGGCCCGCAGGCAGCAGGATCGAGACATCCGCGGGCGCGCCCTCCTCGCCGGCAACCAGCGCCGCATCCTCGCCCACAGGCGCCAGCCAGCGCGCAAAGCCCGCCGGATCGGCCAGCGTGGCGGAAAGGCCGATCCGCCGCATTTCCGGCGCCAGGCTCTGCAACCGGGCCAAAGACAGCGCCAGCAGATCGCCCCGCTTGCCCGCCGCCATCGCGTGGATTTCGTCCACCACCACATAGCGCAGCCCCGCAAACATCGTCGCGCTTTCGGGATAGGACAGCAGCAAAGACAAAGATTCGGGCGTGGTCAGCAGCACATGGGGCGGATCGTGACGCTGGCGCGCCTTGCGGTCCGAGGATGTGTCGCCGGTGCGCGCCTCGACCCGCAGGCCCAGCCCCATTTCGGCCACCGGCCCCAACAGGCCGCGCTGAATATCATGCGCGAGCGCTTTCAGCGGCGAGACATAGAGCGTGTGCAAGCCCCCCTCGCCTTTTTTGGCAGCCAAAACGCCTTCCGCCGCATCGCACAGCGTGGGCATAAACCCGGCCAGCGTCTTGCCCGCCCCGGTGTCGGCGGCCAGCAGCACATGATGCCCATCGGCCACCTGCGCCAGCACTTCGGCCTGATGGCGGCGGATATGCCACCCGCGCCCGGCAAACCATTCGGCAATGCGCGGGTGGACCTGCCTCACACCCCGCTTGCCCCACTCCGGCTCACCCCGCTTTGCGCCAGTTCTGCGTCCAATTGCGCCACCAGCGCGGCAAGCCCGGCCTCGCTTGTGCTCTCGGCGCGGGCCACCAGCATCTCCTGCGTATTGGACGCGCGCAGCAACCACCAGCCATCATCGCAGGACACGCGCAAGCCATCCATCCGGTTGACCCGCGCGCCCTGCGCCGCCAGCCTGGCGGCCACTTCCTCAACCACCGCGCGTTTACGATTGGCCGCCACAGGAAAGCGCAATTCGGGCGTGTTGAAGCAGACGGGCAGTTCATCGAACCAGTCCGCAATAGATCCATTTCGGCGCGAAACCGCGGCGATCAGCCGCACCGCCGCATAAAGCGCATCGTCGAAACCGTAGAATCGGTGCTTGTAAAAGATATGGCCCGAGGTCTCCCCGGCCAGCATCGCGTTGTTAACCTTCATTTCGGCCTTGATCAGACTATGCCCCGCAGGCCCCATCGCGGGCCCCCCGCCCAGCGCCGCGATCCGGTCGTATACCGCCTGTGACGCTTTGACATCGCCCAGAATTACCGCGCCGGGACAATCGAGCAAAAGGTCCTGCGCCAGCAGCGCCAGCAGTTGATCGCCCAGGATCGAGCGCCCCCGCCCGTCGATTACCACGATCCGGTCGGCATCCCCGTCAAAAGCCACTCCGAAATCGAGATGTCTGGAGGCGACCAGCGCCCGCAAGTCTGCGAGATTTGCCTCAACAGTCGGATCTGGATGGTGGTGAGGAAAATGTCCGTCAACCTGCGTGAAGAGAAGATGATGCTCTCCGGGCAAGAGCGCGGTCAGGGCCTCGATGGCGGGGCCGGCGGCGCCGTTTCCGGCGTCCCAGCCGATGCGAAGGTCGCCCGCCTTGTCCCAAAGCCCCGGCAGCAGACCATCGACCAGCCGCGCGACATAGGCGGGCAGAATATCCTGCCCTTCCACCGCGCCGCGATGGACGAGATCACCGCCGATCCCTTCACTGGCAACACCTTCTCCGGCACCAAGTTCACCGGCAACACCGCTCCGCTTCGCAGCCGCCACATCCGCAGCGAGGAGCCCGATCCGCTGGATTTCGGCCCCGAACAGGGCGCCCCCAAAAAATACTATCTTGAAGCCATTATCATCGCGGGGATTGTGGCTGCCAGTTACGTGAATGCCGCCATCTACCTCCTGCATTGAGGCTTCGGCGTAATAGAGCATCGGGGTCGGACCAACCCCGATCCGCACCGCATCCAGCCCGCCATCGCGCAGGCCATCGACCAGCGCGGCCTCCAGCGCGGGGGCGCTGAGCCGCCCGTCGCGCCCCACAGCGATCCTGCGCCCGCCCCGCTCCTGCAGGGCCTGCGCCACCGCGCGGCCGATCGCATACGCGTCATCGTCGAACAGATTGCGGCCATAGGTGCCGCGAATGTCATATTCCCGGAAGATCGCCGGATCGGTCATGTGCCGGTTTCGGTTCCCAGCCGCGCCAGCAGCAGATCACGCGCATCATTAGCCTCATGCACCAGCGCGGCATCGCCGCCGCGATCGGGGTGAACCCGCGCGATCAGTTTCTTATGCGCCTCAATGATCGCCCCGCGCCCGGCCCCGGCCTCCACGCCCAGCAGGCGGCGCGCGCGCTCTACCGGGGTCGGTCCGGTCATCCGCTGCCAATGCACCCATGGCCACTGGCCCGTCCATTGGCGGCACGCCCATGACGCCAGCACCAGCAGCAGGAGCAGCTTGACCATGTCAGCCCGCCGACATCGCCTGCGCATCGCGCTGCACACGGGGCGCGGGCAGGTTCATGCCCGCCACCAGCGTGCGCAATTCCTGCCGCGCGACCAGATGGCTGGTGCCCAGATCGCCCAGATGGCCCTTGTCCAGCAGGGTCAGCCCGCTGGGGAACAATTCGCGGTAGATCACGCGTTCGGACAGGCCCTGGGCAATGCGAAAGCCCACCCGGCGCGAGAGTTCGGCCAACGCGCTGTCGATACGGCGCATGTTGCGCGCCTCGATATGCTGGGTGCGGTTGCGCACCACCACCCAGTCCATTTCGCGCCGGTGTTCGTTGATCGTGGCCAGCGCCCGCTTCTTGCGCGCCTCCCAGATCATTTCGGCATAGAAGGACAGGCGACGGACCTTGAAGGTCTCGGCATCCACTTGCCCAATGAGGTCGAAATCGACGAAACTGTCGTTCAAAGGCGTGACCAGCGTGTCGGCGCTCATCGCCACATGGCGGGCGAATTCATCGTCGCGGCCCGGCGTGTCAAAGATCAGGTAATCGACATTCTGCGACACCTGTTCGGTCAGCGCGTCGAGTTCGGCCGTGGTCGTCCCGCGAAACACCTCAAAGCCGACCGTGGGCAGGTCGATGCCCCGGCGGCGCAGCGTTTCGCCGCGGTTTTCCATATAGCGGTGCATCGTGCGCTGGCGGGAATCCAGGTCGATCGTGCCCACCCGCGCGCCCAGATAGGCCAGCGCGACGGCGATATGCACGGCGGTGGTGGATTTGCCCGTGCCCCCCTTCTCATTGGCGAAAACGATGCGGTGGGGACCAGACATGGCGGTTCTCTCATCACAGGGTTGGCGGGCTTAAAAGCGTTGCTGCCCGCGTCGGCCCGGCTTATCAGCCACCGCGCGAACAGTGTCAAAACCTTACCGAAGGGGCCGTGCCGGTGCAAACCATCAATCACCTCAATCTGCTGCGCGAAGCGGTGGCCGACTTGCGCAAGAGCGGCCGCGTGGCGCTGGTCCCGACGATGGGAGCCTTGCATTTCGGGCACTTAACGCTGATGCGCGAGGCGCGGCGCCATGCCGATCACGTGGTCGCATCGATTTTCGTTAATCCCCGACAATTTGCAGCGGGCGAGGATCTGGACGCCTATCCGCGCCAGTTGGCCGCCGATCAGGCCGCGCTGGAGAGCGAGGGCGTGGCGCTGCTCTGGGCGCCCACGGTCGATGAAATGTATCCCGCCGGTTTTGCCACCAATGTCGGCGTCTCGGGGGTCAGCGATGGCTATTGCGGCGCGGCCCGGCCCGGCCATTTCGACGGCGTGGCCACGGTGGTGCTCAAACTGTTCAATCAGGTGGCGCCCGATGTCGCGCTGTTTGGCGAAAAGGACTGGCAGCAACTGGCGGTGATCCGGCGGATGGCGCGCGATCTGGATCTGACCGCGCCGCATGTCGATGCCATCATCGGCGTGCCCACGGTGCGCGAAGAGGACGGCCTCGCCCGTTCCTCGCGCAATGCCTATCTGACGCCGCAGGAACGCATTGAGGCGGCCTCTCTGTCGCGCGCGATGCGGGCGGCGGCGGCGGAAATCGCGGGCGGCGCGCCGATCGGCGAGGCGCTGGCCCGGATGGAGCAGGCGGTGCTGGCGGGCGGCTTTGCCTCGGTGGATTATGCGCAGGTCTGCGATGCCGACACGCTGGTGCCCTTGGTCACACGCGGCACCGGCCCGGCGCGCCTGCTGGCCGCCGCCCGAATCGGCAAGGCCCGGCTGATCGACAATATCGATGTTCCGCTGGGATAATTTGTCGGACCAGAGTGGCGAAATTTACCGAAACATGAACGGGATTTTGCCATATTGGCCATCTTGGTTTTTGTGTCATTTAATTAACGCCGATATGGCTAGTTGACATCTTTTACAGTTGCGCGAATCACCTGATTCACCTACTTAGAACCTGCCTTTCAGGCATCCTCTCCCAAACTTCCAAGCCCGGCTTCGGCCGGGTTTTCTTTTGCCCGCTTTTCGCGTCCGGTAACCTGCGGTTAACGAACCATTTGGGAACATCCTGATTGGAATGGAAACCGCATGTTCGGAACTGCCGATTGATCGCGGTCAATTTCTCACCATCACAATACATTAGGATAGGCGCCCGCCGCCGGACCGTCTGCGGCTCTGGCCAGATTGGGAGCAATGCGACGTGATGGAACCAGCCGACAGCGCCCCGCGCCCTGCCGCCTGCGCTTCCCACCCGTCTTTAGCGCCCGGCTCGCCGCCCGTTCCCGACCTGATCGAGGCGCTGCGTCTGCTTGGCCATCCCCTGCGGTTCAATCTGTTGACGCAACTGGCGCGCGGCCCCGTGGCCGTGGGCGAACTGGCCGCGCGCACAGGGCAAAGCCTGTCGATCATCAGCCAGCAACTCGCGCTGCTGCGCAAGGCGGGGCTGGTGCAGGGGCGGCGCGAGGTCAAGCAGGTGTTCTATTCGCTGGCCCGCCCCCGCATGGCCGAGGTGGCCCAGGCGCTGGCGGAAATGGCGCTGGCAGGCGCCGCGCGAGGCGGATCGGCGGGGGCCTGACGCCGCCCCCCCTTGCAAAACCCGCCGGAAAGCGCCAATTCCGGCCCAATGAAGCCCACGGACCTTGCAGAACTGAAAGCCAATGCCGCGATGATGGCCGCGCGCCTCAAGGTGATGAGTCACCCTGAGCGCCTGCTGATGCTGTGCCGGATGGACGAGGGCGAGGTCAGCGTGAACGAGCTGGTGGCGATGACCGGCCTGTCTCAATCGGGCGTTTCGCAACATCTGGCATTGCTGCGCGCCGAGGATATCGTGAACGTGCGGGTCGAGGCCCAGACGCGCTGGTACAGCCTGAAGGACCGGATCGTCTCGGGCACGATCCACGCTCTTTGCGAATTGTTCGAGGCGGAACAGAACCGGACGAAAAAGCCTTAATTCAGCAACATTTGCCCCCGCTGCCCTTGCCGTAGCGGGCCTCTTGGCGGTTGCGGAAAAACTCCTGCCGGGTCATCGGCGCGCGGTCGGGATGGTGGGCGCGGATATGCGCCAGATAGGCGTCATAATCGGGCATCCCCACCAGCGCGCCCATCAAACGGCGCAAAAACCCGCTCACGCCATTACCTCGCGCACGCTGGGCGCATCGCTGCGCAGAGCCACAACACAGGTTCGCACCGCCGCCACCAAAACGGCCAGCACCACCACCATAAAGAACCCGCAAAGCACCGCATCGACCCGGTCGTTGAAGATGATTCGCTCCATCTGCGCCATGCTCTTGGCCGGGGCCAAAACCTTGCCCTGCGCCGCCGCCGAAGAAAATTTCGCCGCATGCGACAAAAATCCGACCTTGGGATCATCGGAAAACAGCTTGAGCCACCCGGCCGACAAGGTGCAGATCAGCAGCCACACGGTCGGCAGCGCCGAGACCCATGCATAACGCTGCCGTTTCATGCGGAACAATACGGCTGTGGCCAGCATCAGCGCGGTGGCCGCCAGCATCTGGTTAGAAATGCCGAACACCGGCCAGAGCGTGTTCACCCCGCCCAGCGGATCGGTCACGCCCTGATGCAGGAAGAAGCCCCATGCGGCCACGCAGATCGCGGTGCCGATCAGCCCCTGCGCTATGCCGCCGATCCGCGCAAACCCCGGCACCGCGCGGGCCAGCAGGTCCTGCACCATGAACCGCCCGGCGCGCGTACCCGCATCCACCGCGGTCAGGATGAACAGAGCCTCGAACAGAATGGCGAAGTGATACCAGAAGGCCTTCATCGCCGCGCCGCCCACGACATGGCTGAAAATCTGCGCCATGGCCACGGCCAGCGTGGGCGCGCCGCCGGTGCGCGAAAGGATCGTGTGCTCGCCGATGTCCTTGGTCAATTGCACGATGGCCTCGGGCGTGATGGCAAAGCCCATGGCCGAGACCGCCGCCGATGCGCTTTCCGGCGTGGTGCCGATCAGGGCGGCGGGGCTGTTCATGGTGAAATAGATGCCCGGCTCGATGATGGATGCGCCCACCAGCGCCATGATCGCCACGAACGCCTCGGCCAGCATCGCGCCATAGCCGATGAAGGGCGCGTCGGCCTCGGATGCGATCAGCTTGGGCGTGGTGCCGCTGGCGATCAGCGCGTGAAAGCCCGATACCGCCCCGCAGGCGATGGTGATGAAGAGAAACGGAAACAGCCCGCCCGACCACACCGGCCCGCCGCCATTCACGAATTGCGTCAGCGCGGGCATTTTCAACGCCGGGGCCATAATCAGAATGCCGATGGCCAGCGCGATGATCGTGCCTATTTTCAAAAAGGTCGAAAGATAATCGCGCGGGGCCAGCAACAACCACACCGGCAAGAGCGAAGCCACCGCGCCATAGACGATCAGGATCCAGCAGATCTGGATCGGCGTATAGGTGAACAACGGCCCCCAGAACGCCGATTGCGCGACATCCTGCCCAAACACCAGCGCGGCCAGCAAGCCCACCAGCCCCAGCAGCGAAACCTCACCCACGCGCCCCGGACGGATCCAGCGCGAATAGACGCCCATCGCCAGAGCCAAAGGCACCGTGGCCGCCACGGTGAACATGCCCCACGGGCTTTCGGCCAAGGCCTTGACCACGATCAGCGCCAGAACGGCCAGAATGATGACCATGATCATGAAGGTGCCCAGCAGCGCGATGCCGCCCGCCACCTCGCCCATTTCCATGCGGATGATTTCGCCAAGCGATTTGCCGTCGCGCCGCATCGAGATGCACAGCACCAGGAAATCCTGCACCGCACCCGCCAGCACCACGCCAAAAATGATCCACAGCGATCCGGGCAGATAGCCCATCTGCGCCGCCAGCACCGGCCCGACCAGCGGCCCCGCGCCTGCAATCGCGGCGAAATGGTGGCCGAACAGGACATTGCGGTCGGTCGCCACATAATCCAGCCCATCGGGCCGCCGCATCGCAGGCGTGGGCCGCGCGCCGTCCAGCCCCATCACCCGCGCGCCGATAAAGCGCGCATAGAAGCGATAGGAAGCGAGAAAACAGCCCAGCGAGGCCACCACCAGCCAGAGCGTATTGATCGGCTCACCATGATCGAGCGCCACCCGCGCCAGAGCGCCCAGCCCCAGCAAACCCGCCGCCATCCATGGTAAAGGCCCAAACATCGCATTCTCCCGGCTCTATCGGCCCGGAGGGGTAACGGCTAAATCCCCGCTTTGCCAGCGTTCAAACCGTGCCAAAATTCAAACCGTGCCAAAATCTAAACCGTGATTGAAACAATCTCAATCGCTTCGGCCCGGCCGGAGAAATCGACCAGCTCGCCCGCCTCGGCCTCCATCATCGCACGCGGCAGAGGGGCGGAGAAAGCGAGCAGGCCAGAGGTCGGATCGGCCTCGTCATGGCCCACGATGGTGATGGTGCGGGTCTGGCCGTTCAGGCGGAATTGCACGGTGGCGCCAAAGGCAACGCAGGAACCATCGGGCACGGGCATTTCCTGGGCGGTGGCGGCGCGGGTGCGCCAATAGCGCAAATGGCGGCGGGCGGATTTGACCGCTTCCTCATCCGGCGCGGCGGCGACGGCAGCCTCCCATTCGCCGCATTTCTCCTCGATCTGCGCCTTGCCGCGCGCGGTCACCAGATTGGGGCCGGGCGGAATGGGCAGCTCGAATTTCGGCTCCAGATGTTCCTCATCGCCATCGCGGCGAAAGGCGACGCTCATTGCATGCTCTCCACTCTCATCGCCCGCCTATGACAGCGCGCCGGTATCACGGCAAGGGAGCCGGAACGCCGGTCAGCACACCCGCGCGCACCCGCGCCACGCCGGAAAAGGCCGGATGGCTCACCTGCAAGGTGTTGAGGTCGAACCGGCTGTCGGCCCCGATCCCGGTGATCCTGATCCCGGCATAATCCAGCTTCTCGCCCAGCACCGCCCTTTGCGCCCGCCCCGCCGGCTGCACCAGCCAGCCGTAGGTGCCCTTTGGCGCCATCAGCCGCGCATGGCCCGCCCCGTCCACCACCAGCGAGGCGCGCTCATCCATGCCCAGCCCGACGACATCCTTCGCTCCCCTTGCGCGCACATTGGCGAGGAAAGCGATCAGCCGCCCCATGCGCGCCCGGATCATGAAATGGCTGTCGGTGAAAATTCGCCGCATCCGGGGCAGATGGAGGAAGCGGTCCACCACCGTCACCCCCGGCCCCATCGGATTATCGAGAGCCTCGGGGCTGGTAATGCCGTCATCGCCAAAGGCGCCGTATCCCCACCATCCCATGATCGCCAGCCCGGCGCTTGTCCCGCCGATCGGGCGATCCCGCGCCAGCCGGTCAATCAGGCGAGACAGCGGCGTGGCCTGCCAGAAGCGGACATAGCGCGATTGGTCGCCGCCCGCGATGAACACCCCGTCGGCCCGCTCCAGCGCGGCAAGGATGCGCGGATCATAGGCGGCCTTCCTCTCGGAAAAGACGAAAGTTTCGACCGAGGCCACCCCGCCGATCTCCTTCAAGAAAGCCTCGCCAAGCTCGCCCTTTTGCGAGGCGCGCAGCACGACGATATGCCCATGCCCGGCCCGCGCCACGAACCAGCGGAACGCCTCGACATCCCAATCGCCCCCGCCCGAAAGCAACAGGCCCGGCGCCCGCCGCCCCGGCGTGGACAGGCTGCGGTCGCCCGCCATGTAATGGGCATAGCCCGGCCCGCCATCCTGCGCATGGGCATTCAGCGGCGCGGCCAGCAAAGTCAGCGCCAACAGACAGGCTTTGGCAAATTTCACGCGCGGCTCCCCCATGGCGATCGGAGGGCGCAGACTGACAGGCCGAACATGGGGCGGCAAACCGCCAAATTGCGCAGAGGAACGCCCCCCGCCCCGCCCATCAAGCCAAATCCTGCATCAATCCACCGCCCCTTTGGTTTGGACCTGCCTGAGCCGAAACCCTAGGCAGGGCGGCAGAAACGGCGCCCCGGCCCAACGCCTGGCGGCGCGCAATATCAGGAGATAGCAATGTTCGATCCCGTCTCGATGGCGCAGCGGCTGGGCGAGGGCCTGCTGTCCTTTCCGGTCACTCACTTCGACGCCGATGGCGCGTTTGATGAAGGCCCCTTCCGCGCCCATTGCGCATGGATGCTCGAACATGAGCTGTCGGGCCTGTTTGCGGCCGGCGGCACGGGCGAGTTCTTCTCCCTCACCCCCGACGAGGTCGCCCATGTCGTGCGCGCCGCCGTGGGCGAGCGTAAGGCCGATGTCCCGGTGATCTCGGGCTGCGGCTATGGCACGGCGATTGCGGTGGACATTGCGCGCAAGGCCGAGGCCGCAGGGGCCGATGGCATCCTGCTGCTGCCGCCTTATCTGATGGGGGGCAAGCAGGAAGGGTTGGCAGCCCATATCGAGGCGGTGTGCCGCGCAACGGGGCTGGGCGTCATCGTCTATAATCGCGGCAATGCGATTGTGGATGATGAAACGCTGGCGGGTCTGTGCGAACGCAACGCCAATCTGGTGGGCTATAAGGATGGCGTGGGCGATATCGAGCTGATGGCGCGCATCTATGCGCGCATGGGCGACCGGCTGACCTATATCGGCGGGCTGCCCACGGCGGAAACCTTTGCCACGCCCTATCTGACCATGGGCGTGACCACCTATTCCTCGGCCATTTTCAACTTCATGCCGCAATGGGCGCTGGAATTTTACAACGCGGTGCGCAGCGGTAACCACGCCCATGTGCAGCAGCAATTGCGCGATTTCGTGCTGCCCTATATCAACCTGCGCAATCAGGGGCGCGGCTATGCGGTGTCGATCGTCAAGGCCGGTTGCCGGGTGATCGGGCGCGATGCAGGCCCCGTGCGCAGCCCGCTGACCGATCTGTCGGCGGTCGAGGATGCGCAATTGGCCGCGCTCATTGAAAAAGTCGCGCCTTATTCTCTCCCGCTTCCTGCCTGAAAGCGCTAGGCTGGGCTCCATGTTCGAACTCAGCCAGCTCCGCTGCTTCGTCGCGGCGGCCGAAGAACTCCACTTCGGCCGCGCGGCCCAGCGGCTCAACATGACGCAATCCCCGCTCAGCCGCCAGATCCAGTTGCTCGAACGCATTCTGGACGTGACGCTGCTGGAACGCACCAGCCGCACAGTGTCCTTGACGCCTGCGGGGCGGGTGTTTTTGATCGAGGCGCGGCGGATTGTCCGGCTGGCGGAAAGCGCGTCTCTGTCGGCGCGGCGCGTGGCCAAGGGCGATGCGGGCAAGGTGGCCATCGGCTTTACCGCCGTTTCGGGCTATACGTTGGTGCCGCAGATCGTGGCGCAGGCGCGCGCCAGCCTGCCCAATATCGAGCTGGACCTGCGCGAGATGGTCAGCACCGAGCAGACCGATGCGCTGCTGACGGGCCTGATCGACATCGGTTTTGTCCGCCCCCCGGTGGTGCGCTCCGAATTTGAAACGCTCACCATCCTGCACGAGCCTTTGCTGGTCGCGCTGCCCTCGGGCGATCCGCGTCAGGGGCTGTCGACGCTGACCCCCGCCGATCTCGATGGCCAGCCGCTCATCATGTATGCAAGGCAAGGCGCGGGCTATTTCCACGACATGCTGGTGCGCCTGTTTGACGAGGCGCAGGTGGCCCCCAATTTCGTCCAGCATGTGACGCAGATCCATTCGATGCTGGGCCTTGTGCGCGCTGGCCTTGCCGCCGCCGTGGTGCCGCAATCGGCGCTGGGCCTGCATCCTGACGATGTGCAGTTCCGCCAGATGGTCACCCAGCCCGAATTTCCGGTCGAGCTGATCATGGCCTGGCGGCGGGACAATGCCAATCCCGCCCTCGACCCGATGCGCCGCCTATGCGCCGAGGCGATCGGCTAGCCCCAAGGGAAGGCCAGCGAAGGCCGGTTGGCATAGCGCCGCATGGCCAGCACCAGCCGCGCCCCCGCCCCCGGCGCCAGATCCAGCACGAAATGCCGCGCGCCGACGGGATGCCGGTGCCCGTCGATCTCCACACTCTCGATCCGGTGTTCGCCATAGGCCCCGCCCTGCACGATCACCCGGCGCGGCTTGTCGCCGGTGTTCACCAAGGTCACCTGCGTCGCCGTATCGCCCAGCGAATGGACCAGCGCCGCCACATCCATTGGCAATCCCGCCCGCCGCCGCGCCGGATCGAAATAGCGCAAGCGGCAATGGAGCGTCACCCCGCCCTGCGGCGGACTGTCGGCATTCCATGTGGGGCGCGCAATATGCAGCCCGCCCGTAGTCAGTTGCACCAAGGCCTTGGCGCTGGCCGGGTTGAAATCCAGCGTCCAGTCGGCCAGCCGCGTGTCGGGCGTGGTATGATCCGCCCGCCGTGCCGCGTCCCGCTTGGCCAGATGCGCCAGATCGGCCTCCAGCGCCGCCTCGGGATAGGCGGGGTTGGCGCCTTCCAGAAAGCTGATCCACGGATCGCTGCCCGCCGCCGCGCGGTCTTGGGGGTCTTGGGTGGCATACCAGATTTCAAACGCGCCCTGCCGGTACGGCCCCGCCTTCCACCCATGCCAGCCATCCGGGCCGAACAGGGTGGGCGTCTGCATCCTGCCATCGACCATGCGGGCCTGCGCATTGATCAACGCATTCTGCCGCCGCCAGACATGGAGATATTCGCGGTCCCCGCTCAAGAGCAGCGCGTTGAAGAAAGCCGTGATCGCACGCGGCACGCGGTTGCGCCCTTCGCGCACCCCCGTTTGCGGCACGCGGGGCGCGAAATTCCAGCCATAGGTGCCGCCCCACCAATCCGCCGCCGCCTTGCCGTCATGGCCGACCTTGCTGGGGAAGATGCCGCCATTGGCCCGCGCCCGCTCCATCCACGCATCGGTGTAATCCAGCACCCAGCGGCGGAACCTCTCGCCCGCGCCCAGCGCATAGGCGTTGAGCCCCAGGGTGGTCGATTGCAGATTTAATGGCGTATCGCAGGCCACATCATCATATTCGTCATAATGGCGCAGGAACTGCTCATAACTGTCCTCGCCATGCTCGAGATGAAAGCGGCTGGCGTCAAACGGATCCCCCGCCCAATCCAGAGGCGTTGCCTTGCGCAGCATCGGCCCCCGACTGCCGTTCAGGATCGAGCGGATGACGCGGTGCTTGGGGTCATAATTGCCGACCGTTTTATCCGCGCCCGTATAGAAATCGGCATAGCGCCGCGTGCGCATCAGCAGGTGCGGATCGCGCGGCGCCGACAGACCCATCACGTTGAAGGTGGAAAGCCCTTCCGAATTATGCTGCCAATCCATCTGCACCGGAAATTCGCGGTAATACATGCCCTGACGCGCAATCGGCACATCGCGGGTCCGGATGCCGGTATATTGCCGCAAATGCCCTTCCCAGAACTTCTGCGCCATGGTCAGCAGACTGTCATCCGCGCCCAGCGCATGAAGCAGCACCCAGTCATTGGTCGCCTCGGCCGCATCGTCCGGCCCGTCATTGGCGCCCCAGCGTTCAAAGCATTTCAGGTGATCCTGCGCATCGACATAGGTGGCGTAATAATCCTTGCAGGCCTGCGTATGGGCGGACAGCAATTGCCGCTGCAATTGCGCCCAGCGCGGCGCGGGCATCGGGCTGGTGATGCGCAAAGGCGCGGCCGTGGCGGCCATGGCGGGGCTGGCGGCCAGCGCGGCCGCCCCGGTCAAAAGCTGACGACGATCCACCTTCATGCCGCAATCTCCAGACGCCGGATCGGCCCGACGATCACCGTAAAGGCCAGAATGGTCAGCACGCAATGCGCCGCCACGAAAAGCAGCGCCAGATCGAAAGATCCCGTTGCGCCAACGATATAGCCCACCACAATCGGCGTCACGATGCCCGCCGCATTGCCGAACATGTTGAACACCCCGCTCGACAGGCCCGCCAGACGCTTGGGCGCCACGTCCGCCATCACCGCCCAGCCGAGCGAGGCCACGCCCTTGCCGAAAAAGGCCAGCGCCATCACCGCGATCACGGCCGCCTGATTATCCAGCCAGACGCAGCCGAGGATGCTGGAGGCCAGCACCATGCCCAGCACCAAAGGCATTTTGCGCGCCCGGTCCAGACTGCCGCTGCGTTTAAGGATGCGATCCGAGATCACGCCCCCGACCAATCCCCCGCCAAAGCCGCAGATCGCGGGCAGAGCGGCGGCAAACCCGGCCTGCGTGATCGAGAGGCCGCGTTCTTTGACCAGATAGATCGGAAACCATGTGACGAAGAAATAGGTCAGCACATTGATGCTGTATTGCCCGATATAGATGCCCAGCATCATGCGATTGGCCAACAAGGGCCGGATATTGGCCCAGTTGAAGGCCAGCGATTGCCCGCTGCTGCTCTCCAGCGCGATCTGCCCGCCGCCCTCGCGGATCAGGTCCAGCTCGGCGGCATTGACGCCCGGATGCCGGTCCGGCCCGTGGATCATTTTCGCAAAGATCAGCGCGGCGATCACCCCCACCACGCCCATCATCCAGAACACCGAGCGCCAGCCATGCGCATGCACCATCCAGCCCATGATCGGCGCAAAGGCCACCAGCGCGAAATATTGCGCGCTGTTGAAAATGGCCGAGGCCGTGCCACGCTCGGCGCCGGGAAACCATGCCGCCACCAATCGCGCATTGCCGGGAAAAGACGGCGCCTCGGCCAGACCGACCAGAAAGCGCAGCGTGAAAAGCGCGGTGACCGCAGAAACGCCCGGCACAATGCCCACCAGCGCCTGCGCGGCGGTCAGCACCGACCAGATGGCGATGGCGATGGTGTAAATCCGCTTGGTTCCGAAACGATCCAGCAACGCGCCGCCCGGAATCTGCGCCAGCGCATAGGCCCATGCAAAGGCCGAAAGCACGTATCCTGTTGCCACCGGTGTCAGAGATAATTCCCTCGCCGCCGCGCTGCCCGCGATGGAAAAAGTGGCCCGATCCGCATAGTTCAGCGTGGTCACAAGGAAGATCAGCGCGATGATTTTATAGCGCGTTCTTGTGGGAATCTGGGCGCGCGGGCCATGCATCATATCTCTCCGGATGGTCTTTTTTGACTCCGTTTCGATAGGCGCAACCGGGCAAACCGTCCAAGGCAAATCACGCGATGATCCAGCCAAATATCGGCATAATCGCAAGTAAATATAACGATTGCAGCCGCATCAGTGCTGATCCGGCAATGATTGATGCCGGAATCAGGTTGGCGTTTTTGCGCCCCCCTGGTCTATCCCCCTGCTCAATCCGGCAATCCTGACCGGTATGGGATTTTGAGGGGATTACTGATGGCCCATTCCATCCGCCGCGGCGCGAAGGCCGCCCTGCTTGTCACCAGCGCCATTATCGCCGCGCCCGCCGCCATGGCGCAGGAGGCACCCGCCTCCATCGCCAAAGAGCCGGCTTCCGCTGAAATTGTTGTCACCGGTTTCCGCGCCAGCCTCAACAGCGCGCTGGGCGTGAAAAAGGCGACCGCCGCCGCCGTCGATGTCATCAAGGCCGAGGATATTGCCGAATTCCCCGACCTCAATCTGGCCGAATCGCTGCAACGCATTCCCGGCGTGGCCATCAACCGCGTGAACGGCGAAGGCCGCAATGTTTCGGTGCGCGGCCTTGGCGCCGATTACACCCGCGTGCGCATCAACGGCATGGAAGCCATCGGCACCACCGGCGGCACCGACAATTCGGGCGGCGTCAACCGCGGTCGCGGGTTTGACTTCAACATCTTCTCCTCCGACCTGTTCAACAGCCTTGCCGTGCGCAAGAGCGCCAGCGCCGACGTCGAAGAAGGCTCGCTGGGCGCCACGGTCGATATGCAGACCGCCCGCCCGTTTGACTTCAAAAAGCCCACCGCCACTTTCTCGGCGCAGGGCAGCTATAATGACCTCTCGCGCAAGACCACGCCGCGCCTCTCCGCGCTGGTCACCAAGAGCAATGACGATCAGACCTTCGGCGTGCTGATGAGCTTCTCCTATGAAGCCCGCCGCTTGAAGGAAGAAGGCGCGAACATCACGCGCTGGACCTATGGCGGTTTCAACGGCGGCTTCAACGCGGCCTCGACCGTGCCGGGCTACAATCTGGCCCAGATCAACAGCGCGAACCTGTATCACCCCCGCATCCCCGGTCTGGTCAGCTATGACATCGACCAGAAGCGCGTGGGCGCCTCGGCCTCGATCCAGTGGCGCCCGGGCGACCGCACGCTGCTGACGCTCGACGGTCTGTTCTCCTATCTCGACGGCACCCGCGCCGAGAGCCAGTTTCAGGCGATCAGCTTCAGCCGCTCGGGCACCGGCAAGCCCCAGACGATCATCCGCAACGGCACGGTCGATGGCAATGGCAACCTGATTTCGGGCACGTTCGACAATGTCGATCTGCGCACGCAGGCCCGCTATGACGTGCTGCGCACCACCTTCTACAACCTGACCGCCAATCTGGAACATTCCTTCTCGGATCGGCTGAAATTCACCGGCCTTGTCGGCTATTCCAAATCGGCCTTCACCAATCCGACCCAGACCACGGTGACGCTGGATGCGGCGAACACGGGCAATTTCTTCTACGATTTCTCCACCCGCTTCCCCACCATCCGTCCCGGTGTGGACATCACCAATCCGGCCAATTTCGCCTTCACCAGCGGCACCTCCGAAGTCCGCATCCGCCCGCAGACGGTGGACAACGCTTTCGGCACCGCCAAGGGCGCGCTGGAGTGGAAGGCCAATGATATCCTGAAGATCAAGGCGGGCGTGGACTGGCGCCGCTTTACCTATGGTTCGACCGAACAGCGCCGCCTTTCGGGCGAAACCGTGGTCAATTCGCTCAATGCCGCCCAGATCGCAGCGGCCACCACGGTGTTCAGCGGCTTTGGTCGCGGCCTTGCGGTTCCGGCGGGCACGCCCACGGCATGGGTGGTTCCCGATCTCAACGCCTTTGCCAATCTCTATGGTATCTATTCCAACCCGACCTATGCCATCGGCGGCATTGAAAATGCGACCGCACGCGGATCTTTCATCACTGTGCGCGAGGATGACACCGGTGTCTGGGGCATGGGCGAGTTCAACCTTGCCGACCGCGACATTCCGCTGCGCGGCGACATCGGCCTGCGCTATGTCAACACCAAGCAATTCTCGACCGGCTACGCCAGTCAGGGCGCAACCATCAATCTGGTGACGGCCAACCGTTCGTACAGCCGCCTGCTGCCCTCGGCCAATGTGGTCTATGACATCAACCGGCAATTGCTGGTCCGCTTTGGCGCGGCCAAGACGCTGGCGCGCGCCGGCATCGCCTCTCTCACGCCCGGCGGCAGCCTGTCGGTGTCGGGCGGCAGCCGTACGTTCAGCGCGGGCAACCCGGATCTGCGCCCGACCGAATCGACCAATCTGGACCTGTCGGTCGAATATTACCCTGCGCGCGGGGCGATCTATTCGGTCGCCTATTTCCAGAAGAATATCAGCAGCTTTGCCCAAACGCTCAGCACCGCTGTGCCCTTCTCCTCGCTCGGCCTGCCCGCATCCCTGCTGACCGGCACGACCGCCAGCGCCAGCGATGTGTTCATCGCCAGCACCCCGGTCAATTCGAGCGGCGGCATGCTGCGCGGCTTTGAAGTGAACATGCAGCAGCCCTTCAGCTTCCTGCGCGGGATCGGCAAGAATTTCGGCGTTCTGGGCAACTTCACCTATGTTTCCTCGAACATCCAATATCTGACCAGCGCCGATGGCAGCACCTCGGTCACCGCGCCCTTGGTGGGCCTGTCGAAATATGCCGCCAATGGCACGCTCTATTATGAGGACAAGAAGTTCTCGGTGCGCGGCTCGGTCGCCTATCGTTCCAAATATCTGACCGCCGTGCCCGGCACCGAAGGCCAGAGCTGGAACGGCACCAACCGCACGATCAATGTCGATGCGCAGATCACCTATGCGCCCGTCGAGCGGATCAAGTTCAGCCTGGAAATGATCAACCTGACCGACGCGCTCAACGATCAGTATGTCGATGCGACCAACCGCCTCAACGTGCTGACCCACAGCGGCCGTCAGTTCAACCTCGGGGCCAAAGTCACTTTCTAAGGGCAGCAGCGCCCTTTCAAGGCAGACCCCACCCCATCCCCGCGTCCGGCACTCCCAACACTCCCGCCGGACGCGGGGATTTTCATGGGACAGGACCGAGACAGATCATCGACGTGGCCGCGCCCGAGCATGTCGATGCCGTCTGGGCAGCCGGTACACCGGCCTTTTTTCAGGCGCTTATATTACCAAAGTCCTGCGTAGTTTCCACCAGCCCTCCCTTGGCCATGAGGAAACCTTCCACGCCTTATGATAGGTGTGAGGAAGGATGTGCGATCGATGGCATGGAGCGATAGGCTGCTCGGACGGGGGCGTGGGCTCAACAGTATCCCCTGGCGGTTTGCGCTCATGGCGCTTGTCACCTCGGCGGTGGTGGTGCTGGTGGCGCGCCTATGGCTGACCGGGCCGTGGACCGCAGGCTCGGCAGCAAGAATGGCCGCCCTGCTCGCGCTGCCCGCGGTGGTCAGCTATCTGGCGGCGCGCAAGCTGGCCGGGATGATCCGCACCCTGCGCGACAGCACGCAGGCGATTGTCGAGGGCGATTTTTCGCGCCCCATCGACATTGACTGCGCCTGCGAGGTCGGCGGTCTTGCCGACAGTTTCCGCGCGATGGTGGCGCGGCTCAACAACAATATGCTGCGCATGAATGTGCTGGCCTATACCGATCCGATCACCGGCCTGCCCAATCGCACGGTCATCACCCATATCCTCTCGCTGGCGCAGAAAAACATGAACGAACCCTGCGCCGGGGCGATGATCTTCATCGATCTGGACGGGTTCAAACGAGTCAATGACACGCTGGGCCATGATGCGGGCGACGAATTGCTGCGCCAGGTGGCCGCGCGGATCATTGTGCGGGGCATGGGGCTGGCGCTCGAAGAGCTGGAGACCTGCACCAATTCCTTTGGCGAATTGTGCGAAACCTGCCCCACGCGGCCGGTTTTTGCCCGGTTTGCCGGGGATGAATTCGTGCTGCTGCTGCCGGGCCATCATGACAATGCCGTGCTCGACATGGTGGCGCGCTCTATCCATGCGGCGCTGGCCGAATGCTTTACCGTGTTCAACAATGAGGTCTTTATCGGCGCCAGCATGGGCATCGCGCGTATGCCCCAGGATGCCGACACGCCCGAACAGATGCTGGCCTATGCCGATATCGCCATGTACCGGGCCAAGGAAGGCGGCAAGAACACCCATGTTTTCTTCGACTCTTCGCTCAAGGGCAAGGTCGAGGAACGCGCGCTGATCGAGCGCGAATTGCATCATGCCATCGAGCATGACCGGCTCGAACTGCATTATCAGCCCAAATTCGACGCCGAAACGCTGGGCATCACCGGGGTCGAGGCGCTGGCACGCTGGAATTGTCCGGGGCTGGGACCGGTATCGCCGGAAATCTTTGTCAATATTGCCGAACAATGCGGGCTGATGGTGCCGCTGGGCCATTCGATCCTGCGCAGCGCCATGCGTCAGGCGCGCCAGTGGCTGGATGCGGGGCGGCCGGTGCCGATTGCGGTCAATGTCTCGCCGGTGCAATTCGAGCGGCCCGGCTTTGTCGAAACCGTGCTGACCATGCTCGATCATTTTGGCCTGCCGCCGCAATGGCTCGAACTGGAAATCACCGAGAGCATCGCCATGGCCGATTTCGCCCGCACGCGCGAAAGGGTCGATGCGCTGCGCAAGGTGGGCGTTTCGATTTCGATCGACGATTTCGGGATCGGCTATTCCAATCTCTCGCAACTGGCGCGGCTGGAATATGACGCGCTCAAGATCGACCGCTCGCTGGTGGGCAGCATCGGCGAACATGGCAAGACCGAATCCATGCTGGCCGCGATCATCACCGTGTCCAAGGTGCTGGGTCACAAGGTCATCGCCGAGGGGATCGAAAGCGCCCAGCAGATGGCCTATCTGAAAGGGCGCGGCTGCCGCGAGTTTCAGGGCTTCTATCTGGCCCGCCCGATGCCTGCGGATGAACTGGCCGCATGGCTGGACCAGCGCGGGCACAGCACGGTCCATGCCATGCGCGAAAGGGCGTTTGAACGGCTCAGAGCTTAACGGGCAGGCTTAATCGAGAACCTTGTGCCAATATTGCAGCGGCTTGGGGCTTTCCTGCGCCTCGCCGTGCTCTTTCCACGCCAGATGGGTGATAAAATCGGGGATCGGCGCATAGCCGCGCGCGCGCCAGAAGCCATCGAGCGGGCGGTAATCTCCGGGCCGCGCGGGATGGTCTTCGGGGCGGATCACGGCGGCAAAACAGGCCGCATCGGCGCCGCACCGCCGCGCCTGCGCCTCGCGGTGGTCGAAAAAGGCGTGGCCCGCGCCGCGCCCGCGATAGGACGGCAAAAGCACGCTTTCGCCAAAATAGAACAGGCGCGATGTGTCCATGCCCCGCGCCGCAAAAGGCGCGCGAAATTCGGGCTTTTGCGCCGCCATCGGGCTGGCCGTGGCCGCGCCCACGATCCGCGCCCCATCCTCAGCGCCATCTATCGCGGCCACCAGCACGGCATCGCGCGCGCTCAGGAATTCACGCAGATATTCGGCCTCATAATCCGCGTTGCCGTCATAGAGATAGGGCCATGCGGCAAAGACCGCGATGCGCAAAGCCGCCAGATCGCCCATGGCCGCGCCGATCTCATCCCCCGTCAACGGGCGGATCACCAGCGCGTCCTTTACCCCGCCACGCGCAGCACCTGCCGCTCCACCTTGTCCGACCATTCCACCTCGCATGTGCCGCGCTCCTTGCGCTTGGCACTGTAGAGCGCGCGGTCGGCCCGTTGCAACAGATCGTGGCGGCAATCATCGGCCCCGCGCAGTTCGACCACCCCGATCGTGGCCGAAACCATCAGCGGGTCCTTGCCCCGCCCGACCGGGAAACGCAGCACCCGCAGCAGATTTTCCGCCACGCGGGGCAATTGGGCGATCATCGCCTGATCGGTGATGACCAGCGCGAATTCATCGCCTCCCAGCCGCGCCGCCAGACTGCCCCCCAGCCATGGCGAGCGCAGCTCTGTGGCCACCTTGCGCAGGATATCATCGCCCGCGCCATGGCCGAATGTGTCATTCACCTGCTTGAAATTGTCCAGATCGATCAGCATCAGCGCCATGCGCTCGCCGCGCTGCTGGGCGCGCTCCACGCATTCGTCGACATGGGTGACAAAGGCATGGCGGCTGGCCACATGAGTCACTTCGTCGGTGTTGGCGCGGCGGTCCAGCTCGACAAACAATTCGTGCCGCTCGGTCACATCGTGAAACACGCCGATCAGCCCGATGACGCGCCCGTTTTCCAGCTCGGGCTCGCCGATCGCGCGCACCCTTTTGCACACGCCGCGCGCCGAAACCAGATCGACCTCGACATCATAGGCCGCGCCGGTGTTGATCGCCTGCTCGATGAGGGCGGTGATCCGCTCGCGTTCGGCCGGCGGATAATAGGACAGCGCATCGTCCACCGCCATCCCCTCGCCGGGAGGCAGGTCATGGATATCATAGACGCCTTCGGACCATGTCACGGTCTGCAGCCGAGCATCAAGCCGCCACGAACCCATCGAGGCCATCAGTTCGGCCTGACGGAACTGGCGCTGCAGGCGCTGCTGGTCGGCATAAAGGCGGTTGATGCGCGCGGCATCCTGCGCCATCGCCATGCTGGACACCATGGATTGCAGGATCGCCTCCACCCCGCAGGCCAGACTGGACAGGCGCGCCAGATCGGCGGGCGAAAATTCGCGCGGCACCGTATCGATCAGGCAAAAGGCGCCGATGCCGGTGACATTCTCGCCCGGCCGCGCCCGCACGCGCAGCGGCACACCTGCATAAAAGCGGATGCCCGGCGCGCCGCAGACCAGCCCGTTGAAGCAAAAACGCGAGTCCAGTTCGGCATCGGGCACCACCATCGGGGCGTCCTGCGCAACGGCATGGCGGCAAAAGGACTGCTCGATGGGCGTGCCTTCGGCATCCAGCCCGTGGCGGCCGACAAAGACCTGTCGATCACCGTCGAGCAGGCTGACCAGCGCGATGGGCACCTCGAACATGTCGGCCGCAATCGCGGCCAGTTGCGAAAGCGCCCCGTTGCGCGATTCGATCAATTGGCGAAGAAACGGCATGATGGCCCCCTCCCAAGGGTATGATCGATGTTTAGGGGGATCTTGCCTAAAATGACGTAAACAAACGGTTGCGTAAAGGCTTTTCGCTTTGCCCTTTGGTGCGCTGAAAACGTCTGCGCCGCGCCGAAAAAAGGCTGCCAGGTCTTGATTTTACCGCGCCCGCGCGCCAGCGAGGCCCAGCCGGTCCGCCTGCGCCCGCAGGCGATGAAACCGGCACTCTGGGATAGATTCATGCTTGCGATTCTTGGCATCACCCTGCCGATCTTTGCGCTCATTCTGGCTGGATGGGGCGCGCGGCGCATCGGCATGATGGGTCCGATGGCCAGCGGCGAGATCAACCGCTATGTCGTCAATCTCGCGCTGCCCGCGCTGCTGTTCGATATCGTGGCCAATGCCAAAATCGCCACCATCTGGCAGCCCGCCTTCATGGCGGTCTTTGCGCTGGGCGGGGCAGCGGTTTTTGCCCTCGCGCTGGGGGTGAGCATGAGCCGGGGGCGGCCGCTGGCCGATGCGGCGATCGACGGGCTGAACGCGGGCTATGCCAACACCGGCTTCATCGGCTTTCCGCTGCTGCTGGCGGTGCTGGGGCCGTCCTCGCTGGCGCCCACGCTGATCGCCTCGATCCTGACGGTCTGCGTGCTGTTTGCGTTGGCGCTGGTGCTGCTGGAAATCGGGCTTCAGGCGCAGGCCCATCCGCTGCATATGGCGCGCAAGGTCGCGCTCTCGCTGGCGCGCAACCCCTTGCTGGTGGCGCCTGCGCTGGGGGTGGTCGTTCTGGTGTCCGGCTTTGGCGTGCCTGCGCCGGTCAATGCATTTCTCAAACTGCTGGGCGGCTCGGCCTCGCCCTGCGCGCTGGTGGGCCTTGGCCTGTTTCTGGCCGAAAAGCGCGAGGAATCCGCCCCATTGAGCGCCATCGGCGCGCTCACCCTGGCCAAGCTGATCCTGCATCCCGCGCTGACATGGTTTCTGGCGACCGAGGTATTCCACCTTACCCCCGGCCTGACCCATGCCGCCGTTCTGCTGGCCGCCCTGCCGACGGGCACCGGCCCCTTCATGGTCGCCGAATATTACCGCCGCGAAGCCGCCCTGACCTCAGCCACGATCCTGATCACCACCATCGCCTCGCTTGGCTCGCTGATGGTGTGGATGGCGTTGATGTGAGGTTGGTAGCGGGAATCGAATTGCCCTGATTACCCATTGATTTCCTTCCTCATTACCCAGAACTCGCAATTCGGTCCATCAACTGAACCATCAAAAGGAAATTCAAAAAGGGTTCGAATCCGAAAGGCGGAATCGCATTGAAAATTGCCCGATTCGCGGGCGATTCGGGTGAAAAATCCCGGACTATTCAAATGAGCTAATTAACCCTATATTGCTCATATGAACGGAGACGCCCCATGACGGCCTTGGCAGTAACCAGAAGCGACACCGACCGGGTCCTGACCACCGCCATCGCGCGCATTGCCGAGTTTTGGAATCTCAGCAATGCCAAGCTCGGCGCAATCCTGGGCCTGTCGCCCGCCACGATCTCGCGCCTCCGGGCGAGCAAGACTCTGCTCGATCCGGCCAGCAAGTCGTTCGAGGCAGCCCAGTTCCTGCTGCGCCTGTTCCGCAGCCTCGACGCGCTGCTGGGGAGCGATGATGCCGCCGTCAAACGCTGGCTGACGACCACGAACCTCGACCTTGGCGCCAAGCCGATCGAGCGCATCGACACCATGCGCGGCCTGATCGAGGTCTGTGACTATGTGGACTTCTACCGCGCTCGCGTCTGAGCATCGGCCTTACGCGGGCCGCGTGTGGCGCGTGGTGGAGGCACAGCACCGCATCTCCACCAATCGCCTCGCCGCCAATCTGGCCGATCAGGCGCTGCTGGAGGAATTGGTCGAGGCGGTAAAGCCGAACATGCCCGAAGCGGCGCGGCACCTCGACTATCTGCTGGCCGCCCCCTTCCGCTATGGCCACAAACAGGCCAGCCGGTTTCGCCGTGCGCATGAACGCCCCGGCATTTTCTATGCCTCGGAAAGCGAGGCCACCGCGCTTGCAGAAACGGCCTATTGGCAATTGCTGTTCTACGCGCGCTCCCCCGGCTTTGTGCCGCCGTCCTCCACTGTGGAGCGGACAAGCTTTACCGCCACAGTAAAGACCGACCATGCCCTCGACCTGACCCGCCCGCCTTTTGACAGGGACGAGGCGCAATGGACCGATGCCCAAGATTATCGCGCCTGTCAGGATCTCGCCACTTTGGCACGCGGCGCCGGCACCGCCATCATCCGCACCAGATCTGCGCGCGATCCTCAGCGCCGATGCAATATCGTGGTTCTCGCCCCCGTAGCCTTTGCCGAACGCCGCCCAAAGCCGGGCAAAAGCTGGCATTTCCGGTTCGAGAACAATCGCCTGATCGCCATTGCGGCCTTCCCGTCCAATGACAGGTTCGAGTTCCATGCTGCGGATTGGGGGATCTGATAAGCCGGAACCATAACCTATCGACCGCAATGCGTTAGGCCAGATCGAGTCATCGGCACAGGTCGTTTGTTTATCATGAGTCTCGGCTTGGGGAACGTCTGGGCCTGGGACAGGCCGTGTAAAAACGGGTTGGCCGGTGCGGGCCCATGGTTTTGGAGCAGCTCGCTGAAGGTTAGCCCCGCCCCTCAGGTCTGGGTTGCTGCGATCATCGCCCGGACGCCCAGGATGGCGACCAGCCTAAGTTATATGCCAGAATATGGAGGCTGGCCTCCGTTCTGACATGCTTGAGCGTTTTCATTTGGAAATGTGTCGAGCCCATCCAGGCTTTCAGTGTGCCGAAGGGATGCTCAACAGTCTGTCGGCGGATCCGCATCGCCTTTGGCGCACGATCGAGGCGCCGCTCCATCGCCTCGACGACTGCTTCATGCTCCCATCTTCTGACCCGTCGTTCCTTACCGGTCGTGCATTGGTCATGAAGTGCGCAGGTCTGGCAATTCGAGCTCCAGTAGCTATGGAGCGTCATGCCGTCCTCGACCGAGGTATAACGATAGATCAGATCTTCGCCCGCGGGGCACCGATAGACATTTTCCTGCTCCAGATAGACGAAGTCCGGTTTGCCAAAGCGGCCTTGCGCCTTTGCCCCTGAGGTCAGCGGCCTGGGCACGAAGGCGGTCACGCCTATGTCCTCGCAGGTCCGGATATCCTCGCCTTTGAAGTAGCCTTTGTCGGCGATGGCATCCAAGGCCTCGACGCCCATGGCATCCTTGGCTTTCGCCGCCATGACAGAAAGCTGTCCCCGGTCATTCCCGACATTCAAAAGCTCGTGCGCAACAATGAGATGATGCTCGGCATCAACCGCTGCCTGCAGATTGTAGCCGACGATGCTCGTGCCGCGACCCGCGCTCGTCATTGCACGTGCGTCGGGATCCGTCAGCGACACCTGCTGGTCCGGCGCATTGCGAACTTCCTCTTCACGAGCGGCAAGCTCCCGCATCTGTGCGCGCAGCCGGGCGATCTTCTCCGTCAATCGCTTCGCCTTTGGCTCGGCAATGTCGCTTTCGTCGCGATCGGCACGATCAAGCGCGTCGAGATACCGATTGATATTGTCCTGCACCTGCTTCATCCGCGAGGCTACCTTCGCGGCCGTGTAGTTCTTGTCGCGGTTGTTGACCGCCTTCATCTTGCTACCATCGATCGCGACGACCGCCCGCGTGAACAGCCCCAATTGCCGGCACAAGACGATGAACTGGCTGCACACAGACCGGATCGCAGCGCCATTGGTCTGGCGGAAGTTGGCGATCGTCTTGAAGTTGGGCGCCAACCGCCCCGTCAGCCACATTAATTCGACGTTGCGCTGTGCTTCCCGCTCGAGCCGCCGGCTCGACTGGACCCGATTCAAATAGCCATAGAGATAGATTTTGAGCATCGTCGCTGGATGATAGGCGGGACGGCCTGTCTCAGCCGGCGTCACGCCCGCGAACTCCAGCGCCTTCAGATCCAGCGCATCGATGAACGCCTCGACTGCCCGAACCGGGTTGTCCGCCGACACATAATCATCGAGCGATGGTGGCAGAAGATAGTCCTGCCGACGGTCTTCTGCCTGGACGAAACGGCCCATCTCAAAGCCTCCCGAAACACGAGAAAACCATATCAGATTTCTGCGTTTTTACACAGTCTCGGGACTTTCCTGCCGGTCGCCTCCGCCACTGGGAACGTTCGGGCAAGCCGAAACCGGCCGTCCGTCGGGCCGCGAAAGCTTACTCTCCTGCGTGCAGCCCTCGCGGACCGGTCCGAACTGGCCGCTTTCGAAACGAAAAAGGGAAAGCGGATGCTGCTCAATTGAGCCGTAGCCTTGCCGCGGTTGCCGCCCCGCTTCAGCGAGTAGTGGGGATTGGGCCAAAAAACAGTGGCAGCTCCGTTAGGCTGTTTTCCATTTCAAAATGGCTACCGCCATCACATCACCTATTGTCAGATGGCCGAACCAGGCAATCGCGCCATAGGCGGCGCCCAAGCCTGTCATGTCAATGGCCAGCGCGACCAGCAAAAGGGCGACGCCCGCCTTGCGAAGCTGCTGCTGCAGCGGGAAAGGCAGCGTATGGCCCAGCAGATCCTTCTGATGTCGAGCCATCGCGGCACAAAGGCATCCGAACCCCAGGATGGAGGCACATATTGCCAATATATGGATCATACCGTGGTCAGCTCCTTGCTCGCCTGGCGGGCTACACGCGCGGCTTTGGGTGTAGCGCGTGCCGCTTTGCGCGCGGCCCAACCGAAGGCAAGGGCCACGACCAACATGACCATGTCGAAGGCGACGAACAGCCAGTCCCCGGTCATCAGACCGGTCAGCATGTTACGCGAAACAGTCAGAGCGTTTACAATTGGCACGGCCGCGAAAAGGCTAGCAGCGAATGACAGGCTTTCGACCCATGCGCGCCGCTGGGACCGGATGCAGGCCCAGAGCAGGACGCCACCCCATATCAGGAACAGGCTGTTGATTTCCCAATTCGCGCGATCTGGCATCGTGGTGGGCTGCAGGCGATTGGCCAGGAAGTAGGCCGCCAGCCCTGCGGGAAGGCCGGTGATCGCGGCGATGTTGAGCCGCTCCACCAGACGAAATCCGAAATGGGGATGCGCCGGATCGGGAAGTTTTGCCCGCCGCTTCACGGTCCAGAGCACCAGCCCGCTGCCGACCATGATCGTCCCGCCCATGCCCGAGAGGAAATAGAGCCAGCGCAAGCCCCAGCCGGCATAGCGCCCGGCATGAAGCCCGACCATGACGCTTTGCGTCGCCAGCGCGCCGCCCTCCGGCGCGTGCCGGTTCATCAGCGTACCGGTCTGTCCGGCAAAGACCATGCTTTCACCGCGCGCACCGATGGCAGTATCGGCGGCACGGGTAATGGTGATGGTGGCGGTACTGTCGCCTGGATTGGCGATCTGGACAAATCCGATCGCCGCGTTGTCCCATGACCGGCTCGCCATCGCCATGAGTGGGCTTATCGGGACCAGAGGTGCGGCGACGCCGCTGCGTGGCACATCCTTACGACCGGGAAACAGCTCCTCGAAGAATGTGTCCGTAGAGGCATAGTTCGCCATGACGCCCCAAGGCATATACTGTGTCGCCAGCGTGACCAGCCCGGTATAGGTGATCATCAGATAGAAGGGCAGAGCAAAAACCGCCGTGACAATGTGCGCGTCCAACCAGCTTCGCTGCCCCTTGCCGAAACGCAACATGAAGAAGTCTGCGAAGATCTTTTTGTGTGTGACGATCCCCGACACGATAGCGACCAGCATGAACATTGCCGCCACGCCAACGAGATAGCGCGCCCACATGACCGGCATATAATGAAGGTCGAAATGAAAGCGGTAGAGAAAGAAGCCGCCGCGCGTTTCTCGCACTGTCACTGGATGTCCATGCCCATCGAGTGTCGCGCTTGTTTCCCCTCGCTTGCGCCGGGTCGGTTGCTGAGCCTCCACCTCCTTAGGTTGCCAGAAGACCTCGGCGACCGGGCTGCGCGCGGTAGGCGGCGTGATGAACCAGCTTTTCGCGTCCGGTTGTCTTGCCTGAAGATAGCCTATGGCGGCCTGCGTGGCGCTGACGGGATCTGCGGTGGTCACCAGTTCGGGCCGCATCCAGCGGCTGATTTCCTGCTGGAAATAGGCTGCCGTGCCGGTCACGAACATCGCGAACAACAGCCAGCCGAACATCAGCCCGGTCCATGTATGGAGCCACGCCATCGACTGTCGGAAACTCTCCTTCACAGCCGCTCTCCCGTGAGGATGGACACATACAGTCCCGCGCCCAGCAATAGCAGCGCGCTGCCTAGGCTGATCCAGACGCGCAGCATCGACCTGGCAGAAAAGACCGTGACGATGATGCCGGCATAGATTGCGAACGAGACCAGTGTGGCCGCAATGCTCGCCTCGGCCGCGCGCATGGGCAGAAGGCGGGCCAGACAGGCGACAGCGAGCGAAGTGACGACATAGCCGCCGAGGATCGCGGCGATCGCACGGGAAAACACGTGCAGGCGGTGACGGCGGATGCCCGCTCTGTTCGGGTGAATGCCCATGGCGTCAAAAATGCCGCTGGAGCGAGGCCATGAAGGTCCGCGGTTCGCACGGCGTTGTACGGGTCAGGGAGGCGGTGGGGAAATCACGCTCGTTGAAGATGTTGCGGATATTCGCCTGGATCGACCAGTCGTCGAACCTGTAGAACATTGTCCCATCCACCAGCACATAGCCGTCGAGCATGAAGGGCTGCCTCGCTCCCGCGAGAGCTGACGCCGTGCTGGCCGCGCGGTTGCTTTCATGATGAAGTCCTGCCGCTGCGCCCAGATTGGCGAGCGGCCCCGACGGAACCTTATAGCGCGCCCACAAATCGACGATATGGCGCGGTACACTGCCGAGTCGCGTACCAACGAGCAGGCGGTTGTCGGCGGTCACCTTGGCGTCGAGATAGGTGTAGGCCGCCGTCAGTTGTACGCCGTTGCCGGGGCGCCAGGCGATTTCCGCCTCGACACCGCGCCTGCGCTGTTCGCCCGTCAGCACATAGACATAGGGCAGCACTGCGTCGGCCGTGGCGACGTTGGCGCGGATCACGCCGCGGTCGATCAGCGTCTGCTGCGAGACGATCGAGATCGCCTGCGCTTTTTCCAGCGTCGGGATGTCGGCTTTCGATGCCATCGCTCTATCCACACTCTTGATCCCAGCGACGGTGATATCGTCCCGCACATTATCGGCGGACGTTGCCTGCTCTGCGTGCGCGATTGCTGAAAGCCCGAGGCAGGATGCACTCAGCGACGCGCCAATCACTCCATTAAAACGCTTCATCTTGGCCCCTTCGATAAAATCATGGCTCAATAAACATAAATGCGATTGACTCGCAATAGCGTTATTAATAGTGGCGGACCGTGATGAACAGGGGAGCTTTCATGATGCGTAAATTGGTCCGGTCGCTGTTGGCCTGCACGATGCTGACCGGCGCAGCCGCTTGTTCCGGCGCCTCTGCGCGGGAAGCCGATCCAACCGAGGATGCTGGGCATTCCGATGCCGAGATCATCGTCACCGGCCTGAAGCCCGACGAGGGCCAGAACAAAGTCAGCCAAGGCGGCGCTCTGGGCGCAAAAGCCTTGCTGGATACACCCTATTCGGTGACAGTCATCGACGCCGAGGATATCGCCCGACGTCAGGCCAACAGCATCGCGCAGATCTTCGCCAATGATCCGTCTGTCTTTTCCTCCGCCCCGTCCGGTTCGACAAACTGGTGGGGCACCCAGATCCGGGGACTGGGCGTGCGCAACTATTATATCGATGATGTGCCGCTGCTGCTCTACTGGGGCGGCGATTTCCCGCTTGAGCCGATTGAAAGCGTCACCGCCCTAAAGGGCCTGACCGGCTTCATGTACGGCTTCGGAGCGCCAGGCGGTGTGATCAGCTACCGCAGCAAGCGGCCGACCGCCGAACCGATGTTGACGACCGAGATCGGCTATCGCACCAACAGCGTCTTCTATGTTCGGGCCGATGCTGGCGGGCCGCTGACCCAAGATGGCAGGCTGGGCTATCGGGTCAATCTGGCGGGAGAAAAGGGCACCGCCTATAATCAGTCCGGGGTCAACCGGCTGGTTGGGTCACTGGCGCTCGAATATACATTCGGCCCCGACCTCAAATGGTATGCCACCGCTACCTATGAAGACAGCAATCTTCGACACGAGCCGTTCCAGTTCTACTGGGCAAATTATGTCGGGGCCGCCTTGCCCCGCCCGACCTATGACTATGGCAATCTCAATGTCGCGAATAGCTATTACAAGGGACGGACGCTGGCCACGGCCACCGGGCTGGACTGGACCTTTGCTGATGGTTGGTCTGCTCGCCTGACCTATGGTTACACCAGCAAGTTTCACCGCTCGAACAAGATGTTCGTCTACATGCGCAACCAAGCCGGCAACTATGACGGCTATGCCTATAATTTCGCCGAACTGGACAAGAATCATTTCATTCAAGCGATGATGCAAGGTGAACTCGCAACTGGCCCGATCCGGCATGAGATCGTGGCAGGGGCGTCGTACCAGATCACGGATAGCGCCTTCGGCTATAACGATAAGGACTATTATTGGGGCAATGATTTTGACGGCAATATCTATCAGTATCAGCCTTTTCGCGTGACGCGCGCAATCAGCTTCGGAACCAATGGCTGGCCGAGCAGGGAAAGGCAGACAGCTATGTTCCTGAGCGACACCCTACACCTTGGTAAACATCTGCAAGCCATGGTCGGCGCGCGCTATACGCAATACAAACTGTTCGATCTCGACGGGAATGCGTCGGTGGACTCCGGCTATCGTACCTCGACGGTGACGCCCACGCTCGCGCTGATCTACAAACCTCAGCCTTATGTCTCGATCTATGGCAGCTATGTCGAGGCGATGGAGCCGGGCAGCCGGGTTGGCGGTGAGTATGCCAATGTAGGTGAGGTGCTGAAGGCGACGCTCAGCCGCCAATATGAAATCGGCGCAAAATATGAACATCAGCGGCTGAGCCTGACCCTGGCGGGCTTCCGCATTGAGCGCGCCGCAACGATCGATCAGGTCGTCGATGGCGCGCGACGTCTGACGCAGGATGGCCTGACGCTTTACAAGGGAGTCGAGGCGATTGGAAGATATCGGCTCAGCGATGATCTGAAGCTGGGGGCCGGAGTAATCTATCTCGATCCGAGCATACGCAACGTATCGGCCAGTAACGAGGATTTGCGCGGCAATATCCCGGCGGGCGCGGCGAAATGGCAACTCACCGGCAATGCCGAATATCATTTGCCGGCCATTCCCGGCCTCAGTTTGCACGGCAATGTCCGCCATACCGGCAAGTCGCCAACCAGCGACAGCAATAGCCTCTTTGTTCCAGCCTATACCACGGCCAATGCGGGCTTTCAGTTGGACACGCTGGTCAGTGGGCGCAAGGTGACCTTCACTGGCAACGTCAATAATCTGTTCAATGCGAAATACTGGACCCAAACCAATATTGGGGAGGGAATAAACGCTGCCCTGAGCGTCCGCCTATCTTGGTAACGCTGCGCCACAGAGTTGACGACGGGGCTGTCACAAACCCCGTTGCTTCCTACACCGCTGTTCTCGCTGAACGGATGGGAAGTTTTGACGAGCGTATCCAGGCAATGAAACGGCAAGAATGGAGGCAACATTTGCCGGTATGCACCGTCATATGCCTGCGGCAGATTTCGGCAGGGGCTGACGTTCGCTCTTATGCAGACGAATGGCTTGAGTTGGTCGGGTGCCGCCAGCAGCAGAAAGCGGCGTCGCGGGACATTCCGGACATTCCGCTGCGGCGGCCCGAATGCGCGCTATTTCCAGAACCCGACAGTTGAGGGTAGCGTCGTGGGGACTCGAAATCGTAACCGGTCGCCAAGTAGCACCCGAGAATCGTATTTTTCTTGAAGCTAGTGCTTGAACAAGTCTATCAAAAACGTAGGATTGTTTCGGGGTTTAGGTGGGGGATTGGCTCCAATCTATGGCAAGCGGCAACAAGTTCGATGCTACGGCATCGATGGTCGGGTATCTGTATCAATGCCGTTTCGCGCTGCTCAAGGCGATTGAAGCGACGCGCGATGCGCCCGGGGCGGACTGGCCTGCTGCCGGTTTGATGGACACCGAGATAAGGTGTTTTCATCAACCGGAGTGATCGATGCAACGAAGGAAGTTCAGCCGCGAGTTCAA
>NZ_MKVS01000007.1:0-3067 GCF_001898925.1 Novosphingobium sp. 63-713
CCCAAGGGTTTGGCTGTTCGCCAATTAAAGTGGTACGTGAGCTGGGTTCAGAACGTCGCGAGACAGTTTGGTCCCTATCTGCCGTGGGCGTCGAAGTTTGAGAGGAGTTGTCCCTAGTACGAGAGGACCGGGATGAACATGCCTCTGGTGTACCTGTCGTTCCGCCAGGAGCGCAGCAGGGTAGCTATGCATGGACGGGATAACCGCTGAAAGCATCTAAGCGGGAAGCCTCCCTCAAGATAAGACTTCATCGAGTCGTGATAGACCATCACGTTGATAGGCCGGGTGTGGAAGTGCGGTAACGCATGAAGCTAACCGGTCCTAATAACTCTGTTCATGCTTGAGAACCTGCACTGTCAATATCAGTCCTGCGCTTACCCGAGGGGAAGCGCGAGACCTGTGCGACGGCAAGGGCGATGGCTCGAGCCGGAATACATCTGAAAGATTGGCGTCTGATCGCAAGATTGGCGCAAAGCACGGCATCAAAAACCCGATTAAGCAACCGCAGACCATATTGCTTGGTGACCATAGCGTCAGTGCCCCACCCGATCCCATCTCGAACTCGGCCGTGAAACCTGACCGCGCCAATGGTACTAACGCTCAAGCGTTGGAAGAGTAGGTCGTCGCCAGGCATTATCGTCTGCGGTTGTGAAGGTTGGATCGAACCCATTCATAATGGCGACCTGTAAGGTCGCATAACAAACCCCTCGGGCAAAACCTGAGGGGTTTGTTGCGTCTGAAGTCCTTGGAATTTCATCAATCTTGCGGCCCTTATCCCAATGGCCAATTTCGTCTGTCTGACAATTGGTGAAAACCTTTCTCGTAGTCCCAGCGCCCGATGCTGGTGAATCGAGAGGAGCTTGCAAGATGGACGCCGTATCGGCTGATCGCCTTGGCGCAGTAGCGCCGTTTCCCGCCAAGTATGAAAATTTCATCGGTGGCAAGTGGGTGGCCCCGCGCGCGGGTCGCTATTTCGACAATATCTCGCCGATCAACGGCAAGGTGGTGTGTCAGGTAGCCCGTTCGGACGCTGATGATATCGAACTGGCGCTTGATGCCGCTCATGCCGCCAAGGACGCCTGGGGCCGCACCTCGCCTGCCGAACGTTCGCGCATCCTGCTCAAGGTTGCCGACGTGATGGAGCAGAACCTTGCCCTTCTCGCCACCGCCGAGACGTGGGACAATGGTAAGCCGATCCGCGAAACCATGGCCGCCGACGTTCCGCTCGCGATCGACCATTTCCGCTATTTCGCAGGCTGCATCCGCGCTCAGGAAGGCAGCATCGGCGAGATCGACCATGACACCGCCGCCTATCACTTCCACGAACCGCTGGGCGTTGTGGGGCAGATCATTCCGTGGAACTTCCCGCTCCTGATGGCGGCATGGAAGGTAGCGCCTGCACTGGCCGCCGGTAACTGCATCGTGCTCAAGCCTGCCGAGCAGACCCCGGCCTCGATCCTCGTCCTGATGGATCTGATCGCTGATGTGCTGCCCGCCGGCGTGCTCAATGTCGTCAACGGTTTCGGCCTCGAAGCCGGCAAGCCGCTGGCCCAGTCCAAGCGCATTGCCAAGATCGCGTTCACCGGTGAAACCAGCACCGGCCGCCTGATCATGCAGTATGCTTCGGAAAACCTGATCCCGGTTACGCTGGAACTGGGCGGCAAGTCGCCCAACATCTTCTTCGCCGACGTCTGCAACGCCGATGATGACTTCTTCGACAAGGCGATCGAAGGCTTCGTGATGTTCGCGCTCAATCAGGGCGAGGTTTGCACCTGCCCGTCGCGCGCCCTCATTCAGGAATCGATCTACGACCAGTTCATGGAACGCGCCCTCAAGCGCGTCGAAGCCATCGTGCAGGGCAGCCCGCTCGACATGGCCACCATGATCGGCGCGCAGGCCAGCCAGGAGCAGCAGGAAAAGATCCTGCGCTATATCGGCATCGGCCGTGATGAAGGCGCAGAAGTCCTGATCGGCGGTGAAGCGGGCCAGCTCGGCGGCGATCTGGCCGGTGGCTATTACGTGAAGCCCACCGTGTTCAAGGGCCACAACAAGATGCGCATCTTCCAGGAGGAAATCTTCGGGCCGGTGGTGTCGACCACCACCTTCAAGACCCCTGAGGAAGCTCTTGCCATCGCCAATGACACGATGTTCGGTCTTGGCGCGGGCGTGTGGAGCCGTGACATCAACACTTGCTACCGCTTTGGGCGCGCTATTCAGGCGGGCCGCGTGTGGACCAACTGCTACCACGCCTATCCTGCCCACGCCGCCTTCGGTGGCTACAAGCAGTCGGGCATTGGCCGCGAAACCCACCGCATGATGCTGGACCACTATCAGCAGACCAAGAACCTGCTGGTGAGCTACAGCCCGAAGAAGCTCGGCTTCTTCTGATCGCTGAAGTGCAAAAGAAGAAGGGCGGCGCCGCAAGGCCCGCCCTTTTTTTATGCGCGGGACGAAAGCCGCAGCCGCCCCGCCACAATGCCATGGATCACCAGCATCGCGCTCGTTGCCACCATATCAGCCACCCAGTCGCGCCAGTCGCAATTGCGGTGCAGGCTTGGGATCGCCTGAAATACCTCGATCAGCGCGCCAAACAGCGCCATACGCTCCAGCACCCGCAAGGACGAGGTCATGGGATAGCCGATCCGGGCCACCAGCGTCAGCACGGCAAAGGCGGTCATATGGGTAAATTTGTCGCCCATCTGGTCGAGCGGCGTGGCAGGCGGCTTGGGCGAAAGCGCCATGAAGGTTGTGAAGGCCAGCAAGGGCCAGAGGCCCAGGCGCGCGAGCGCTTTCATATTCAACATGATCCGGTTTTCCTGTGATCCGCGCGGCAAGTCTGATCGGCCTTGGTGAAACTTACGGGGTTCACCTTAGGCGTGGGCAGGCGGAACGACCATACGCCCAACCTGCAAAAAAGCGCGGCAGGCTATCGACCCACCGCGCTTTCAATCCATTGCAGAGAGAAGGCCCCCTGGCCTGCTGCCGGTTTGATGGACACCGAGATAAGGTGTTTTCATCAACCGGAGTGATCGATGCAACGAAGGAAGTTCAGCCGCGAGTTCAAGCT